>JAJYXW010000112.1 GCA_021801525.1 Actinomycetes bacterium
CCGCTTCATCGGTCCGACCTTGCTCGGAGAGATCACCTGGTGCCAGCTCTTCAGCGAGCCCGGTGCCGGGTCCGACCTTGCAAGCCTGACGACCCGGGCAATCCGCGGTTCTTCCGGTTGGCAGCTGCGCGGGCAGAAGGTCTGGACCTCGCTCGCGGACCAGGCGGACTTCGGGATCTGCCTGGCGCGCACCGATCCCGAAGCCGAACGCCACCACGGGATCACCTACTTCGTCGTCGACATGCACAGCCCGGGTATAGTCGTGCGTCCGCTGCGCGAGCTCACCGGCGACGCCATGTTCAACGAGGTTTTCCTCGACGGCGTGGAGGTTCCCGACGACAACGTGATCGGTCCTGTGAACGGCGGATGGCAAGTAGCTCGGACCACCCTCGCCAACGAGAGGATCTCGGTGTCGGGGGGCTCGACCTTCGGCTTCGGCGCCGAAGCCCTGCTCGCGCTCGTGCCGGACCTCCCTCCGGACATCGTGCTGGAGCGAGTGGGATCCCTGCTCGTCGAAGCGCAGTCGCTCGCCGTCATGTCCTACCGCGCGACTCTGCGCGTGCTCGCCGGCCTCGACCCCGGCCCCGAGTCCAGCCTCCGCAAGCTGCTCGGCGCCGAGCACGAGCAGCGGGTGCAGGAGCTCGCCCTCGACCTGCTCGGGGACCAGGGAGCGATCTTCGACGGCGAAGGGCGCCGCTTCGGATACGGTTTCCTCGTCACGCGCTGCCTGACCATTGCCGGCGGCACTAGCGAGGTGCAGCGTAACCTCATAGGTGAGCGCCTGCTCGGCCTGCCGCGCGACCCCGAGCCCGCTCGCCCGGAAAAGGGCCGGGTGAGCAACGGGGCCTCGGGCAACACCTGTATCGGCAGAGAGGGCAGCGAGTCTTCGCCAGTCGGGGCACAACAAAGGGAGAGACGATGAGACGGATGGCACTAGGCGCTCTGGCTGCGTGTTCCCTGCTGGCGGCTTCCTGCGGGAACGCCACGCTGCAGACGTCCACTGCCGGCAACACGACGGGCGTCTACCCGAGCAAGATCGTCGTCGGTGCTCTGGCGTCTATGACCGGACCCGACCCCTCCGAGTTCGCCCCCGTGGTAAGCGGCGTGCAAGCCTACCTGGACATGGTCAACTCCGAGGGCGGGGTCAACGGCCGGAAGATCGTCCTTGCCGACGTCGCCGACGACCAGTCGAGCTCCTCGCTCGACGCTGTGCAGGCACGGAACCTGGTCCAGCAGGACCACGTCTTTGCCATCGTTGGAGTAGGCACGGCCACCTTCACCGGGGCGAGCTTCCTCGCGAGCCACAACGTGCCCACCTTCGGTTACGACATCAACTCAAACTCCGAGTGGGGAGCAGGCCCGAGCCTGTTCGGCAACACGGGCTCGTACCTGGATTTCACCCCGGCAGGCCCGGAGCGGGCCTACCTGGCCCAGCAGCTCCACACCCGCAAGGCCGCCGTCATCGCGTACGACTACCCGCAGTCGAGCCAAGGCTGCCAGGGAGTCGTCAACTCCCTGCGCAAGTTCGGCATCCCCGTGGCCTACGAGAACCTGAGCGTGCCAGTGCCGGTCGTCAGCCTGACGACCGAGGTGCAGCGGATCGCGTCCGCCGGCGTCGACCTGGTAGTGAGCTGCATGGACATCACCGGCAACATCCTCCTCTCCGACACCTTGCAGCAAGCCGGCCTGGCGGGGGTCCACCAGCTCTGGTTCTCCGGGTACAACCCCGTCTACCTGAAGAAGTACCCGTCACAGTTGAACGGCGTCTACTTCTTCGTCCCCCAGGTGCCCTTCGAGGCTCCGGCCCTCTATCCCGGCCACTACAAGGCGATGACGCAGTTCCTCCATTGGATGAGCCGGCTCTCCCCGCCTGCCCGACCGACCCAGGCGGCCCTTGCAGGTTGGGTGAACGCCGACCAGTTCGTGACAGGGCTTCGGGCCATTGGCCGTGACGTGACGAGGGAGCGCCTCATCGCGGCCGTTAACAAGATGACCAACTTCACCGCCGGCATCATGCCCGGAGTCGACTGGCAGGTGGCCCATCACGGCGATGGCTCCACCAACTGCAACGTCTTCGTCGAGGCCCGGGCCGGCAGGTTCGTACCGGTGTTCGCGAGCCCGCCACACGTGTTCACCTGCTTCCCGCAGCCCTACCCGAGCAAGGACCTGAGCGGCCCCATCACCACCATCCCTGCACCGGCGGGGGTGCCCGGAGGGTGAGCCACTTCCTGGCCTACGCTCTGCCGGGTATCCCCTACGGATGCGTGTTCGCGCTCCTGGCAGTAGGCCTCGTCCTCACCTACAACACCACCGGGGTCCTGAACCTGGCTTTCGGAGCCCAGGCATACGTGTCTGCGCTTGCCTTCTACGTCGCCATCGGCGCGGGCTTCGGCAGATGGTGGTCCTTCGTACTGGCCGTCCTCTTGCTCAGCGCCGCGCTGGGTCTCGTGCTCGAACGCTCGCTGTTCCGCTTCGTCAGGTCCGCGCCGGTCGTGGTCGGGATCGTCTCGGCTCTCGGACTTCTCATCGCCATCCCCGGGATCACCGTTCTCGTCTTCGGTTCCGGCGAGCGGCTGAAGCCCCCCGCGCTCCTGCTCGACCCGGTCCGGGTCTACGCCCACCTGGGCAGTGTCCCGCTGAACGGGATCGAGATCTCCACCACCGCCGTCACGGTGCTGACCGCTCTCGGGCTCGCGGCGCTCTACCGCTTGACTCCGCTCGGGCTGCAGATGCGGGCAGTCGTTGAGAGCCCTCGCCTGGCCGAGCTCGAAGGTGTCAACTCGGCGCGGGTCAGCTCGGTGTCGTGGGTCCTGTCGAGCCTGCTGGCCGGCCTGGCCGGTGTCATGCTCGCGCCCCTCTACGCACAGCTCAGCGTCCTCGACTTCACCGGGCTGCTCGTGGGCGCTCTGGCAGCAGCGGCTGCCGGCGGTTTCACCAGCCTGCCGCTCACCCTGGCCGGGGGCATCGCGCTGGGCATCGCTCAGCAGGTGATCGGCGCCTACCTGCCGTCGGGAAGCGTGCTCGCCAACGGCCTGGAGCCCTCCTTGCCGTTCCTGGTGCTGATCGTGCTCCTCGTTGCCCTTCCTGGGTTCCGCCGCAAGAGGGAGCTGAGCGACCCGATGGCCTCCTGTGACCCCCCGGCCGCGCCGCTCGCGGCCAGCTTGCGAACCGGCTCCTTGAACCGTGCCGTGCGGATCGGCGGCCTGCTCCTGGCAGTGGCCTTCCTCGCCTCGGCCCTCACCTGGGTGTCGGGAGTATGGCTGTTCGTCGTCACCGAGGGAATCGTGCTGAGCGTCATCTTCCTCTCCGTGACCGTTCTCACTGGGATGAGCGGGCAGATCTCCCTCTGCCAAGCCACCTTCGCCGGCGTAGGCGCGTTTGCCGCTGGCCAGCTGGGTGACCACCTGGGCCTCTCCGTGTTCGCCGGGATCGCAGTCGGCGCCGTGCTCGCAGCGGCCCTCGGAGCGCTGATAGCGGTCCCGACGCTGCGGATGGGCGCGATGGCCCTCGCTGTCGCCACGCTGGCCTTCGCGCTCCTCGCCGACAACATCTTGTTCCCGCTCGGCTGGGTCGGCAACGGCGCTGCGGGCGTCACCGTGGCGCGACCCCAGCTCGGCCCCATCAGCTTCCAAAACCCGAAAGCCTTCTTCGTCCTCGCCCTGGTGGTCTTGGTGGTCTGCGCTGCCGCGGTGCACTTCACGCGAAGGGGAACTGCCGGTCGCTTCCTCGCGGCAATGGACGGGAGCAGCACCGGCGCGGCGGCAACCGGCGTAAACGTCAGTGGCATGCGAGTAGCGGTGTTCGCCTTCTCTGCCGCCATCGCCGGTGCCGGGGGCGCCCTGTACGGGTCGCTCCTCACCAACGTGTCGTCGAATGACTTCGTGTACGAGCTCTCCCTCGTGTTCGTCGTCATTGTCGTCACCACTGGTGCCCGGACGATCGAAGGAGCGATCCAAGCCGGCATGGCATACGCGGTGATCCAGCAGCTCCTCACCTACCTGCCGAGCCGCTTCGCGGCGCTGCTCCCTGTCGTCTTCGGCTTGGGCGCCCTCACCTACGCGCGCCACCCCGAGGGAGCCGTGGAGTTCCAGAAGCGACTGTGGACCAGGCGCCTCCTCGGCCTGCTAGGCCGCGCCGGCCCTGACAACGCTGCCACGGAGCCCGGGGCGGGCGGCGCAGGAGCCGGGGCAGGGGCAGGGGCAGGGGCAGGGGCAGGGGCAGGGGGCGCCGAGGATGCCCGTGCCCTCGGGGCGCTCTGATGGCACTGCTCGAAGCACACGAGATCTCCAAGCGCTTCGGGCGGATCACGGCACTCGACACCATATCCATCGATGCCGACAGCGGCGAGGCGATCGGCCTCATAGGCCCCAACGGAGCCGGAAAGACTACGCTTTTCAACTGCCTGCTCGGGATCCTCCGGCCCGATTCGGGCAGCGTGGTCTTCGACGGGGTGCGCCTCGACCACCTTCCCACCCACCGGCGCAGCCGCCTCGGACTGGCGAGAACGTTCCAGCGCATGGAGCTCTTCACCGGCATGACCGTACGCGAGCACCTCTTCGTCGCCGGCGAAGCCGCCACACGCTCCGCGCGCCACTGGTGGGACGTCAGGGGATGGCCATGGTGGTGGCAATCCGTGAGCCCCGACGAGCGCTCCCAGGCTGACGAGACGATCTCCCTCCTCGGCCTCGACGACGTGGCCGACACCGTGGTCGAGGCGCTGACCCTCGGCCAGGGTCGGCTCGTGGAGCTGGGGCGAGCCCTGGCGAGCCGGCCCAGACTGCTCATGCTGGACGAGCCATCCTCCGGCCTCGACGCCAACGAGACCGCCGCGCTCGCCGGCGTGCTGCGCCGCGTGAGGGAGGAGCACGGTACGACGATCGTCCTCGTGGAGCACGACCTCCACATGGTCTCCCAGGTCGTCGACCGCGTGATAGTGCTCGTGCTGGGACGCCTCGTCGCAGAAGGGACTATGGAAGAGGTGATGGCGAGCCCAATGGTCCGCGACGCATACCTGGGTGCTTCCTGACGCCGCTCGCCTCGAGCTCGATCCCCGAAGCGACCCCGCCTTCCGGGCCCTCTCAGCCCTCCGGGTTGGAGCCGTCGAAGACGATGACGCTGCGGGCTACCTCTCCCGCCTCCATCGCGCGAAACGCGTCGTTCAGCTCCCCGAGGGATATGCGGCGCGTGACCATGGACGCGGCGTCTATCCGGCCCTTGCGCACCAGGTCCACGAGCACGGGGAAGTCGCGCTCGGGGTCGACCGAGCCGTACACGCATCCGAGGATCGCCTTCGCGTCCACGAAGAGCTCCATGGCGGTGAAGCCGACCTCCTCGGAAGGCGATCCCGCACCTACAAGCACGGTCGTGCCTCCACGGCGCGTCATGGCGAAGGCCTGGCGTATCGTGGCGGCCCGGCCAACCACCTCGAACGCGTAGTCCGTTCCCCGAGACCCGGTCACCTTGCGCACCGCAGCCACCGGGTCGCAGGCCGAAGCGTCCACGGTGTGCGTCGCACCGAGCGAGGACGCTAGGTCGAGCTTGGCGGCCACCGTGTCGAGCGCGATCACCTCCGAAGCCCCGGCGAGCCGCGCACCCTGTACCACAGCCAGCCCAACACCACCGCAGCCGACGACCGCGACGCTCGATCCGGGCGCCACGCGTGCAGTGCGCCACACCGCACCAATCCCGGTAGCGAGGGCACATCCGACGAGGGCGGCCAGCTCCAGCGGTACCTCCTTGTCCACCGGGACGACGCTGCCCTCGGGCACCAAGGTCTCCTCGGCAAACGTGGCTGTGCCGAGACCACGGACGAGCTCCTCCCCGCCGAGCGTGGCGTAGGGTGCTGCGAACGCCTCTGCCAGCCCGTTCTCGCAGAGGGTCGGCTGGCCGGCCAGGCACCAGAAGCACCGCCTGCATGCCGGCATCCACGTGAGCACCACATGGTCGCCAGGCACCACCCTGGTCACACCCTCGCCCACCTCCGCTACGACCCCTGCTCCTTCGTGGCCGAGCACCGTCGGGAACATGAACGGCATCGCCCCGTTCTGGATGGACAGGTCCGAGTGGCACACGCCGCTCGCAGCTATGCGGACACGAACCATTCCCGGCCCGCAGGGAGCGAGCTCGATGTCCTCGATCGCGAAGGGCTGCCCGACCTCACGAAGCACGGCCGCCCGCACGGTGCTCATCGCGTGCCTCCGGGCACGGTGCTCATCGCGTGCCTCCGGGCACGGTGCTCATCGCGTGCCTCCGGGCACGGTGCTCATCGCGTGCCTCCGGGCACGGTGACAGTGTCGGTGTCACGCCCAGAGCGGATCAGCGCTCCTGGCAGATCCCCGGTGAAGGCCTTGCCGGCCACGATCTCGGTGCCGTTCACGATGACGTGCTCGATCCCCGTCGCTTCGGCGTAGAGCCTGCTCGCGCCGCCTGGAAGATCGTCGCGTGTCCTCTCCGGTCCGTGCCCGACCTCCTCGGGGTCGAACACCACGATGTCCGCCCACCATCCCTCCGCGAGGCGGCCCCTGTCGCGGAGTCCGTAGAGGCGGGCCGGCACGTCGGACAGCTCGTGCACCGCCTCCTCCCAGCTGAGCAGCCCGCGCTTGGCGACGCCCTCGCCGAGCAGAGCCGTCGAGTAGACCGCCCCGCACATGACGTCGAGGTGGGCGCCCGCGTCGGAGCCGCCGACAACGGTTCGCGGGTCGCGCCACACCTTCGCGCGCAGCTCCCAGTCTGCCTCCGTCTCGGGAATCGGAGGACGCAGACCGGTGCGCAGCCTATCGGTGACCACGACGTCGAGCATGGCGTCGAAGGGGCTCTGGCCCCGCTCCGCGGCCACCTCACCGACCGACTTGCCCTCGCAATCAGCATTGGACGGATCGAAGATCTCGTCGAATCGCAGCATCTTCCAGTTGGCTAGCGCCCCGATGATCCCGGCGTCCTTGGAGTGCGCCCCCTCGTCGAGCCGGCGGCGCACTTCCGGGTCCGACAGGGCGGCGATGCGCTCGGGGATAGGGAGCGCGAGGATCTCTCGCCATCCCGGCAAGCCGTCGAGGATGGCGCCGTTCTCGAAGGAGAGCCGGATCTTCATCGTGTGGGGCAGGGTGAGCGCCACCACCTTCGCCCCGCGCTCGGCCGCTGCGTCGGAAGCGGCCAGCTGGTGCTCGACACCAGCCGGGTTCATGGCGGACACGCCGAGCACGTTCCAGTTGGCCGGCCGGTTGGCGAGCAACGACAGCGACGCGAGCAGCTCGACCTCCTCGTCGCTGAAACCGTTCAGGCAGCCCGGCACGATGAGCTCCAGCGTCGTCCCCGGGTGCTCGGCGACGGCGCGCGCCAGCGCCTCCAGCTCGGAGCGCCCGGCGGCTCGCGACGGCACTGGCTGCCCCTCGCCGTCGTGGTGGGTGTGGGCTTGCGAGGTGGACAGGCCGAGAGCACCTTGCGCCATCGCATCCTTCAAAGCCGCGACCATCGCCTCGACTTCTTCGGCGCTGGCCTCGCCACCCACCGCCCGGTCACCCATCGCCGCCCTGCGGATCGTGGAATGCCCGGCCAGAAAGCCGGCGTTCACCCCAAGGCGCCCTTCGAGGCGTGCCAGCCATTCACCGAAGGAGGACCACTCCCAGTCGAGCCCTGCCTCCAGGGCCGGGAGCGGCATGCCCTCGACACGTGCCATCATCCGCGACAGGTAACCGGCGTGCTCGGGACCCGCGGGCGCAAGGGAGAACCCGCAGTTTCCCCCTATGACAGTGGTGACCCCGTGCAGCGGCGAGGGACTTGCGGTGGGATCCCAGAAGAGCTGCGCGTCGTAGTGGGTGTGGAGGTCCACGAAGCCCGGTGCAACCATCAAGCCGGTTGCGTCGAGCACCTTGGAGGCTGGCTCGTCGACATCGCCGATGGCGACTACCCTCCCGGAGCGCACCCCGACATCGGCTTGCCTGGCCGGTGCGGAGGTGCCATCGACCACCGTGCCCGAACGGATCAACAGGTCGAGCATTTCGCCTCCTTCTCGAGCCGGCTCACCGTGTTTGCTGTTCTTGCTGTGTTTGGCGCACCGGCCGTGCTCTTGGCGCTCACCGCGCGCTGCCCACCGGAACACCGCGAAGCACCCGGGCACGAGTGAAGGCGAGCATCCCTTCCTCTCCCAGCTCCGCGCCCAATCCCGAAGACTTCCAGCCTCCGAAGGGCGCCAGGTGGTCCATCGCGCCCATGCCATGCGAGTTCACGAACACCGTCCCTGCCTCGAGGCGGCGCGCAAGCGACGCCGACAGGTCGTCGTCGTCGCTCCACACGGACGCGCAGAGCCCGAACGAGGTGGCGTTGGCCTGTGCCAGCGCGTCGTCCAAGTCCCGGTATCCGATGACGGGCAGCACGGGGGCGAACTGCTCCTCCACGACTATGGCCGACCCCGGCGGAGGGTCCTCGACGATCGCCGGCGACACGAAATAGCCCCCGGCGCGAGCATCCTCCTCGCGAACTGCTGCTGGGCGATGCACCTTGGCGCCGGTAGCCTCCGCCTCGGCGAGCATCCGCTCCACCCGGTCACGAGCGAGGGCCGTGTGCACCGGACCCATCGTCACCTCTGGCAGGAGGCCGTCGCCTACGACCTCCGAGGAGAGTCTCGCTACGAGAGCCTCCACCATCGCGCGCACCTGCCGCTCGGGCACGTACAGGCGCTTGAGCGCCATGCACACCTGCCCGCTCGTGACGAAAGCCGCCTCGACGATCTTCGCAGCAAGCGCCTCGTCCACCTCCACGTCGGGAGCAACGAGAGCGGGGTCGTTGCCGCCCAGCTCGAGCACGACCGGCTTGGTGGTCCTTGCCGCGAGGGCCATGACGGCACGCCCGCTCGCGACTCCCCCCGTGAAGCTCACCATGTCCACCCCGGCATGACCGACGAGCGCCTCCCCGATCTCTGCCCCCGGGCCATTGACTACGTTCACCAGACCCGGCTCCAAGCCCTCGGCAAGGGCGGCCGCCACCGAGAGGACCGCCCCCGGACAGGTGGGAGGCGCCTTCACCACCACGGCATTGCCTGCCAGCAGTGCCGGGAGCACCTTGTTGCCGAGTATGGAGACCGGCCAGTTGAACGGCACGATGGCGCCCACCACGCCGTAAGGCACGTGCTCGACGAGGTTGGCCTTCCCCGCTCCCGGCGAACCCTCGGGAAGAGCCTCGATCCCCGAAGCCCCTATCCTGCGCGTCGCTACCGCTCCGGCGACTAGCGGAGCGAAAGCTCCGGCCATACCGCCGATGGTGCCGGTGTCGAACTGGGACTCCCAGAGCACCTTGCCGTGCTCCCGGGTGAGCAACCTGGCCAGGTCGCCAGCCTCGACCGCCGAAGCTGCAAGCTCGGCCGCCTTGGCCACCGCGGCGGCGCGCTCCTCGATGGTGATCGCAGCCCACGCCGGCTGGGCACGGCGCGCAGCTTGCACCGCCGAGTCGAGCTGGCCCGGCGACGCCGCCGGCGCTCTCAGAACCTCTTCCCCCGGGCGGGCAGGGTTCGTGACCGGGTAGTCCCCGTTCTCGCCCTGCTCGACGCGGCCGTCGATGACGAGCCCCGGAGCCACCGGTTCATTGGCACCACTACCGACCTGAGCATCCATCCTCGCTCGCCCCTTCCTCGTTGGCCCTCACTGGCCTGCTACTGCTACGCGTCACTCCCCCCTGGCGCACGAGCACAGCCCCCTGCTGGCGGAAAGGCAGCCCTGCTGCTCGCGCAGCCTTGGAGAACGTCGTTCTCCGGAGATGTTATCCTCTAAAGACGATGACCGCCAAGGGAGGCATGTGAGCGCACGAGCGCCGGCAGAGTCGCGAAGCGCTATGGAGTCGCGAAGCGCTATGGAGTCGCGGCGCGCAGACGCAGCAGAGCGTCTGCTCGCGTCAGCGCGGGAGCTCACCTTGCGTGCCGGAGGGACGTCGTTCACGGTCGCCCAGGTCGTGAGCCTGTCGGGCACATCGCTCAAGACGTTCTACCGGTGCTTCTCGGGCAAGGACGAGCTTCTTGTCGCTCTGTTCGCCGGCGACGCCCGGATGGGCGCCTCTGCGCTGGGCGAGCTCGTGGACCGCCATACCGAGCCAATCGAGCGGCTGCGCTCCGCTGTGGTCGGGCTGTTCGGCTTCATTGCCCGCGACGGGAACCTGCCCTACGCAGCGGCGCTGGTGCGCGAGCACCTGCGACTGGCTGAGTCTCGCCCCGAAGAGCTCCGCCTGGTGCTCCGACCGCTGGTGGAGGTCTTCGAGCGTGAAATTGCGGCCGCCCAGGCATGCGGGGCGATCAGGGAGGGCGATGCCCGGCGCGATGCAGGCATCCTCTTCCAGCTCGTCTCCGCCCACCTGCACGCCGTCATCTTCCACCAGATAGACGGTCCACCCGCTCGCGTTGCCGAGGAGCTGTGGGCGTTCTGCGAGGCGGCCCTACGGCCCCGGAGCAGCTTGTCATGAGCGAGCAAGCAAGCTCGACCGGCCCCGGGCCTTCCATCGGGCCACAGATCCGGCCTTCCGCCCGGTCGGCCCTCCTGCCCGATCCGTCCCCGCGGCCGATCTTCGTGCCGATCATCTCGGTCGACGACCACCTGATCGAGCCGCCCGACCTGTTCCACGGCCGGCTGCCGGCGAAGCTCGCCGACCGGGCCCCTCGCGTGGTGGAAGAGCCCGGCGGGCAGCAGGTGTGGGTCTACGAGGACCGTACCTACCCGAACATCGGCCTGAACGCCGTGGTGGGACGTCCGCGTGAGAGTTGGAGCATGGACCCGGCGCGCTTCGACGAGATGCGCCCCGGCTGCTACGACATAGAGGCGCGCGTGGCAGACATGGACCTGAACGGGGTGTGGGCGTCGCTGTGCTTCCCGTCCCTGGTGGCCGGCTTCTGCGGCTCGGTGTTCAGCGGATCCTCCGATCCCGAGCTCGGTCTCGCCTGCGTCAGGGCGTGGAACGCCTGGCACATCGAGGTGTGGGCGGGAACCCACCCGGAGCGGATCATCCCCTTGCAGCTCCCCTGGCTAGCCGACATCGATGTCGCAGCCGCAGAGATCCGGTTGAACGCAGCGAGAGGCTTCAAGGCGGTGAGCTTTCCGGAGTTCCCCGCCCAGCTCCGCCTGCCCTCGATCTTCAGCCGCGCCTGGGACCCGTTCTTCGCGGCCTGCGAGGAGACCGGCACGGTCGTCTGCCTCCACACCGGGGCCTCGGCCTGGGCACCACTTCCCTCCCCGGACCCTCCCTTCGAGCTGCTGCCCACGCTCTTTCCCGTGAACGGGCTCGTAGCCGCCGCAGAGTGGCTCTGGTCCGGAGTGCCGCTTCGCTTCCCGGGGCTGTCGGTCGCGTTCTCCGAAGGCGGTATCGGATGGGTGCCCATGCTTCTGGACCGGGTGGACTACGTGCTCCGCCATTCAGCTTCGGGCACGGAGTCCGTGGCCTGGCCCTCCGACCTGCTGCCGAGCGACGTGCTCCGGCGGAACTTCTGGTTCTGCACCATCGACGACCCGTCGGTGCTCGCACTCCGGGAGCACATCGGAACCGACCACATAATGGCGGAGAGCGACTACCCGCACGCCGACTCGACCTGGCCGGACACCCAGGCCGTACTCGGCGCGAGCATGGGCCACCTGCCAGAGAGCGAGGTAAGGGCCATGGCGGCTGGCAACGCAGCCAGGCTCTTCCGCCACCCGCTCCCCGAGCAAGACGACTGGCGGCCCCCCGAGCGGCGCCCCTGACCGAACCTGCCAGGGAGACGACCGGGCTCACGCTCGTCTACTTGCTCAATGACGCCAGATGACTTCGAGGCAATGTTCGGATCGCTCTACGCCAGGCTTCGATTCCTGGCAAAGTCACCCGCTTCACACGGGCCAGCTAGGAGGTGATGGCGTACGGAAGCGAACCCTCGGGGCGGGTGTCCGAAGACGTGCTCACCTGGATCGTCTCGGACGGGTTCGCCGTCGGCGGGTTCGTCACCCCCGAGATGTCGATCACGATCGAGTCTCCGGCATTCAGGGTGTTCTGGACCTGGAGCTGAGCAACGGTGTCGTTGTTGGAGAGTGTGACACCGCCGTCGCAATTCGTGTCATCAGAAAAGTTGGCGCTCGGGTTGGTGTTGTCATTCACGGCAAACGTGCCACAACCGCCCGCCGGCCACGAGGTGCCCGTCGGCGCCGTAAGGGTGATGGTGCCCTGAGCTTTGGAGTTGCTTCCATCGAGGGTGCCATATGCACTGAGCGTGAGGTCGATGGTGTAGGTCGTCGTAGCGCCGGCCGCGTAGGTGGGTGACTGCGAGACGACGGGCTGGCTCACCGAGGTGTAGGTGATCGGGTAGGGATTGGAGATCTCTTTCTGACCAGAGGACGTCGCGACCTGGATCGTCTCGGACGGGTTCGCCGTCGGCGGGTTCGTCACCCCCGAGATGTCGATCACGATCGAGTCTCCGGCATTCAGGGTGTTCTGGACCTGGAGCTGAGCGACGGTGTCGTTGTTGGAGAGTGTGACACCGCCGTCGCAATTCGTGTCATCAGAAAAGTTGGCGCTCGGGTTGGTGTTGTCATTCACGGCAAACGTGCCACAACCGCCCGCTGGCCACGAGGTGCCCGTCGGCGCCGTAAGGGTAATGGTGCCCTGAGTGCTGGAGTTGCTGCCATCGAGAGTCGCCGTGAGCGTGAAGTAGATGGAGTACGTGGCTGTCGCGCCGGTAGCGTAGGTGGGTGACAGCACGACACCGGCGTTGGACGATGGGGCGACCACAAGGGTGTAGCTCTGCGACGAAGACTGATCCGGCGGCTCGTTCTCCGATGCTTGCAAGGTGAACTGGTAGGACCCTGCCGCCGTCGGCGTGCCCGAGAGCACCCCGCTCGTCGGAGCGAGCGTGATCCCCGGTGGGAGGGCTCCTGCAGACACCGCCCAGGTGTACTCGGCAGGAACGCCTCCGTATGCGGAGAGCCTCATCGAGTAAGGCGTTCCGACGGTCCCACCGGGGAGGCTCGCCGTCGAGATGGCGAGCGCCTGGACAACATCGATCGTGAGCACCTGGATAGATGACTCGGCTGGCGAGGAGCTGTCGGTCACCTCAGCCAGGAACGCGAAGCTCCCAGGGTTGGTCGGCGTGCCGACGATCGAGCCCGACGATTCGAGGACGAGCCCCTCGGGCAGGCACCCCGAGACCACCGACCACGCATAGGGAGCACTGCCGCCGGTAGCCGCCAGGCTCTGCGAGTACATCTCACCCACCGTGGCGCCAGGGAGCGCGGTGGTGGTAATGGTGGGTCCGCCCGCAGGCGGGGTAGCGAAGGTCGGCTGGGACGCACATGGATTCCCGACCGAGATAGACACCGCTACGGCAGCGGTGTTGGCGTTCGCGTCGGTGACCTCGATCGTGAGCTCCGAGGTGCCGGGGGTGGTGGGGGTTCCGCTGATCGTGCCGGTGCTCGGCGACAGGCTCAAGCCGCCGGGCAGCGCGCCGTAGACGATGCTCCATGTATATGGCGTCACCCCACCTGTCGCCTGGAGGGTCGCGGAGTAGGACTTGCCCACGGTCCCAGAAGGAAGCGAGGTGGTGGTGATCGCTGGCGCGGCGCTCCCCGGCGAGGTGAAGTAGCCGACCACGTCGATAACCACGTCGGTGGACCCGCCAGAGTTGTACACACTCACCTGGCCCGACGCGCCAAGTGCCACGACAACCAGGTTGGCGACTGTCTTGCCAGGTGGCCAGTTGAGGTCCGAGCTGAGTGGCTGGGCCTCGCCTGTCGGCCAGAGTGTCAGGTAACCACCACTGGTGGTATCGGTCACGGTCACGTTCAAGACGACCGCAGACACCCCGCTTGCAGGCACGCCGCCTTTGCCTGCCACCTGGACCGGGAGCGTGCTGCCAGCAGCGAGTGTCTTGCCCGTGCACTGGTCGGTGAGCCCCGACACGCTCGTCGGCCGGGTATCGCAGATGCGAGCCGGCGGAAGTCCTTCGAAGAGGCCAGCGGTCCCCGTCGAGGAAGAGGTGACGTAGCCCTCCACGTCGATGATCACGTCGGTGCTGCCCGAGGAGTTGTAGACGCTCACCTGGCCACCCGAACCGAGTCCCACTTCGACCAGGTTGGGCACTGTCTCACCTGCCACCCAGTTCAGGTTCGAGGCGAGCGGCCGGCTCTGCCCTGTCGGCCAGAGCGTCAGGTAACCACCACTGGTGGTATCGGTCACGGTCACGTTCAAGACGACCGCAGACACCCCGCTTGCAGGCACGCCACCTTTGCCTGCCACCTGGACCGGGAGCGTGCTGCCAGCAGCGAGTGTCTTGCCCGTGCACTGGTCGGTGAGCCCCGACACGCTCGTCGGCCGGGTATCGCAGATGCGGGCCGGTGTAACCGAGGCGAACGTGCCACCGACCGCCGCGGCGTTGGTGCCGGAGCTGTACCAGCCGTTCACGTCGATGATCACGTCCGCGCTGCCCGAGGAGTTGTAGACGCTCACCTGGCCGGTCGACCCGACGGGCACCACAACCCGATTGGGCACGGTCTCACCGGCCACCCAGTTCAGGTTCGAGGCAAGCGGCCGGCTCTGCCCTGTCGGCCAGAGCGTCA
>JAJYXW010000040.1 GCA_021801525.1 Actinomycetes bacterium
CGGGCGGCTCGCTGACCATGGCTCCTTGCGGCCCCTGCCTGTGGACAGGCCGGTGAGCACCCGGATCCTCGTCCTCGCGACGGACTTCCCGTGGCCTGCGAACACCGGCTACCGCCGGCGCCTCGCGATGCAGGTCGAGGCCCTCGCTGAAATGGGCGACGTCGAGCTGTTCGCGATCACCCCCCCGGGGCGGCGCGAGCCCTGCGAGCTGCCGGAAGCGTCAGGGGTCGTCGCGAGCGCCGCGCTTTCGAGAGCGCGGGTAGTGCCCGGTCCCCTCACCCGCCTCCTCGTCCGCCCACCAGGCCCGGCGGCCAAAGCGATCGAGAGTGAGCGGCTCGGGAGCGAGTGGCTCGCGAAGGCTGTGGCCCGGGCCGAGTTCGCCACCCGTCGCGCATGGAGCCTGGTCACAGCGCCGCTGCCAGCCGACCTGCCCGCGCCCAACGCCGCGGCGCTGCGCGACGGGCTCCGCCGGTTCGCGAGGCCGCCGTACGACCTCCTCTGGTGCTCGCGCCCCGAGGCATTCATCGACCTCGGCTGCCCCCGGCTCGGCCGGACGGTACTCGACCTCGAGGACCTCGAGTTCGTAAAGCTCGAGGCCATGCGCGCGCATCTCGTGGAAGCTGCAAAGGCCACCGGTCTCCTCAGCTCGCGTGGGCTGCACCTGCGCGCAGCCTGGGCCGCATCCGAGGCGCGCCGCTGGCGCCACGCGATCTCCTTGGCTGTGTCCCGGGTGGACCTTGCAGCGCTCTGCAGCGAGGAGGACGCCGCTCGCCTCGCCCTGCTCGGTTGTGCAGCCGAGCTGCGCGTAGTGCCCAACGGCTACCCAGCGCCGAGGGCGCCCGCTGGGAGCTCTGCCCTGCACGACCCACCGGTCGTAGCACTTCACGGGCACCTGTGGTACGGCCCGAACCGCGATGCCGCCCTCGTCCTCGTGAACGAGGTCGGGCCGCGCCTCAGGCGCCTCGTGCCCGGCGTGCAGGTGCGCCTGATCGGTGAGGCCCCTCCCGAGCTCCACGCGCTCCACGACCCCCCGAGGGTGGTGGTGACCGGAGGGGTAAAGGACATGGCGGCGGCGTTGGCCGAGGTAGACCTCGTCGCGGCACCCATCCCGTACGGGAGCGGCACCCGTACGAAGCTGGTGGAAGCCTTTGCCCACCGCATCCCGGTCGTGTCGAGCACCGTTGGGGCAGAAGGCCTAGGAGCAGAGCACGGACAGCATCTCCTCCTGGCGGACGCCCCCGGCGCTTTCGCCGTGGCCTGCTCCCGCCTGCTAGGTGACGCCGCACTGCGAAGGGATCTAGCCGGAGCCGCCCAGGCCCTCTTCGAAGAGCGCTTCGAAGCGGCCTCGGTGAAGCGAGCCGTCAGCGAGGCTGCCGCTTCGGTTCTCTCCAATCGATAGCGCACCGACTTCTGCCGCACTATGTGCTCTGGTGCCCACGTCAGGTGTCTATCGAAGCGCCCGCCTGCCACTGTGTCCCCCATCTATCACGCCGGCCTGGACATACCGGCCAGGCCGCTGCCTGTTTAGCCACTACCCGTAAGTACATAGGTGCATATTGGCAGGCATATCGCGAGCACATTTCCTACATGAGCGCGAATAAGTGCGGGGCCTCATTCGTCCATATAGTGCCGAGCGAGCTTAGTGACATTGTGGCCTCTGGATTTCGCCACATTGATCATTGACAAGGGCATGCAATCCGTGTTCTCTTGTCGGTAGCATCACCCCGGCGAGGGGCTGTGCGCGCCGCGGAGGGGAGGGGTTTTCCGCTTGACGGTAACCGCAGTGTCCCTGAAGCGGGACCACATACACGACCAGTAACGAAAAAGGAGAATCACCGTATGATGAAGAAACTCATCCTAAGCAGTGTGGCAGCTGCCACCCTCGCCGGAGGGATGGCCGTCGCGTTCGCCGCGCCGGCCTTTGCCGAGGCGAGCGGCCCGAACCTCGACGCGTGCTCTACTAACGGAGCGCCTATCGCGGTGAACGGGGTCAACCCGGGCAGCCCGTCGGCGACCGGCGGAGCCCAGGTCTGCCTCGCTCCGAACAGCGCGAACCCGGTCCTGCCGAACGGCGGGTCCGTCACCGCAAGCGGCAGCGCGACGAACCAGTCCGGCTACGTCATCGCCCAGGGCGGGGATCACAACAAGGGCGCGCTCGCCGGCTACATCGGCGTGAGCGGCAGCGCTACGGGCGGCTTCAACGTGGTCGGCTGCAACCACGGCGACTTCACGAACAGCAATGCTGACAACGTGATCGTCGGGACCAGTGGGCCTGGCCCGCAGAACCCGGTGACGGGTAGCTGCAGCGCGGTTCCGGCAGTTCCCTGAGCCCGTCATGACCCAAGCTCACCGGGGCTGACACAACGGCGCAACCCGGTGAGGAGTGAGAAGCCGGAGGGATCCTCGTGCTCCCTCCGGCTTCTTCGCGTCTCGTGCCGGAGCGACCACTCAGTTCGCCACGCTCATCGCATTGGCCGTGATTAGCGGCGCTCTGGAGCGTTACCCAGCCATGGTGAACGCGACAGCCCTCCCGGGCACCCACAGGAGGCCGA
Source organism: Actinomycetes bacterium (assembly GCA_021801525.1). Taxonomy (GTDB): domain Bacteria; phylum Actinomycetota; class Acidimicrobiia; order Acidimicrobiales; family JAJYXR01; genus JAJYXW01. The sequence goes on from JAJYXW010000040.1 coordinate 2,553, forward strand.
GGCGGCGCACACGCCCCATGGGGCGCCCCGAGCGCTCTGTACGCCCTGTGCTCGGCGTGCTCAGTGCCCTGGCTGCCACGGCGCTAGTCGCGACATCTTGCGGGTCGAGCACGCCTCGGGGTGGGGCCGCGAAGTCCGCGTCCAGCGCGTCAGGCAACGCCGGCGCCAGGTCCGCTGCCATTGCCAAGGGATCGCCGGGCACGAAGCCAGGCAGCAGCTCCTCCCAGGCCGCCACTAGCTCCAAGCCATCTCAGGGACGATACGCTACCCCTGGCGGCGGCACGAGCACGGGCTCTGTGGGCCAAGGCGCTGGCAGCTCCTCCACCAGGCAGGCCGAGGTGGCCGCTGCAGACCATGCGCTCTCCTCGTACTTCGCCGCGCTCTCCTCCCACAACGCGAGTGCGCTCGGGTCAGTCTCCACCGGCCCCGCACAGGACTACGGCGTGGTGCTCGTGGACATCGCCTCTATCGACCAGAAGAAGGGCGCGACGGTATCCACCAGGACCTCGCCTTCCTTCACGGTCAGCTCAGCTACCCCCACGCAGGTCGTCTTCGGAGGTTCTGGGACCGTCACCGGCACGGTGTCGGGCCCGAAAGGATCCAACACCTCCACCGACACCCTCTCGGGCCCGCTCGTCGTGGTGAGAGGCAGCTCCGGTTGGCTCGTCTCCTCGTTCCTCGTGAACGCGAAGCCAATGGTCGAATGGGTGGAGGCGCAGACGCAATCGGAGGGGGGCATCACAGTCGAGGTTGGCAGCATCCTCTCCTACGGCGACATCACCATGGTGCTCATAGCCCTCGGAGCCCCCTCGGGCAGCTCGCACGTGGTGCTCCAGAGCGCAGTGCTCACGAGCCCGTCCGGCAGCGAGACCGGAACCGGCAACTTCACCGCCCCGCCCACTCCTGTCGGCGTGCTCCGCTTTGCGAGGATTGGCGGCAATCCGAGCGCCCTCGCCCTCTCCTTCTCGACCTCGAGCGGGTCCACCCTCTCCTACCACTTCGGGCTGAGCGCCGGTCCCACCTCCTGAGGAGCCGACCTCCTGAGGAGGCAGCGCCGGCTCGTGTCAATCATCCGGCTCGCCTGAGCCAGCCGGACAGGCGCCCTCAGCCGGCTGCCTCGACCTCTTCCAAGGGAGCATCGTCCGCCGCGTGCGGCGTGCCGTCCGCGGACGGCACCCCGAAGCCGGCGCCAGGAGCGGAGATCGTCCCTTCCTCTCCGGTACGGGCCGGAGCGTGGAGCAACCTCGGCGACTCCGGGGCGAAGGCGGGTCGACCGAGCCCGTGCAGGCGCAAGAAGCGCGCCATGCTCCTGAAGTGCCAGATGGTGGCACGCGTGAGGAACCGCTTTGACGTGAGCGCGCCCAGGTCGTGCTCCGCCAGGGCGCCCGGTACGTAAGCGACTGCGTAACCCGCGTCCCAGGCCCGCCGGCAGAGGTCGATGTCCTCGCAGTAGAGGCGGTACCCCTCGTCGAGACCGCCGAGGTCGTCCCATACCTGACGCCGGACGGCCATGGCCGCCCCGAGCACCCAGTCGACGCTGCATGGGCGCTTCAGGCGTGCGAGGTGATCCGCCTCCATCATGTGTCGCCGCTCTCCCTCGAATCCTCCTGGGAAAGCCCAGCGCAGAGGCGTCCTCCGCACCAGCGATACCCAGCCTGTCGGGAAGCGCCGTGCCGAGTGCTGGTCGGAGCCGTCGGGGTACACGAGGCGCGGCCCGCAGATCCCGACCTCGGGGTGAGCGTCGAGCACTTCGATCAGGGTCGCGAGCGCGCCCTTGCGAAGCCTTGCATCGGGGTTCAACAGCACGATCACCTCGCCCAGCGCCAGGCGCGCGCCGAGGTTCGCGTTAGCTGCAAATCCCCGGCGGCGCGCAGAGCGCACCACCCTCGCCTTGGGGTACGCCTCTGCCGCAACGTCCGCAGAGGCATCCCTCGACGCGTTGTCGACCACCACGACCTCGAGCGAACAAGCGGCCGCCTCGCCCCTGACGGCGGCCAGGCATGCGCCTATGTCGTCCGCTGAGTCGTGGGTGACGATGACGACGCTGACATCAGGGAGCACCTCGCGGCCCGGCTCGGGCTGCAACGAGAGCGACCCTCCGCCTGCGAGCGCGTGCACAGCCTCGCCGGAGGGCTTGGGACGTCCAGGGTGCCTCCAAAGCGCGACCGCTCTCGACACGGTGCGAAGGGCGATCCGCATGTCGAACCACAGGCTCCAGCGCTCCAGGTACGCGCGGTCGATCTGCCGACCCTCCTCCGGGTCGAGCCACCAGCTCCCGGCAACCTGCCACAGGCCGGTGATCCCGGGAAGCGTCGGGAGCCGCCAGCGGAACAGCTCCGGCGCTTCGCTCATCTCCGAAGGGAGGAAGGGCCTCGGACCAACCAAGCTCATCTGCCCCGCGAGCACGTTCAGGAGCTGCGGCACCTCGTCGAGGCAGGTGCGCCGGAGGACGCTGCCCACCCTGGTCACCCTGGGATCAGCACTCATCTTGAAGAAGGGCCCTCTCGCCTCGTTCGACGCGGCGAGCCCGGGCAGCATCGCCTCCGCGCCCGTCACCATCGAGCGGAACTTCCACATCCTGAAGGTTCTCCCCCCGCGCCCGACACGCACCTGGCGGAAGAAGACCGGCCCCGGGCTCTCGACCTTGATGGCCAGGGCGACCACGAGCGCGAAGGGTGCGAAGGCCACCAGCGCCGCCAGGGCAAGCAAGTAGTCCGCCACCCGCTTGCAGGCCCACGCGGTGCGTCCTGGCGCGAACTCCAAGTTCGCGGTGCGTCCTGGCGCGAGCCCGCAGGTCTCGCGGCTTCCCGGTGCGGATCGGGCGGCGTCATCGTGCAGGCTGCCAGTTCGACCCGACAACTTGCCTCCCCACTGCAAGAGGGCGTCGCTCATCGCCGAGGTCGCCATCTTCACGGCCGGCACCGGGCCCGGCCGCCCTGTCCCGCCAGAGCAGCGCTCGACAGCTCGTGGGCTCGGAGCGCGAGGGCGACGAGCAGCGTGTCGTCGGGGTCGTCGAACACCAGGCCGGTAAGGCGCTCGAAGCGCTCCAGGCGCGTCGAGAGGGTGTGGCGGTGCACGCCGAGACGCCTGGCGGCGCCAAGCACGTTGCCGCCCTGCGCGATGAACGCTGACGCGGCGGCCAGCAGGCTCGCCGCTTCCTCGGAGGGCGCACGACCCGCCTGGACACCGAGCGGGCCCAGTACAGCAGCCTCTATCTCCGCAGCGCGCGCCGAGTCACCGAGCAGCAGCAGGGGCACGAGCGCCCTGCGATGGCCGATTACCATGAGCCCCTCCGAGCCCGGTCGCCACCCGGGCCGCTCCGAAGAGAGGCAAGCGACTCGAAGCGACTCGAGCGCCTGCTCGTAGCTCGCCCTGATGCCCGCAGGACCGGTTCCCGCGAGGCCCACGCCGGCCGCGACCCGCGTGCCCTCGGGGAGCACCAGACCCGAGAGTGCCTTCGAGAGGAAGGCTTCCACCTTGTCGCAAGCATGCTCGCCGGCGCTGTCCTCATCACCACGGACCGGGAACGCCGCAACCAGCCCCCGGTCGCGCCCGGAATCGTGATCCACATCGATCTCGAGGACTCGCCCGGTATCGCGTCCGGTATCGCGTCGGCCTAGCGCGTCCCTGGCGAGCCGGCTGACGCGCCTCGAGCACATCGGCGGGCCGGCTCCGATGTCCGCACTCTCGATCTCCGACAGCAGTTTGTCGAGGAGAACCCCCGGGTCCTCGACCCCACGCGCCAGGGTGCTGAGCGCCACCACTGCGAGCACATAGAGGCCTCCTGCAAGCCAGGCCGGCTCTGGCACCTGGCCCGACCCGGGGCCTGATGCGGCAGGGGCGGCGTCCAGCAGCTCGTCAAGCGCGTTGCCGCCCGGCAACGGATCCTGCGCCTGGAGGTTCTCGTGAAATCCTTCGGTGAGCGCAGCCGTGCTGCGCCCGCTGCCCATCACCGCGGCCTTCGCGAGCATGGCGAGCATCGTCCTGGCGCTCTGCGGATCCCCGACCTCCCCGTCGAGCCCTGCGATGAGGGTCTCGAATGCGGCGCGGCAGGCCGCCTCGTGGCAGGCGAGGACAGTGTCGAGGCCAAGGCCCTCACGGCGGAGGATGCGACCGAGCGCGCGGTGGCAGCCGAATGGCGCTCCGGGATGCGGCGGCTCACCCTGGAGGGCGGCGCTCAACAGGTAGCCCGCGTACTCGCGCCCGGCCGCGTGCAACATCGATACGCAGGACTCACCGAGTGGCGTAGTCCCCCCGGCGCCGTAAGCCCCGAGGAAGGCGTCGCGCAGGGTCGCAGCCAGCTCGTCTAGCCGCTCGATCAAGCCGCCCGGCGCGCCATGAGCAGAGCCCCCGCTGGAATCGGGATCGGGCCCCCAGGTGTCCGTAGCCGCGATCTGCCCATCCGAGTCATCCATCACGACGAGAGCCGGCACCGCCAGGTTGCCTCGAGTGCCGCCGGTTCCGGCGTCACCAAGACGACTGGGGCTTGCTGCCACGGCTCCTCCCGAACTCGCAACCATCCGAGCCGACCAGGTGTGGTCAGCCGGTCACTGCGTGCCCCCACGACGCGGCCCCCGCCGGTCCTCGGCGCCCTGTCATCGAGGGCAACGGGACGAAGCGCCACACCTTGCGGTGGAATGACCATCCCTGCGCTCCGACGCTCGCAATGAGCCTTGCGTTCGGGCGTTCCCGCTTTGATGACCTCACGAAGCCTCACGCCTCGGCACGCGGACCTCGCCGAGGCCTCCTCTTCCTCTGACGGGATCGCCTCTGACGGGATCGCCTCTGACGGGATCGCCTCTGACGGGCTCTCCACCGCTGGGCAGTCGCCGATCGGCCACGTCGTTGCCGTGTGCGCCACAGCCGGCTGGCTCGCCGCAGGTGCAGGTGACACCCGCGTGCTCTGGGACAGCCGCGTGCTCTACCAGTCACTTCTCAGGTGGGGAGCGGGGTCGGTAGTGCCGCTGGCCCGCTTCGCCCGCTGGCAGGCACCGTTGGTACCGGCGGCGAGGCTGGCGTCGCACCCGCCCGGCAGCACGTCGCGCTGGAGGTCCACGACGCTGGCAAGGAGCATTCGCGACCTCGCCCAGGTACGCCACGTGGTGCCACCGGCCGGCACCGAGGTCCTCTACGGCCATATCGCATTTCCGGCCTGCGGCGGGCTCCCGACCATATGGAGCACCCAGGGAGTGCTGGACACCTATCCGGGCGTCTGGTTCCCCGAGCAGTCTGCCCGCACCCACGAGCGATTCGCCCAGCGCGCAGCGGTCGTCCAGTGCTGGTCCGAGCTCGGTCGCCGCGGCATGCTCGAGCGCTGCGAGCACCTCGAGCAGTCCCGCGTCCTTGTGGTCCCTCCCCTCGTGTACGTCGACCTCGACTTGGCGGACGGCACCGGCCAGCCGTCGCGAAATCGCGAGCCCGGCGACGTGAAGGCGATCTTCGTCGGTGCCGAGGGCGCCCGAAAAGGGCTGCGGGAGCTCGTCTCCGCCGTGGATCGCACCGGTCCGGGCCTCCGCTTGGAAGTGGTTACCGCAGATCCCCGGCCGGAGCAGCTCCCTTCGTCAGTGGACTGGCTCGGACCGCTCCCCCGTGCCGAGGTGCTGCGCCGTTTCACAGAGAGCGACATCCACGTGCTGCCGAGCCTTACGGAGTCCTTCGGCGGCGTATGCGTGGAGGCGCTCGCGGCGGGCATTCCCCAGGTGCTGGCTCCCGGCACCGTGCCGGCCGAGATAGCCGGGGACAGCGCAATCCTGGCGGACCCCTCCGACCCGGCGGCAATTGCCGGTGCACTCGCTAGGCTTGCCGGGGACGCCTCGTTGCGCGCACGACTCGGCCGTCTCGCCCGGCAGCGCTTCGAGAGCTTCTACTGCCCCGAGGCCGTGGGCCCGAGAATGGCCGAGCTCGTCGAGCAAGCTTGCGCCAGCTGAGGAGAGCAAGCCTGCGGAACCTGCGGAGAGAGACGGAGACGTGAGAGGCCCGGCGGATGGGCGAGGTGAACAAGGCACGCGAGGTATCGTCGATGCCGGTGGCACCAACCGGGACGGTAGCAGTCATTGCACAAGCCCGGTGGTCGGGATTTCGCCTGAGCAAGCAGTTCATCGCCCTCGCGTTCGCCGAGCTCGGCTGGCACGCGCTCTACGTCGATCCCCCCCTCAGCCCGATGTCGGTCGTCCGCCACCGCGAACGTGTGGCAGACCTGCTCGCCCCCCGCAGTGAGCGCCACTCGGAAAGGCTCTCGATCTGGCGGCCGGTGGCCATTCCGGGCCAGAACGCACGCTTGGGCCAACGCTCGAACGCCGGGCACCTGGCTCGCGGCATCCTCCGGCGGCTCGGCCAACCCGACCTCACCGTCGCCTTCTCACTCGAGTCCCGGGCGACGCTGCCCCGACTGGATGGTCGGAGCATCTACCACTGCACCGACAGTGACGAGGACCTGCCGGGAGCCGACGCCGAGCGTATCCGCCGCTACGTGCGCGAGATTGCGTCGATAGCCGGCACGGTGACAGCTTGCTCCGTGCCGCTCGTGCAGCAGCTGCGCGAACGTGGCATCCGCGCCACATACGTGCCTCACGGATGTGACGGCGAATCGCTGGCGCCGGCGGTCCCGGCGGCAGAGCTCGAGCACCTGCCTCGGCCGCTGCTCGGCTACGTGGGAAGCGTCAACTTCCGGGTAGACCCTGCCTTGCTCGGGGCCGCCCTCGACTCGGCCCACGAGGTATCCGGGAGTGGCACGCTGGTGCTCATCGGCGGATCGTTCGGCCCGAGAGCGCCCGCTTCCCTCGCGTCGCTCCTCGGGCGTCGTCACGTCGTGCGCCTTCCCCAGCAGTCCCCGAAGGCTCTGCGGTCCTACATGGCCGCGCTGGACATAGCCCTCGTCCCCTACAGCGCACACCCGTTCAACCGCAAGTCCTTTCCCATAAAGATCCCGCAGTACCTCGGGGCGGGCTTGCCTGTCGTCTCCACGCCCAACGGTGCCACCGACGAGCTTGGCAGGCACCTCTACGTCGCCGAGGGCACCGACGGCTTCGCCGCCGCCGTAGCTCGGGCGCTCGAAGACGACACGCCGCAGCTTCACCAGGAGCGGCGCCAAGCGGCGCTCGCGCGCCCGTGGAGCCAGGTGGCCGAAGACCTCGTCGCAGCAGCCTGCGGAGGAGAACCTTCCCTCGGAGAGCAGCCGTAGCGCAATCGATCCAGAGGCCCGTTCCCCGAGGAGGCCGGCTATGGCTCTTCCCCGAGGACGCCGGCTATGGCTCCGGCGAGCAGCTCGGCTCCCATGTCCTCGCAGAAACGCTCCTCCACGATCCGCCTGCCCAGCTTGCCCATGGCCGACCGCTCCTCGGGCGGACTGCGCAGCACTGCGGCCAGGGCTCCTGCCAACGCCTCCGGTTCGCCCGGAGGAACGAGCACCCCGCTCCCGGGTTCCACTAGCTCGGGTATTCCGAACGCGTCGCTCGCCACGACCGGCAGCTCCATCGCCATCGCCTCCTTCAGGACCACTGGCATCGAATCGCGGTCGCCCCACGACGCGATCCTGCAGGGAGCTGCGAGCACGTCGGCCCCGGCCAAGAGCTCCATGACATCCCCCGGGGAGATGTCCCCGATCAGCTCCACGCTCTCTGTCAGGCCAAGCCTTGCAATCAGCTTTCGGAGTGGTTCCTCCTCGCTGCCCGAACCTGCTATGCGGCAGCGCACCCCTGGGTCGTGCGTGAGCGAGAGCAGTCCTACGGCCCTCACCAGGACGTCGAAGCCCTTCTTTTCCTCGAGCCTGCCGACGCCCACGATCACCTTTCCCGGGCGCGCAGGCCGCGGCTCCTCGAGTCGTACTCGGGCTGTATCTACGCCCGCGTATTTCACGAGGACGTCGCCGGCAGCAATCCCCGGGCACCTCTCTACGATCTGCTCCACGTTGTAGCGGCACACGGTGACCCTGAGCGCAGCCGAGCCGAGAACACGCCGGAGGGTCCCCTGCCTCACGTACAGGTCCGCACCGTGGACGGTGACGCCGAAGGGAACACCGGCAAGGCGCGACGCGAAGTACGCCACCTCCCCCGCTACGTCGGCGAAATGGGCGTGCAGGTAGCGGATCTCGCGCTTTGCGACCAGGTGCGCCACGACGAGCGCCCTGCCGAGGTCAACCAATGCCAGCCTGCTCGGATGGCGGGCCACGACTGCCGCGCACGCGAGGCTGCGCCACGGATGGCGGGTGATCGTCGCCAAAACGGCCGCCAGACGCGCCCTCCTGGTGAGTTCCTCGATCCAGAGCGCGCGATCGACGAGCGCCTGCACGCCCGGATGCTCAACCGAGTCCTCCTGACGCTGACAGGCGATGATGGCCGGGGAGATCCCCCGGCGCTCCAGAGCCAGGAGCTCTTCCACGATGAACGTCTCCGACAGCTTCGGGAACTTCCAGAGAACATATGCGATCGGCCCGAGCGTCACAGTGGTCGTCCCCGTTCACGGCCGTCTGGAGCTTGCACAGCGGTGCATCGCGTCGATACCGCAGTGGGCAGAGGTGGTCGTGGTAGACGACGGCTCGCCGCAGGATGCGCGTTCCCGGCTCCAGCCGACCTGCCCCCGGGCTCGGTTCATCGTCCACGAGGAGGCCAAGGGCTTTGCCGGTGCCGCCAACGCCGGGCTCGAGGCTGCCGGCGGCGAGGTACGCGTGGTCCTGAACAGCGATGCCCGGCTGATGCCCGGTGCGCTCGAGGCCCTGACTGCTGCGTTCGCGGACCCCTCGATAGGCATAGCCGGACCACGCCTCGTCTTCCCCGACGGCAGCCACCAAACCTCTGCTTCGAGGTTCCCGACTCCCCTGCGCCTTCTCACGGGCTCCTTTGCATTGAACGAAGCCTACAGGGCGATCAGGCCCCGCTCCCGCTTTCCTTTCGAGCTAGGCATGGCACGCGCCGAGCATCGTAGCGACCGCGACGTGGACTGGGTGATCGGCGCCTGCATAGCGCTGCGCGACACCTGCCTGGTCGAGCTCGGTGGCTACGACGACGAATACCCCTTCTACGTCGAGGAGACCGACCTCTGCTGGCGAGCGCGCCAGCGAGGCTGGAGGGTCCGCTACGTCGCTTCTGCCACCGTGGTCCACGAAGGCGGAGCGTCGAGCGCACCCCCGGCTCTGCTCGCGGAACACCTGCTCCAGGGCGAGGCGCGCTTCATGGTGCGGGCCTACGGTGAGCGGTCGCTCCCCCGATGGTGGGCAAGCCGGGTGTTGGGAAGCGCCATCAAGGCTTCCGCGTTCGGGGCACTGGCGCCGTTCGACTCCAGGATGCGTAACCATGCTCAGTGGCAACGTTCCGCCCTCGCGCACCTCATAGGCACGGCGAAGGAGAATTTCGGCCGACGTAGCGCGCAAGGTCTCGCGGAGCGGGGCGTTATCAACCTGACGGACTGCATGGGGCGCCGGCTCGGCGCCCAAGCAGAGCGGGTGGCGTCACAGGGTACGCAGGCCAAGGGGGGCTGAGAGGAGAGCCCGATGGCCACGAAGCAGCTTCGTACTGCGTTCTTCCCCATTAGGGAAGCGCTCGCGCGAGCCGCGCGACATAGCGTACGCGGCATTGCGGCGTCGCTCCTGGCCGGGGGTGTCCTCGTGGCAGTGATGCTGGCAGGTGTCCAGAGCGCGTCGGCGCAGGTGGGATCGAACCCTTTCTCCACGGACGGCAGCGTGGTGTCGAGCGGGCAGCCAGTCCCGAACGTCCCCGGAACCACCGGCAGCTTCGTCCTCGGCAGCCTCACCAACACTACCGGGTACATATCGCCGGCCGAGAACGCGAGTGGGCAGGTGACGATCGACGAGACAAGCTCCACTTCGTACTACTCGTGTAACTCCGCCGGTAAGAGCTGCACTGTCTCGAGCGCGGCCAGCGTGGTCGCACCCGGGAACGAGCTGTTCGTGTCCGGCCACTATTTCGTCGAGAACGGCACCTACGAGCTGATCGCCGAGTATGTCTTCAGCCCGCCGCCGGCATCTTCGACGGCGCCGCCCGCGCCTCCGGCGCCGCAACCCACCGGCTTCTACGACTACATACCGGCCAACGCCTTCGGCGTCACGGGTTATGTCACGTCACCGGGCACCTACCTCGTCAACCAGCTCCTGTGGAGCCCGCTGTGGGGGTTCACGCTCGGCCACTTCGGGAGGTTCCCGAACGGCTACGGATGCGGATCTGCGAGCAACTGTACGACTGAGCAGATCGCGCTCTCCAACTCCAACCATCTATTCATCGACGCGACCTCCTTGACGACCACGTTCTGGCTGGCCAGCGCCACGGCCACCACTTCGAGCGGCGAGGTTGTGGGCTGCAGCTACAGCCAGAGCACGGACACCTTCGCCGTCATCGACTACTACGGATCGAAGGACGGTCTGACCGCCACCGGGAGGTTCCTCTACAGCGGGAACCAGTGGCGCTTCACAGCGTCCAATGTGTTCTCGCCGCCGCCGGCGCCGCCAAGCGCCTACGCGGCGGGAGGTGTCTGCGCCTCGACTCCCCAGAGGATCGGCCCGGTGAGCGCCTCGTCTCCTGCCGTGTCGGAGTCCTCGCATGGAACCGCCCAGCCGGGAGGCACCGGCTACGACAACACGACCTGGCAGGGCACGTTCGGCACAGGGTTCGGGCCCGAGGGCGGGGTCTTCTCGGACGGAACGATCCAGCTCACGCTCGACTGGGCACTCGTTCCCGCCGCCGGAAACCTGCCGGAGCACTGGCACTTCTATGGCACCTATACCGCATCCAACCAGTCAGGGTCGACAACCCTGGCAGGACAGATAAGTGGCTCGGCGGGGGTGGCGTCCACTGGCGCGGGGACCGAGCCTGTCAACGCGACCATGACCATGGACCAGGGAACCGGCCAGTTCGCCGGATTCAGCGGGTACGGGACCGTCTCCGGTGACGCCGCTTACAGCGCCGGCCAGCCGCTCCCCGTGCTCCAGAGCCTCGACTTCGTCTGGAACATTCAGTCGACGTCGAGCTCCGGCACGTAGAAAGAACCACCGAGAGGTCCGCCAGCACGGGGAGCGTTGCGGAAAGGGGGGCAGGCTGCATGCGGATACTACTCACTCACCCCACCTCGTGGCCGGCTGTGCGCCGCGGGATGGAGCGGCTCTTCGCGGACCTCGAGCGATACCTTCGCGACGAGGGGCACGAGGTTCACACCGTAACGGCCCGGCGGAGCTCGGGCTCCCGGCCGGTCCATGGTCGGCTCGCTCGCAGGATCCCCGATCCCGCTGTCACTTACCAGCTCCGGGTCGCGCTCGCTATTAGGAGACACCGGCCGGATATCGTCCACGGCCTCCACTATCTCGACGGCGCCGGGCACAGGCTTGCCGGTCGGGCAGGCGAGGTCGCTCCGCTGGTGTTGCACATTCCTGGCATCCCCAGTGCAGCCGCACTCGCCTGGCGCCCGTACCATGGGACCATCTTCCGCGCCTCCTCCAGGCGCGCCACTGCGGTGATAGCGATGAGCAGGGCTGCCCAGTCCGCGCTGGCTCGCGACTTCGGCCGCCGTGCCGTCGTCGTTCCGAACGGGGTCTTCACCTCGGAGATGGCGGCACTCGCCTGCAGGGTCGAGCGCTCCGAACGTCCCACCGTCCTCTTCCCGGGGGACGCGACCGATTCGCGCAAGCGCGTCCACCTCCTTGCCGACGCGTTGGCGTTGCTCCGGGAAAGCTTCCCCGGCCTGCGGATGCTGGTGGCCTGGCCGATAGACGAGAACACGCGGCTAACTCTCCAAGCGCGATCGGGCGTCCCGGTGGAGGTGCGCGACGTACCCGAGCCGGCGATGATGGCGGCTCTCTACGCCGAGGCTTGGGTCACCTGCCTACCCTCTGTCGACGAGGCGTTCGGGCTCGTGCTCGTCGAGTCTCTTGCGTGTGGCACGCCGGCCGTCGGTGCCCGCCACGGCGGGGTTCCCGAGGTTCTCGGTGAACCCGCCTGGCTGGCTGAGCCCGATGACGCACGGGACTTGGCCCGGACGCTCGAGCGGGCCCTGGCTGATTCGAGCACGCCGCAGTCGCCGACCCACTGCAGCGAGCTTGCCGCACCCTTCGACTGGTCGGCTGTCGGGCCGCGTCTGGTCACTCTGTACGAGGAGGTCCTGGAGTCGAGACCGCGTCTCGCCTGGGCGCGGTCATGACTCACACCACCGGCAGCCACACCACCGGCAGCCACACCACCGGCGCGCGCGGTGGTGACAGTAGGAAGGTCGTGCTCGCCAACCCTTGGCTGCCCCCCGATGTCCGCCGGGGAAGCGAGGTAGTCATGTCCGAGCTCGCCGGCTGGCTGAGCAGGCATGGCTGGGAACCGGAGCTACTCGGCGGGGCCTTGCCCCAGGCCCGCTCCCGCCCCGCGTCGCGCCCGCGCGGAGAAGATCCGATCGAGGGGGTTGCGTCACGGCGTGTCAAGGCTCCCATCGAGCGAAGCTGGCCCGGAGGGCTCGATCGCGACGCATCGCTTGTGCCGGTCATGGCGCGAGAGATGCGGCGTGTACGGCCAGCGGTAGTCCACTCTTTCCACTACACGGACGCCGCTGCCGCTCGCCTCGCCCGCCTGCCCTACATCGCCACCTGCGAGGGCATACCCCTCCGCTGCTCGTTCTCGGGCAAGCCTCTGCACAGGGCCCTGCTCGCCATGGGCTGGTCGGGCGCAGCCATCCTGGTCAGCCCGAGCCGGGCAGTTGCCGACCACTTGCGGATCACGTTCGCCCTGGCTTCCGAGGTCGTCCCCAACGGGATCGACATCTCGCGCTACGAAGGTCTCAGCGAGCAGCGCATCCCTGGGATGATCGTCTGCGCGGCGGCACCCGAGGACCGCCGCAAGCGAGCCGAGGTTCTCGTCGACGCGTTCGGCATCCTCGGGACGCGCATGCCAGAGGCTCAGCTCGTCTTCGTGGCAGGCCCGGTGAGCAAAGTGCGCGAGGAAGCGCTGCTCGCGCGGCTCGATGCACGCCGGCGTGAGCGCGTCCGCTTCCTCGGCCAAGTGGAGCGTGCCGAGCTCCTACGCTGGTACGCGCGCGCCTCGGCGACGTGCCTGCCCAGCGTGAACGAGGCGTTCGGCATGGTGCTCGTCGAGTCCATGGCGGCGGGCACCCCTGTCGTCGGCGCCCGTCACGGAGCCATCCCCGAGATCGTGACGGACTCGACCGGCGCGACCTTCGCGCCCGACGACCCGTCCTCGTGCGCGAGAGCTCTGGAGGAGGTCCTCTCGTGGGACGACGAGCGCTGCGTCGCCGAAGCCTGCCGTGCCCGCGCTGCCTGCTACGACTGGTCCTGCGTAGGCCGGCTCGTCGCCGAGCTCTACACCCGTGCTGCCCCATGAGACTGGGCTGCCCATGAGACTGGGCTGCCCATGAGACTGGGCTGCCCATGAGACTGGGCTGCCCATGACGCCTATCCTTCCGAGCACCGACACTGCGTCCCCCGAGGGCGCCCGGCCTTCGCTCGTGACCCTCGCCGGGCGTGGCGCGCTCGTCAGCTTCGGCTTCAGTGTCGCGATGCAGTTGCTTTTTTCCGTACAGGGCATCGTGCTCGCGCGCATGCTCGGACCGGCCGTCCTCGGCCTGTACGCGATCGCCGTCGCCGTAGTCGGCATCGCTGGAGCGCTGAAGAACACCGCTATCGCGCAGAAGCTGGTCCAAGAGCGCGACGTCGACCTGTTCACCGCCTACCGGGTGGCTCTCACCCTCGAGCTCCTGCTCTCGAGTGCCTGTGCCGGCGTCCTCCTGGTGGCGTCTCCGATCCTGGCAGCGGTGTACCACCGCCCGCAGCTTTGGCCGGTCACCAGCGCGCTCGCCGCGTCGCTGCTCGCTACATTGCTCGTGGAGCTGCCCGTCGCGCTCTTGTACCGCCAGATGCGCTTTGCGCGCCGCGCAACCCTGCTCGCCGTCGCCCCCGTGTCCGGAGCCGCGACGAGCCTCGTAGCTGCGTACCTCGGAGCTGGCATATGGAGCCTGGTCGCCGGCGACCTGACCGGGCTTGCAGTCGCAGCTGCCGTGGTCGGCTTCGCGGCACCGATGCGTCCGGGGCTGTGCTTGGACCGGCGCGTGCTACGGCGCTACCTCAGCTTCGGATGGCCGTACTGGGGCAGTGGGATGCTCTCGGCAGCAGCGGGGTGGGGAGCCATAGCAGCTGTGTCCGCGACAATGGGGATATCGGTTGTCGCCTTCTTCGAGCTCGCCCTCGCTTGGAGCCGGCAGGTGCTGAAGGTCGATACCGCTCTCGCCGATGCCGCATATCCTGCGCTCTGCGCGCGCCCTGCCGCTTCTGATAGCACGATACGCGCGTTCTCGCTGACTAACCGCATCTCCATGCTGTTCGCGGCGCCCGCGGGCCTAGGGCTGGCCGTGCTTTCAGGGCCGGCGGTCGCGGTGCTTCTCGGTCCCCCCTGGATGCCGGCCGTACCTCTCGTCGCCGCCGCGGCTATTGCCGTCACGCTCGACGCCCTCGGACACAACTGGCACGTCTTTCTTGCATCTCGTGGAATCACCTGGCCGCGTCTCGTGACCACTGCCCTCGCGGTCGCGTGGACGGGCCTGGTGCTCGTGCCCGCGCTGGTCACCTTCGGCATAATCGGTGCGAGTGCCGCCATTGCCGGCATGGGAGCCGTCTCCCTGGTGGTGAGGCAGCACTTCGTCCGCCGCTTCGTCGGTCCTGTCAACCTGGTGCATATGGTGAGGCGCGAAACCTTCGCCGCTGCGATCGCCGCCGGTATCCTCCTCGCTGCTCGGATCCTCGGCTGGGACCCGGGCGGTGCCGTGGGCCTGGTGGAGCAGGGTGCGTTTTACCTTGCGATCTTCGGCGCAACGGCGCTCCTCGTCAGCCGGGACCTCATCGCGCTGGCCATCTCCATCCTGCGCGTTCCCCCCCAACCCATCTCCGCAACTCCTCCCCAGCCCTCTCCTTCCCGCACGCCGACCGGCGTCGCCTGGCGCCGCGAGCTAGAGCTCACAGCTCGCATGACAACCCCCGAGCCGATGGCCTTCCCGTTGCTCGTGGCAGCTGACCAAGCAGGTGGAGCCATGTGGGTCACCACGCGCGACTGGCCGGCGCTGGGCCGCCTGGACTTGGCGACAGGCACGTGGCGCTGGACACGCCTTCCCGCGTTTCCCCACGCCCCGACTCCCGACGGGTATGGCGGGTGCTGGAGCGCCCTCACACGCTCGAGTGCACTAGCCCACGTCGGCGCGGACGGCAACGCCTACCTGGTGAGATTGCCGCGTACTAGGGAGCTCCTCGTGACGGCAATCTCCGCGGAGCGCCTGTTCGCCGTGGACGCGGATCGCAAGCTGCTCTGGAGCCTTCCGGCGATCCGCCCCGAGGCTCCGCACAACCTGCCAGGTGCCCTGGAGCCCACTGAACCCCTGGCCCTCGTGCTCCCAGAGGAAATGGTCCGCCCGGATTTCGCCGTGCGCGCCATCGGCGGCGAGGTATGGGTTGGCGACACCCAGAGCGCTGTCATCGCGGTCTTCGAGCTCGGAATGTCGGGAGTGCCCCGAGCCTCGGGAGCCGCGGGAGCCGCCCCCGAGGCCTCCCTGCGCACCCTCGCTGGGCCCCACCCCTGCAGGGCGATGGTCGCCGACGAGCGCCGGGGAGGAGTATGGCTCGGCGCGTCGGAGCGCAATGCGCTCAGCCTGGTCGACCCGGCAGGCCGGGTGCTCTCCAGCATCGAGCTGCCATCCACACCCTTCGGCATCGCCCTACTAGCCGACGGGAGGCTTGCCGCCGCACTCAGAGAAAGCGATGCCGTCGTCCTCGCCGATCCCGAGCTAGGCAAGCTCGAGATGCTCGACCTGCCCGATGGCTCCGCGCCACTTGGGTGCGCCGCGGGCGTCGTGCCTGGGATCCACGCCGGCGAGGAGCGCGCACAAGGCTCTGTCTACGTCACGCTGTCCGGGCGCTCCGAGATAGCCGTGCTCGCGACTCCTCCGCCCTGCAGCGAAGGCGAGCCCGGAAGCCTCAGGCGCCCCGGGGCGATCCAGCCACAGGTTCCGTCGCTTGGCCTGCCGCACCAGGCAAGCGCACATCTTCGTTGACGCCCTGGCCCGTGCTCTTCTGCCCCGTGCTGTTCTGCCCCGTGCTGTTCTGCCCCGTGCTGTTCTGCTGGGCCTGCCCTGTCTCCGGAGCGCCACCGCCCCCGATGCCGTCAGCGGGTACGCCCGGTAAATCGCCCGCACCCGTGCCGGTGATACCGGCCGCCCGGAGCGCCACCTCGCGCAGAGTGTCCAACGCCTGCCTGCGTATCTCCAAGAAAGCGGGCTCGAGCATCATCTGCTCGGTCCTCGGCCGCGGCAGCTCGATCGGCAGCTCCAGGGCTATGCAGCCCGGGCGAGTCCCCATGACGAGCATCCGGTCTCCGAGGAGGATCGCCTCCTCCACGTCGTGAGTGATGAACATCACCGCGACCTGGAGCCTCTCCCAGAGCGAGAGCAGGAACTCCTGCAGGTCCTGGCGCGTCTGGGCGTCGAGCGCGCCGAAGGGCTCGTCCATGAGGAGGATCTTCGGCGACATGACGAGCGCCCGGGCGAGCGCCGCGCGCTGCTGCATGCCCCCGGACAGCCGATAAGGCGGGTAGCTGCTGAATCCTGAAAGGCCGACGACGTCGATCATCTCGTCGACCCTCTTCCAGTCGACCCGGCCGCCCTGCAGCTCGAGGCCGAAGGCGACGTTCTTCCTGACGCTCAGCCACGGATAGAGCCAGGGTTGCTGGAACACCATGACACGCTCGGACCCGGGCGCCTTCACCTCCGAGCCGTCGAAGAGCACTCGGCCGCTCGTCGCCTTCTCGAAGCCCGCGACGATGCGCAGGAGCGTGGTCTTCCCGCACCCGCTCGGACCGAGCACCGTGAGGAACTCGTTGTCGCCCAGCTCGAGGCTCACACGCTCGATGGTGGCCGGCCCGGCGTCACCGCCGGACCGGCCCTCACCGAAGCGAAGGGTGACGTCTCTCATCTCGAGGATTGCCATGGCGCTCGTCCCCTTACGTGCTTGTCCAGACGCCTCGGACGCCTCGGACGCCTAGCCGAGCGCGCTCTGCGCCGGTACGGGGTCGACGTAGGCGGCCATGTCCGAGGGCGGAGCGCTCGAGAGGAATCCCTGGCTGTGGAGCTCCTTCCAGTTGTTCGTGAGCGACTCGGTCGTACCGGAGGTCGCCACGCCGGAGCCGGATCCGAGCACCGCGGACGTCACCTGGTCGGCCAGGTTGTAGATGTCGTAGCCGGCCAGCTCCTCCTTGGCGGTGGCCGTGGTGATGCCAGCTTCCTTCACCATGAGGGCGATGGCCTGCGACGGGTTGGTGTGGTAGTAGTGCACGCCCGCCTCCATGGCCTTCTCGAAGTTCACTGCGGCACTCGGGTGGGCAGACACGAAGCTCTTGTTGGCCACGCAGATGTTGAAAGACGTGCCGGTGGACGGAAGGCTTGCATCGGTGGCGAGGATCCGTCCGCCGTGTGAAGCCAGGTAGCCGAAGGCAGGGTCCCAGACGATTGCAGCGGAGATCTCCCCGTCGGCCCAGGCGCTCTCCATGGTAGCCGGGCTCGACATATTAAGCTGACTCACAGTAGACAGCGGAAGCCCCTTTTGCGCGAGCAGGGCAGGCAGCTCGAAGGATGACTCGGAGCCGGTGACTATACCGATCTTCTGCCCCTTCAGCCCTGCGAGGGTGGTAATCCCGGTGGACGCCTTCACCACTATCCCGGCATCCGTAGTATAGCGCTCCTGGTTCCAGATGACTTCGAGCGGGATGCCCTTGGCCATTGCCGAGATGACCGGCGGGAGACCTATGCCGCACATGAACTGGAGCGAGTCCGAGGCAATGGCGCCGAGTGCCACGGGTCCCGAGCTGAAGAGCTTCAGCGTGACGTTCGATCCCAGGTACTTCTGGAAGTAGTTGTTGGCGATCGTCACCATAGAGGGATCCGCACCGTTGTTCTCGTAACCGATCACCACCGGCACGCTCGTCGGCGGCTTCGACACGGCTTTCTTCGGAGCGGGAGTCGAGCTGCTGCACGCCGCCAGCGTGATCGCGCCAGCGCACAGGAACGCCACGGCGCCGAAAGCCCGTCTCGCCGGCAACTTTCCCCCAATTCGCGTATGGAACATCATCTGTATTGTCTCCTCCCTTTCGGTGGACTTGCCTTTCGATGAACTAACCAGCATGGAACGTCCTTGTCGTGACCCAATGCCCGACACCGACTACACGTTTCCCCGCCAGGGGATCACCGCACGTTCGACCAACCTTATACCGAGCTCCATCAGGTAGCCGAGGATGCCGATCACGATTATCCCGGCTATCACTATCCCGGTACGCAGCTGGGTGGCCGCCTGCTCGACGAGCCATCCCAGGCCGACGCTAGCTGCGATCAGCTCTGCTGCCACGAGGGTACTCCAGGCAATCCCTATACCAACCTTCATCCCTGTGAAGATCTCCGGTAGGGTCGAGGGAAGCGTCACCCTCGCGAATATCTGCCGGCGCTTAGCACCCAGGCAGCGCGCCACCTCGTAGCGCTGCTGGGGGATGCTACGCACCCCGCCGATCGTCGAGATGATCATGATCGGTATCGTGCCGACGAGGATGAGGAGGATCTTCGGCAGCTCGCCGAGTCCGAACCACACCACGAAGAGCGGAATGTACGCAAGTGGAGGAACAGGCCGGCCGAGCTGCAAGAACGGGTCAACCACCCGGTGCACGAGAGCGCTCTCCGCCATGAGGAGCCCTATGGGCACCCCGAGCACTACGGCGCCGAGGAAGCCGATACCCACCCGGACCACGCTGTAGAGGATGTCCTGGCCGAGCGTCTTGCCCAGGTAGCCCTTCGTGGCGGTCTTCGCGAAGGAGTGCAGGACGTGAACCGGCGATGGGAGCGCTACCGCGGGGAACAGGTGAGCCGCCACTATCAGCTCCCAGAGCGCGAGCGCGCCCAGCATCACGAGCACGTAGCTGCCACGCCGCCCCCACCTCTTCACACGCGATTCCCTGCCTGGCGTGTGGCTCTCAGCACCAGCTGGCTCGCTCCCAGCTGCGCGCCGGTCCTCGGTCGCCTCGAGCAATGCCGTCTGCGGCTCTACTGCCATGCAGCCTCCCCTCCGGTCGTTCGGGCCCCTCCAGTCGTTCGGGATCCTCCACTCCTACGGAACCCTCTCCTCCCCAAGACCCCTCCCTAGGACCCCGCACCAGCTGCCAGTGCCGGAACGCGCCGTCTCGCCAGTACAGCGGCAACCCTCACCATGGATACCACCTCTTCGACTCCCGCACCTCGCGAGAGGTCGTGCATCGAGCCCGCGAGCCCCTGTATGACCGGCCCGATGGCTCGCGCGCCTGCGAGACGCTCCGCGAGCTTGTACGCGATGTTCCCTGATCCGAGGTCCGGGAACACGAGCACATTGGCAAGCCCTGCGACAGGCGAGCCGGGCGCCTTGATCGCTGCCACGCCGGGTGCGAGCGCAGCATCTGCCTGGAGCTCCCCGTCGAACACGACGCCCTCGAGCCGCTCCGCAGCCAGGCGTGTCGCGGAGCGCACCACCTCGACGCGCGGATGTACGGCGCTGCCCTTGGTGGAGAAGGACAGGAAGGCCACGCGTGCCGCCTCGCCCGTGAGCACCTCGAAGGTCGCAGCCGACGCCGAGGCGATCTCCGCGAGCTGCGCAGCGTCGGGCTCGGGGATGACGGCACAGTCTCCGAAGCAAAAGGCCCTGCCATCAGGCATCACCATGAGGAAGCAGCTCGTCACCCATCGGGACCCTGCTGCCAGCCCGATCACACGGATTCCGGCCCGGATTACCTCTCCGCTCGGCCTGGTTGCGCCGGCAACCGCTGCGCCCGCGTAGCCCGCGGCTACCGCTGCCGCCGCCACGTACAAAGGGTCGGACTCGAGCGCTGCGCTCCCCGGATCGCCCGACCCGTGCGACAGCACGGTTCCCTCGAGCGCAGACCTCACTCCTGCCTCGGCGAGGAGGTCCTCCGGCTCCACGATGCTCAGACCTGCTGGAAGGCCCACACCGGCTTCGCCGGCCACCCGGGACACATCGGTGGGGTTGCCGACCAGCATCGGGATGACTCCTTCGAGGTGGGCGAGCCTCGCCGCGGCAGCGATCACGCGCGGATCCCCGGACTCGGGCAGCACGACGGTGACCGGCTCCCCTGCCAGCTCGCGCTCCCAACGATCCTCCAGCTCTGCGAGTGTCATC
Organism: Actinomycetes bacterium; assembly: GCA_021801525.1. GTDB lineage: Bacteria > Actinomycetota > Acidimicrobiia > Acidimicrobiales > JAJYXR01 > JAJYXW01. The sequence goes on from JAJYXW010000040.1 coordinate 22,735, forward strand.
GCTCCTTCACCTGGGAGAGCTCATGCCAGTGCCTCGGCCAAGGTAGTCGGCTCCATGCCGTGGGCTTCGGCCACTGCAGGGTAGACGACCTTCCCGCCGACCACGTTCACACCGAGGGCGAGGGAGGCATCACGCCCCACGGCCGCTTTCAGGCCGCGATCGGCGATCTCGAGCACGTATGGAAGCGTGACGTTCGTGAGCGCGTACGTGGAGGTGTGCGGCACTGCCCCCGGCATGTTGGCCACGCAGTAGAAGACGCTGTCGTGGACCCTGAAGGTGGGCTCCGAATGCGTCGTCGGGCGGCTGTCCTCGAAGCAGCCACCCTGGTCGATCGAGATGTCCACGAGCACCGAGCCAGGCCGCATCTGGCGGACGAGGTCGTTGCCCACGAGCTTCGGAGCCTTTGCCCCAGCCACGAGGACAGCCCCGATGACGAGGTCCGCGTCGAGCACGGCCCGCTCCACCTCGTAGGTGTTCGACGCCACCGTCTGGAGCCGGCCCTGGTACATGCGGTCCAGCCGCCTCAGCTTGTCGATGTCACGGTCGAGCACGCACGTGGTCGCGCCCATGCCGAGCGCGACCGCCGCTGCGTTCATCCCGGTCACCCCGGCTCCGAGGATCACCACGCGCGCGTCACGAGCACCCGACACCCCGCCCATCAGCACACCGCGCCCGCCCGCCTCGCGCTCCAAGCAATGGGCGCCGACCTGAGGGGCCATCCGTCCTGCCACCTCCGACATCGGGTACAACAAGGGAAGCATGCCGTCTGCTCGCTGGACGGTCTCGTACGCGATAGCCGTAGTGCCCGACGCCACGAGCGCGTCGGTGCACTCCTTGGAGGCCGCCAGGTGCAGGTACGTGAAAAGCACCTGGTCGCGCCGGAGAAAACCGTACTCCGCGGCGATCGGTTCCTTCACCTTCAGCAGCAGCTCCGCCTCCCCCCAGACCTCGGGTGCACCGGGTAGGGTCTTCGCCCCGGCCGACAGGTACTCCGCGTCGGTTATCGAGGAGCCCTCCCCGGCACCTGTCTCGACGTACACCTGGTGCCCGGCCCGGACGAGCTCGTGCACGCCCGCAGGAGTTATCGCTACCCGGTACTCGTTGTCCTTCACCTCACGAGGCACACCTATCCGCATTCTTCATACCTCCTTGCGGCGTAGAGCACCCTGCTCAGCCATTCACGAACCGTCCTGCCTCGTCGAGCACGGCGTCGACCTGCCCGAGCAGCTCGTCGACAACGGCAGCGTCAGCTATGAGCGGTGGCGCGAGCACGAGCATCGTCGCACCCCTGTCGTCGGGCCTGGTCAGGAGGTTCACCTTGCGCATGGCGGCCGGGAGCACGGAGCGCAGCAGCGATGTCGACTGGTCGTGCGTGAGCTCGCGCCCCGTCTCACTGTCGGCCATGAGCTCCAGTGCGTAGAAGTAGCCCGTCCCCCGCACTTCCTTCAGAACCCTGTGGCGCCCGACGAGCTCGTTCAGACCCGCCGCCAGCCGAGGGGCATTGGCCTGGACGTTGTCGAGCACGTGCTCGTCGGCGAGGGCGTGGATGTTCGCGATGGCGACCGTCGTGGAAACAGGATGCCCGCCCCAGGTCGCTCCGTGCGAGAACATCCCATCCGGCGCCTCGAAGAGCCTGTCCACGAGCGGGCGGCGGGCGATGAGACCGCCCAGGGGCGCGTAACCCGATGTCGACCCCTTGGCAAAGGTGAGGAGGTCCGGCACGACCCCCTCTCGTTCCACCCCGAACCAGCGGCCGAGACGCCCGAAGGAGTTGATCACCTCGTCGGCTACGAGGAGGATGCCGTGGCGGTCGCAAATGGCCCGCAGCTCGGCCCAATAGCCCTCCGGCGGCACGAGCGCGCCGCGACCGTTCTGCACCGGCTCCGCGAATATCGCGGCAATCGTGTCCGCCCCCTCGCGCTCGATCACCTCCTCGATCGCCTCGACGCACGCGAGGTCGCGAGCGGATCCCCCTGGTGGCACGGTGGCCCCGAGCGTGTTCGGCACGTGGAAGACACCCGGCAGGAGCGGCTCGAACGGCTCGCGATACGACGGAAGGCCGGTCACCGAAAGCGCCCCCATCGTAGTGCCGTGGTAGGACATCTCCCGCGAGATGACCTTCGTCCGCCCCGCCTGGCCCTGGCTTCGATGGTACTGGCGGGCGAACTTTATTGCGGACTCCACGGCCTCCGAGCCAGAGCTCACGAAGAAGACCGCGTCGAGGTCACCGGGTGCCAGCCCCGCGATCAGCGATGCGGCCTCGATCGAGGCCGGGTGCGCTGCCGACCAGTTGGTCGCGTACGCGAGCGTCTCCATCTGCTTGGCCGCGGCCGCTGCTATGTCGCTACGGCCGTGGCCTATGTTCACGCAGAAGAGGCCAGAAAGCCCGTCGAGGAACCTTCGCCCCTGGTCGTCGTAGACGTAGCAGCCCTCGCCGCGGACGATTACGGGTAGATCGGGGCTCTGCCACGCAGAAGCCCGGGTGAAATGCGGCACGAGATGAGCTCTGGCTGCCTCACGTATGTCCTCGCCCATCGGCGCCACCTCCTCGGCTGCTTCGGTATGTGCGCTACGGCTGCTGGCCGCTGCTGGCCGCTGCTGGCGGTTGCTGGCGGTTGCTGGCGGCGCCTTCGATTACCACGTTAGGTACCACGTTAGGAGGCAACTGGTCGCATCACAAGGGCCAGTCATGGTGTATCTTTTAGTACCAGAATGGCTACCCAAGTGGACCGCGAGTCCCCGGAGCCTCTTTACCGCCAGCTCCGCAAGGTCATCGAGGAAGGCATCGTCGCCGGCCGCTACGAACCCGATGCTCCCCTTCCGTCTTCCCGTGGTCTCGCGCTCGAGCTGGGTGTCTCGCGAAACACGGTGAACCTCGCCTACCAGGAGCTGATGGCCGAGGGGTTCGTGGTGAGCCGCCCCCGCAGCGGCCTCTACCTGAATGACGAGCTCCACCCTGGCCCCCCAGGCAGTCGTGAAGCAGGCCCTGGCCGGAACCCGAGCCGTGTGGACTGGAGCTCGCGCCTCACGGCTGCCTTGGACTCGGGCCTCCCTTCCATAGAGAAGATCCCCGACTGGCAGCGCTACCCCTACGTCTTCGTAGCAGGCCAGGTCGATCCAAGCGCCTTTCCCACCCTCGCATGGGCGCGCGTGCTGAGAGAGGCGCTCTACCAGCCGCACGCCCACTTCAGCCTGCGCGACGGCGTCTCCTCCGACGACCCGCTCCTGGTCGACCTGCTCTGCCGGAAGATCCTCCCTGCGCGCGGCATCGACGTGTCACCTGCCGAAGTGCTCCTCACCATGGGCTCCCAGGAGGGTCTCTCGCTGCTCGCAAGGACCCTCCTCGGAATGGGCCATCTCGTCGCGGTGGAGGATCCCGGCTACCTCGACGCGCGCCACATCTTCGTCCGCGCCGGTGCCCAGCTCGTGCCCCTCGCGGTGGACGGCTCCGGAGTCGTGCCAGCAGGGGATCTGGCGGATATCGCGCTCTTGCACCTGACCCCCAGCCATCACCACCCCACCAACGTGACCTTGTCCATCGGCAGGCGCCGGCAGCTGCTCGCCCAGGCCGCGGCGAGTGGCACGATAGTCGTGGAGGACGACTACGACAGCGAACTTCGCTACCAGGGAAGCCCGAGCCCCGCCCTGAAGGGGCTCGACGAGGAAGGCCGTGTCGTCTACCTCGGCACGTTCTCGAAGTTCCTCGCCCCCGGGCTCCGGCTCGGATACATAGTTGCCGATCCGGAGCTAATCGAAGCGCTGCGCGAGGACCGCCGCTACGACATCCGCCACCCCCCGGGACACGTGCAACGCGCCATGGCATTGTTCATCGAGTCAGGCCAGTACCAGCGTTCGGTACGCCAGCACCGGGGCGCTCTCCGCCGCAAGTGGGAGGCCATGTGCGAGGCGATAGAGCGCTACTTCGACTGGCCTGTCCCGGTGCCGCCCGGAGGGGTGAGCATCTGGGTCGAAGGGCCCGCCGGCTTGGACGCCCCGCTGCTCGCCCGTGACCTCATGGGCAAGGGCGTGATCATCGAGCGCGGTGACATCTGCTTCCTCGATGCCGCCGCGCACCGGCACTGCTTCCGTCTCGGCTTCGCCGCCACCCGCCTCGAGTCCGTGGATACAGGGGTTCGCCTGATCGCCGAGGCTGTGGCGGACCAGCTCGAGTGAGACTGTGCTCAGGGCGTCTCTACAGACTTTGCTCAGGGCGTCTCCAAAGACTGTGCTCAGGGCGTTTCCACGACCCCGCGCTCCAGCCACGAGCGGTACCACGAGACTGTGCGCCCGAGTCCCTCGGCACGACTCGTGGCCGGCTTCCATCCGAGCCGTTCCCGCGCCCTCCCGGCCGAGAGGAACTGCCGCGAGATCTCTGATGTCGCCCTGGACTCCACGAGCGGCTCCAAGCTCGAGCCGGCAGCCTCGAGGATCTCGCCCACGAGGTCGAGGACGCTCACGGGGCTTTCGTCGGAGATGTTGAACGCCTCCCCCCCCACCCTGCCTGCATGGATCGCACCCGCGAGAGCGAGGTACGCGGCGGCGGCGTCGCCCACGTAGAGGTAATCGCGCACAGGGCTACCGTCCGACCGCACCACCGGGCGCGTACCGTCAATGATCGATCGGATCGTGCCGGGGACTATGCGGCTCCAGTTGCGGTCCCCCGGCCCGTAGAGGTTCCCGCAGCGCGTGACGCACGCGGGCAGGCCGTAAGTCTCGGCATACCCGAGGGTGATCATGTCGGCGCAAGCCTTCGAGATGTCGTATGGGTGGCGGGCGAGGAGCGGCGCTTCCTCGGGGGTCGGGAGCTCGCTCTGCTCACCATAGGCCTTGTCCGATGATGCCACCACCACCGCCTTCACCCACGGGCTGCGGCGGCAGGCCTCGAGCAGGTTGTACGTTCCGCGGATGTTCGACTCGAACGTGGCTATCGGGTTCCGATTCGCGAGCGGCACTATCGCCTGCGCCCCGACGTGCATCACCGTCGATATCTCGTGCTCGTTCAGCACTCGCTCCAGCAGGGCCAGGTCTTCGAGAGATCCCTGCACGCAGGTCGCGCCGTCGATGCGCGCGCTCGGCCAGAGGTGGTCCTGGACGACCGAGTCGCGTACCAGCGCAACCACTCCTGCTCCTGCCTCACGTAGCAGGCTGAGAAGCCAGCCGCCCAGGAACCCCGTGGCACCTGTGACGAGGACGCTGGCGCCGGCCCAGTCGAGCTCCTCCAAACGCTCTCTCACGACGGCCCACCCGCCATCTTCGCTCCCCGGCTCCAAGCCGCCCAGCGCCGCGCCCAGGGCGCGCCCTGCGCCCAGGCGTCCTCCAGCTGCTCGCGGTCGTGGACGGTGTCCATGCATTGCCAGAACCCACGGTGGCGGTAAGCAGCCAGCCGCCCTTCCTTCGCGAGCCTCTCCAGGGGATCACGTTCGAGAACGCAGGAGTCGTCGTCGTCGAGGTACTCGAATATCTCCGGTTCGCAGACGAAGAACCCGCCGTTCACCCAGCTGGCGTCGTGGCGCTCCTTTTCGGCGAAGCGACGCACGAGTGGCCCCTCGAGATCCAAGTCGCCGAATCGCGGTGTCGGGGACACGGCAGTGAGCGTCACTACCGCTCCGGCCGACTCGTGAAAGGCGACCAGCTCGTCGATATCCACGTCGGAAAGGCCATCCCCGTAGGTGAGCAAGAAGCGCGAGCCTTCGACGAGACAGCGCACCCTGGCGAGCCTTGCGCCGGTCATTGCACGCTCGCCGGTGTCCACGCACGAGATGCTCCAGCCGTCGGCGAAGCTGGCCTCGGCCGATCCTGTAACCCCTTCGCCCAGGTGGACACGCTCCACCCGACCCGAGGAGACGTCGAGTGTGAAGGAGCTGTCCATCAGCTCGAAGTCGAGCACGAAGCGCTTGATCGCCTCGCCCATATATCCGAGGCACAGCACGAAGCGGTTGCAGCCGAAGGATCCGTACGCCCGCATCAGGTGCCACAGGATCGGCTTGCCACCTATCGTGACGAGGGGCTTGGGCCGGCTCGACGTCTCCTCTACGAGCCGCGTGCCGAAGCCGCCGCAGAGCACCACCACGGGCAGCTGCACCGCCAGACCGGCCTGTGCAGCCAGACCAGCCGGGACCGGCTGAGCGGCTTGTGTATCGTGCTCCGCCGCAGCAGCACCCGAGCGAGCCGCGATCACAGCGGACCTCCGGCTGTCCCCAAAGCCGGCTTGGCAAGCACCGCCACCGTTGGAACTCCCCTTCCTCGGCACATCAGATCTCCGAGGACCCGGCCAAGGCTCTGGCGTACCGGTGGGTGCGCGCTCCCGAACGGCGTGGCATACGGGCGTGTGGACTCGACGACGTCGAAACCTGCCACCTCGATCATCCTGCTCACACCGAGGCGACTCGGCACGAGCCACTGGCCTATCTCGCCCCTCAGGCTGAAGGCACCTCGACGCCGGTCGAGGAGGGTGAGGCGTGGATCGATCTGCTCTATGGACAAGAACCATTTCCGGCAAACGCCACGGATCGCCTCGAGGGCCCTGAACGGGTCTCGAAGGTGGAGCATGAGCCACCCGCAAACGACCACGTCGAAGGTGCCCAGGCTCGCAGGGCTCAGGTCGTAGACGCTCGTGACGCGCCTCTTCACCGACGAGCCCAGAGCTGCAGCCGCCACTTCGAAGCTGCGACCCTTGGCCCCCGACAAGGCGCTCAGCCCCGCCGGCCCGCTCTCGCGCTCGCGCGGGAGCCAGTCCCAGTCCTCGTGGTCGGCGATGTCCACGGACACCACCTCGGCCGCTCCCCGCCGTTCGAGCTCGAACGCTAGGAAGCCGTCGGAGCTCGCGACGTCTAAGCAGCGAAGGCCCCGTACGTCAGGCCAGGGAGCCCGCGCGGCCACCGTGCGCAAGTCGAACCACCCGGGCGTGACCACACCGGGAGCCAGCTCGATCGTGTGGTACCACAATGGCACCTCGGCGACGGCGCGCCGAAGGTCACCTCTTGTTCCTGGGGTCAGGTTGCCTGCCGCCTCGATCACCACCTCGTCGTTCTCCCCCGTGCTCGGGTATTGCTCGCGAACGCCGCCCTCGGAGAGGTCTCCCGTGGAGGCTCTCTCCGGCAGGTGGCCGCGCGATGCGTGGCTGTCCGTACAGGAAACCGCCACGGGCGGTCGAACTTGCGGCCCTCACCGCTGCGCCTGCAATACGGTCCACTGCCTCGCTCGATCTCTGCACAGGTCGCCCTCCACGCAGTTCACCCTCTGCACAGCGAGCTTCAACAAGAACAGGTTCCGGGGCGGCGTCGCTCAGCCGAGAACGGCCTCCCAGCGCGGACGGAGGGCTTCTGGCGCGAAGCAGGCCTCGTAGCGCCGGCGAGCGGCGGCACGCAGTCGCTCGAGATCGCCGCGGTCGGCTGCCAGCCCCCGCAACACCTCTCCGAGCGCTCCGGCGTCTCCCGGCTCCACGAGAAGCGCGGCATCGCCCGTGATCTCCTTCACCGTTCCGATCGTCGAGCCGACTATGGCGACGCCTGCCCGCATCGCTTCGATGAACGTCACACCGAGCGTCTCGTATCGTGCGGGCATCACGAGCACGTCAGCTCCGGCAAGGAGGGTGGCCACACTGCGGGGGGGCATGCTCGGGTGCCAAACCACTCGCGGAGAGAACGCGCCGACCGGTTCATGGCCGACCACGTGGAGCACCATCCCCTCGACTGCCTCTACTGCCTGGAGCACCTCGGGCAGGCCCTTCAGCCAGCCCCACGAGCCCACGTGCACTGCCACCAGCGAGGCGCCGCTCTTCCGAGTCGCCTCGCCCCCCCCTGGGAATCTCAGCTTCGCAGGTGGCTCGCCTTCAGGGTCGGCAAGGTCGAGGATCGGCGGGATGACCACGACCTTCCCGCTGTCCACGCCCGCCCGCAGCAGGTTGTCAGCGCCATAGTCGCTCCAGCAGACGACGAGGTCCGCTCGTCGGGCAAGGTCACACTGGAGTCTCGTGTGCAAGTCGCGGACGCGCTCGGCCTCGCCGCCCTGTCGCCAGTTCCAGATCTCGGGAATGACCCCGTTCGTGCTCCAGACAACCGGGGGACGCGATGGCCAGGTGAGCACTCCGCGCAGGTGGCTGTAGACGACGTCTACCTCGCGCTTCGCCCATATCGGATCGACGTGCGCAAGTGCCCGCGCATGCCGCCCTGCACGCGAGCCGATAGACCTACCAAGCTGCACGGGATCGGCCCAGGTCGCACGTGCCCGGCTCGCTGTTGCCCGGCTCGCTGTTGCCCGGCTCGCTGTTGCCCGGCTCGCTGTTGCCCGGCTCGCATCACGTGGCTCTGGCGTCTTTCGAGCTGCGAGGTCTCGAGCACTTCGCAGAGCCCGGATCACTACCTCGTCGGCGTGTGGCACCAGCCTTGCCGTGAGCAGACGCGCCTCTAGGTTCTCCCATCGTGTCCACGCCATCGCTCCATGGACTGCGACGTCCCAGGCCACCGGGCCCACCCGTGCTCGCTCGACCTCGCGTGCGGTCGCGTTCAGGAGAACCTGGCGCACGACCGATCACGAGGTCGCTTCGTCGGGCCAGCCCCTGCGAATCGCTGCAAGGGCTGCGAGCAGCACGAAGAAGAGCTCCGGCGGTGCATAGAACGTGTAGACGTCTGCAACCCCACCCATGAGCGCCCATGCCTCTACGACCGCGATCAACCCAAGCACGAGGACCCGGTCACGCTGCTCGCGTGCGGCCGCGAAGGCCTTCCAGCCGGTGCCATATGCACGCACGAGCAGGAGCACGATCGCGCCCAGGCCGAGGATCCCCATGCTGCCGAGCGTCCCGAGGTAGGAGTCGTCGAGCGTCGCATGGGGGGTCATCACCTTTGTCAGCTCGCCGTATCCGAAGGTACGCGGCCCGTAACCGAGCAGGGGACGCTTGGAAACCGCGTGGAGTACCGGCCCGACCTCCTGCAGGCGGTGGTTGACGGTGTTGCTCGCCTGGGACCCCGGTTTCAGGACCCACATGGCAAAGACGATGTGGCGCACTCCTGGCTGGGTCGCCAAGAGTAGGAGGCCCCCGACCGCCACCGCCAGAGCGAGGGTTATTCTCATACGGCGCGTTGGAGCGAAGAGCATGAACGTGACCAATGTGCTGGCCGCGAGCACGAGCGTGGAGCGCGCGAAGGTGAAAAGCATCGCAAGCACGTCCAGGCCGGACACGAGCACCCAGCCGAGGCGCGAACTGCCCCGCTCGCGCAGGGCAAATGCGATCGCCAGTGGCAGGCCCATCCCGAGCACCACCCCGAAGGAGAGGGGCTGCGCGAAAGTGGAGTGTGCTCGGGCCTCTCCCCGGTAGAGCGCGCTCGCCTGGCTGAGCGCGTTGATCGTCGCGTTCACATGCGCGGGAAGCACCGGAGCGAGGTATTGGAAGATGTTGCGCCCGGTGAAGTGCTCTATGACACCGAACACCGCCGTCACGCCAACCAGCAGCGCGACGAAGCGCAGTAGCTTCTCGGCCCTCTCCCGGGTGTCGAGGACGCTCGCGACGATCCAGAAGAGCAAGAAGAAGTCCACGCCGAAGACGAGCGTCCTCCGGAACATCCCGACCAGCTCGTAGTGGTCGAGGAGGGGCGCGTTCAATGCCGTAGACGCGGCCAGCACGCCGAGCACGGCGACCATCGGCACGTCGAGCTTCGTCCGCCTGAAGCGGATATTCGTTCCGGGTCGCCGGAGAGCGACAAGCCAGCCTGCAGCCAGGACGAACAGGAAGAAGCGCCCGATCGTGATGGTCGATCCGCCCACGTAGAGGGCGAACGGCGTTGGGAACAGCAACGTGAGCGCGATCACCAGCAGGGTCCCGTGCCATGGACTCCCGAGGCACAGGGCGATCCCCGCCAGCACCAGCACAACAGCGACTACGGCGGCCGGCAGCGCAGCTCCCACCACCACGCAGAGCGCGACGACGCCGAGGACCGTTATCACCGCGCCGATCCGGCGTTTCCTCGTAGGTTCGAAAGCTGCGAGCTCCGGCGTCTCGAGCACGCCTTTCAGCACCGTGCCGGCTCCTCAGCCCCGGTACTGGCCGCCAGGCGGCCCTATCCTCCCGAGGGGCGCGAGCGTCATCACGAGCGGTCGAGCACGACGGCTGCCGCGACCGAGAAGAGGAGCCCTATCACCAAGGCGAGGAGGATCGTCCGGGACGCGTGCGAAGCGACCTTGGTCGCCACCGGACGCTGGAGCGTGATCGCCGCAAAACGCGTTGCACCCGTCGCCACCCCCTGGCTGAGCACTCCGAGCGCTCCGTTCAACTGGGCGACAAGATCGTTGGCCACGGCCGTGGTGTCGTGGGCGCTCGGCATGTGGACGGCGATATCGAGCGTGATTGTCGACGTGACGGTCGTCACTTGGACCGCCGAGCGCAGCGCAGACACCGGCTCGGAAAGTCCCACCTGTCGACGCACCGCCGCGAGCACCGAATGGCTCACAGCCAGCGCAGCAATGGTCGGCATGAGGCTCGAGATCTCCTGGACGCTGGCCAGACCTGCCGTGGGGACGCCGCCAAGGGCAGGCTGATCGATGAGCACAACTGCCGTCGCGTCATAGCCGGTCGGCGCTCCGGCGGAGGCGAATATACCCACCAGCAGCGCCACTACGACACACCCAGCCACTAGCAGCCTCCAGCGCCGCAGGATCCCGAAGAATCGCCGCATGCCACCAGCGACGTCGCTCATGACGGAGTCCGAAGCGCCGGCTCGTTCACCTTCTATCACTGGATCACTGTAGATAGTCATGTTGGCCTCAGCTGCCCCTGGCACCCGCACAGCCGGCAGAGGTCGCCCGCGGGCCGCGACGAGAGCGCGCCGTAGTGCGATCCGGTTCTCTCCACGACCTGCACTGCCGGCAGCCGGCACGACGTCGCCACCCTGAGCGGCGGGTATTTCCCGCTGTGACAGGTAACGCCCTGGAAGCAGTTATCTTGCGCCACGAATAGTGATCCACCGACACGTGAAGCCAGTTCGAGCTCGTCAGACCCGGCGGCCTCGCAGGCGACGATAGGCGCCAACCAGCCCGTTCGTCGAGCCGTCGTGCCGGGCGGCAGGTGGGGCCTCCGAGGAAAGGTCGGGTGCAAGGTCTCTGGCCATCTCCTTGCCGAGCTCCACCCCCCACTGGTCGAAGGAGTCGATGCCCCAGAGCGCCCCCTCCGTGAACACCGTGTGCTCGTAGAGCGCAACGAGCTGGCCGAGCACCGACGGGCTGAGCCTCGGCGCGAGGATGGTGTTGCTCGGCCTATTGCCCGGCATGACCTTGGGAGCGATAAGCGGAGCTGGCACTCCTTTGCTCGCGAGCTCCGCCGCGTCTCGTCCGAAGGCAAGGGCTGCAGACTGAGCGAAGCAGTTTGCGACCAGAAGGTCGTGCTGGTCTCCCTCGTCGTGAGCCGGCTCCGCGAAGCAGATGAAATCCGCGGGCACCAGTCGCGTGCCCTGGTGTAGAAGCTGATAAAAGGCATGCTGGCCGTTTGTGCCGGGCTCGCCCCAGAAGACCTCGCCCGTGTCGTAGTCGACGGGCCGACCGTCGGAGCGCACCGACTTGCCGTTGGACTCCATCGTGAGCTGCTGTAGGTACGCGGGGAAACGAGCGAGGCGTTGAGCATAGGGCAGCACTGCGTGGGACTGTGCTCCGAAGAAGTTGGAATACCATGCGTTCAGCATCCCGAGGACGACAGGCATGTTCTCGGCAAGCGGGGAGCTGCGGAAGTGCTCGTCGAGGGTATGAAACCCTGTGAGCATCTCCCCGAAGCGCTCCCGGCCTATCGCCACCATCAACGTGAAGCCGATTGCCGAGTCGACCGAATAGCGTCCTCCGACCCAGTCCCAGAACTCGAGCATGTTGGCAGTATCTATGCCGAACGCCCCAACCTCCCTGGCATTGGTCGACACAGCGACGAAGTGGCGCGCAACCGCCTCGCTACCCGCTCCGATGCCATCGAGCAGCCACCTGCGCGCGGCGGCCGCGTTCGTGAGGGTCTCCAGGGTGGTGAAGGTCTTGGACGAGACGACGAAGAGCGTCTCGGCTGGGTCCAGGCCCTCCGTCTTCGAGCGGAGGTCTACCGGGTCCACGTTCGAGACGAAACGCACGCTGAGCGCCGGATCTGCAAAGTCCCGGAGTGCCTCGTATGCCATGGCAGGCCCGAGGTCGGAGCCGCCTATGCCTATGTTGACGACGTTTCTGATCGGCTTTCCCGTATGGCCGAGCCAGGCTCCGCCGCGGATCGAGTCCGAGAGCCGACCCATGCGGTCGAGCACCTCGTGCACATCGGCGACCACGTCGCGGCCGGCTATGTAGAGGTGAGTACCCCTGGGCATCCGGAGGGCCACGTGCAGGGCAGGCCTGTCCTCGGAGGTGTTCACGTGCTCGCCCGCGAACATCGCCGCGACGCGCTCCTCCAAGCCGGCTCGCCTAGCCAGAGCCATGAGCAGGCCTAGCGTCTCGCTCGTGGCGCGGTGCTTCGAGTAGTCGAGCAGGAGGTCGCCAGCCGCGACCCGCATTTCCTCGGCGCGGCCGGGTTCCTCTGCGAAGAGCTCCCGAAGGTGCCTGGGCGCGATCCGCCTCTGGTGGGCCTCGAGTGCCCTCCACTCCTCCGTCTGCGAGATCACCAGGGTCTTGGTGCTGCCATTGGCCTCTGTGCTGCCATTGGCGTCTTTGCTCCCCCCCGAGTCGGTGTTGCCATTGGGATCGTTCACGGCAACACCTTCGCACACGAGCGGGCGAGGCTTCGCAATCCGAGAGGCCCCGGGGCGACGCTCCAGGTTCTCCCCGTACAATTGCTCGAGTGCGACAGGAACCTCTATTGGTGAGCAGAGACAGCGGCCCGGTGGACCTCCGGGGGGTGAGGGTAGTAGTCACCGGCGCAACCAGCGGGCTCGGCGCCGCGATGGCCGATGCCCTGCTCGAAGCGGGCGCCACCGTTGCGATGGCGGCGCGACCCGGCCCCCGGCTCGACGAAGCAGTCCGCCGCCGGAGCGCCGCCGGGCTCAGCGCGCAGGCGATGCCACTCGACGTACGCGTCGCGGCCTCCGTGGAAGAAGCAGCTCGGAGCATCCTCGATCAATGGGGGGGCGTAGACCTTGTAGTCAACAACGCCGGCATCGGCATGCGGACGGTGAACCCCCGCTTCTTCGACGACCCGCGGCCGTTCTTCGAGGTCTCACCCGAGGGCTTTGCCGACGTTATTGCCACCAACTTGACCGGCTACTTCCTGGTGGCCCGTGCCTTCGCTACCGCTTTCGTCGAGCAGCGCCAAGGGCGCTTCGTGAACATCTCCATGAACCACGAGACCATGCGGCGAAGAGGATTCGTTCCCTACGGTCCCTCGCGTGCCGGAGCCGAGGCGCTGAGCCTCATAATGACCGCGGATCTGGAACCATACGGGATCACGGTGAACATGCTGCTCCCCGGGGGCGCCACGGACACGGGGATGATCCCCGACACCATGGAGGACGCGACCAGGCGCTCCCTACTCCGTCCTCAGGTCATGGGACCACCGGTGGTGTTCCTCGCCTCGTCCGAAGCAACAGGCGTCACTGGCGAGCGCATCGTCGCGAAGGACTTCGACGCCTGGCTCGCCGCCTTCCGGTCCCGAGCACGAGCCGACGGGTGAAGCGCTGAATGACAAATCTTGTCGATCCCAACGGTCACGTCGCCGGCAAGCCACTACCGGTCATAGACCTCGCGGCGATTTCCAAGAGCCACGACCACGATCAAGAGCACGTCATCGGCAATGGTGTAGATGATGCGGTAGTCGCCTACGCGCACCCGGTAACCAGGGCGGCCTCGCAGAGGTCGGGACGCTGGCGGCCTCGGGTCGTCGGCAAGTAACCCGATTACGCCTTGGATACGGGGACGAACTACCGGGTCCAGTTCCCGCAGTGCCCGGGCCGCAGCGGGACGCAACTCAATGCGGTAGGTCGTCACTTCCAGCCGAGATCGGCCTTCACCTCATCCCAGGGAATACTGGGACCTTCCTCTGCCATCGCTGCGTCGAAAGCCTGGGCGTCTTCGGCATCCTCGAGCGCCTCGATCAACTCCTCATACCGTTCGGGGCTGACCAGCACCGCTGCAGGCCGGCCATAGCGCTCCAGGAACACCGCTTCGGTGTGGGCCGTCTCCACCGCCTCGGAGAGTCGTTCCCGAGCTTCGCTCACTGCCATCTTTGCCATGCACTCTATTGTACAAGAGCTCTATGGAGTTGTACAGATCGCCGGCAAGAATCGTACTGGCGGTTCGCGCACCGGTCCGATGATGGTGCGAACCTGTAGGTCACGGAGTCGGTGGGCCGTAGGCGCTCGTATTCGAACTTCGATGACATGCACCTTCGCGTGACTCGACTTCACTCAGCGGCGTACCTCCGTTCGTAGGGACGGATGGCCGGCAATGCTTTCTGCGGGGCGGCGGCGAAGCGGGCTGTGTCGCCCCTCTTGACAAACCTGGCTCGTACTGCCATTGTGATGCCAATGACTACGACGAAGGAAGACCGGCTCCAGATCCGGGTGGAGCCCAAGGCCAAGCGCCTCCTCGAGGAGGCGGCAGCCGCCAGCCACCTGACCGTCTCGGCATTCGTCCTTCAAGCAGCTGGAATGAGAGCCGACCAGGTGCTCTTGGACCGCGAGACGATCCGACTGAGCCCGCGAGCAGCGGCCACCTTCGCCAGCGCTCTCGCGGAGCCCGCAACGGTGAATGAACGCCTGGCCAAGGCATTGACTCGACCCCGCGGCTTCACTTGGGCCGATTAAAGCTCTGCCGCCCCGAGCTCCTCGACGTCGATCGGCACGATCGAGGAAGCTTCGCGTCCACCGACGGGGCCATGAACGAGTGGCTGCGCCGGTACGCGAGGCAGAGCCGGCGAGACGACACGGCGGCTACCTGGATCATCGCCACGCCCGAGGGTCGGATCGCGGCGTTTGCCTCACTGAGCATGACGGGCATCGACCGGTCCGAAGCCCCTGCGAGTCTTGGGAAGGGATCACCCAATCCGGTTCCGGGACTGCTCATTGGGCGGTTGGCGGTCGACCAGGACTTCGAGGGCCGGGGCGTCGGAACCGCCCTCGTGCAGCATGCCCTGGCCTTGGCCGTCGGGCTGAACATCTCTGCCGCCTGCAAGGCAGTCGTTGTCGTGGCGCTCAATGCCGAGGCCAAGGCTTGGTGGCTACGTCTCGGCTTTCACTGCTTCGATGAAGAGGACGACGACTGCTTCGACCTATTCCTCCTGACGGCCGAAATCGAAGAGACGTTCGGTGCAACGTGAGAGCGGTGTGGTTGTGGCGGGCGGGTTCTGGTGGACCTTGGGTCACACAATACGAGCCGCTCCCCGATCATCGAGGGTCCGGTCGTCGGCCTCGAGCCGGCGGTCGGTACGCACGCCGCTCACTCGCGAGGTCCAACCTTCACCATAAGTAGCACTACTCATGCTACAATCACTCCATGACGAGGATCGGCGTACGAGAGTTGCGCCAGCACGCGAGCCGTTACCTTGAGCAGGTGAAGGCCGGGGAAGTCGTCGAGGTCACCGAGCGGGGAACACTCGTCGCCCTGCTGGTGTCCCCCACTCCGGCCGTGGCCGAGCGGGACCGCCTAATTGCGTCCGGTCGGCTCGTGCCGGCGAAGAGCGCATTCCGCCTGCCAGAGCGCCGTCATGCCGCCCGTGGAGAGCAGACCGCGTCTGAAGTCCTAGCTGAGCTCCGCCGGGACCGAATTGCGTGATCTACTTCGACACGTCCGCGCTCGTGAAACTGGTGTTCGAAGAGGCCGAGAGCTCCGCCTTGGCGGCGTGGCTGACCGAGAGAGCAGACGTTCCCAAAATCAGTAGCGACCTGTCGATGGTTGAACTGCTCCGTACGTGCCGGCGAATCGACGAGGAGGCGGTCAGGGACGCAGCGCTGCTTCTTGGGGGGATCGACCTTCTTCCCATCGATCGTCCCATCGTCGAACGGGCTGCAACCCTCTTCCCGCACGAGCTCCGGATCCTTGACGCGATCCACCTGGCAAGTGCGTTGTCGGTGAGGGCGGATCTGACCACCTTTGTCGTCTACGACAGCCGACTCCGCTCGGCCGCGACGGAAGCAGGCATCGACGTGGAGTCGCCCGCCTGATCCGGCTCCTGGCCGGCGAACCACGCCTGTTCCATGGAACTCGGCGGGAACGACCGACGCACCACGCTCAGAACCTTCCGTCGAACCGGATCTGGCCCACGCGAATGACGACTGGGTGGCAACAGGTTCGTGCAGGTCGAATTTGTGGGCGCTGGTTCACACAATACGAACCTCTCTCCGGTGGTTGCCGGATCGCTCATCGACCTTGGCTAAGGGCATCATTTGCCGTAGAACAGCTACACGGTATTGCGGAATGCCTGCTATGCTGCGTCCATGGCAGACGATCAGACGTTCGTCACTGTGCAAGGCCGGGGTCTCATCGCCATCCCGACCGCCATCCGGCGCCACTTCGGTTTGGACCAGCCCGGAGCGCAGCTCGAGGTCATCGAGCGAGAAGGAGAGATCGTGCTGCGCCCACACGTTGCAGTGCCAGCCGACCAGGCGTGGTTCTGGACCGAGCGCTGGCAGCAGATGGAACGCGAGGCTGACGACGCCATCGCCGCAGGGCAAATCATGACCGTCGAAGGTCTCGAGGAGCTCTTGGCCGACCTCGACTCGTGAGGTTCGAGCGGACCGAACCATTCAAGGCTGACTACCAGCGACTGTCCGAGGACGAACGCGAGAAGTTCCGCACCGCGGCCCGTGCCTTCAACGCGGCCTGTGATCACTTCGTCGAGACCAAGGACCCGTCGTCATGGCCAGGCAACCTGCGGGTCAAGGCGGTCGCGAGCGCTCCGGGTATCTTCGAAATGACTTGGAACTTCAGCGGGCCTGACGGCCGAGCCACCTGGGAGTGGGTCACGGTCATCGACACTGATGGACGCCATTGGCCGGCGGTGCGCTGGCGCAGACTGGGAGCTCACCGGATCTTTCGCGAACCATGACCGCCCCAGCCACTCGTCGTGACCTCGATGGCGTTCCGCGAACGCAGACTCACCCCGGTGCCCTCCGGTTCGTATGGCGTGAACCATGCTCCGCGTTGTTGCTGCTCAGGGGTGCCAGTCTACGTGTGTGGGCGCTGGGTCACACAATACGAACTGTGCCCCCACGATCGCCGGCCCCAACATCGACCTCGGCTGACAGGGCGACGGGGGCGTTCGATCAGTCTGAGGCCACCCAGAGACTCGTAGCTGATCGTAGCTCTGTATGCTACAGTCATCTCATGACAAAGACCATCGCGCAGCGTGAGCTGCGGAACGACAACGCCAAGGTGATCGAGGCCGTCGCCGCTGGCGAGAGCTTCGTCGTCACTCGCAATGGCGTGCCCGTGGCAGAACTACGTCCGATCCAGCAGACGCGCCGGACCTTTGTGCCTACGGCTGAGCTTCTGGTGCTCGCCGCCACCGGGCCACGGGTCGACCGAAAACGATTCAGAGCGGATCTCGACCGGGTCGTCGACCAAGGCCTGTAGATGCCAACGGGCCTACTCGACACCTCGGTTGTCATTGACTGGGACGATCCGACGGTTGCTGCTGCCCTTCCAGAAGAGGTCGCTGTGTGTGCGATCACCCTCGCCGAGCTGGCTGCTGGGCCACACCTCGCTACCTCCAGTTCCGAGGGCGCACGCCGTCAGGCTCGTCTCCAACAGGTAGAGGCGGCCTTCGAGCCACTTCCCTTCGATGCCACCGCGGCTCGGAGCTACGGACAGATCGTGGCCGCCGTCGCAGAGACGGGTCGGTCACATCGACGGCGCGTTGCCGGCCTGCTCATCGCCGCCACCGCGCACGCCAACGGCTTGGCGCTCTACACCCGAAATCCCGACGACTTCGCCGGGCTTAGCGATCTCGTCCACGTCGTCGGCATCTGACCGCCGAACGGTCACCCCTCTGGTGGAGGAGTACGCGGTTCGCGCAGCGTTCCGATCACCGACGCGAAGGTGCAGGTCAGGATCCTCGTGGGCGCTGCCGGACTCGAACCGACGGCCTGCTGGTTGTAAGCCAGCTGCTCTGACCAACTGAGCTAAGCGCCCGATCTGTGGCTCCTTCTCGGCTGACCATCTTTGCACCAGGTGGCCCCGCGCACCCACGAGCTAGCCTGAGAGAGCCCCGAGAGTCGCGCGCACACGCCTGAGCCGGGCAGCTTTCGCCACGCACCCTCCTTCCGCTAGACCAGCACCGTGACGACAGGGCGGAACGATCGAGGACGAGCAGCGAGGCCGGGCCCAGCGGGGCCGGCACACGGCCCCCGGCGCGCCAAGAGCTCCAGGCGGCATCGCTCCCTTCGCTACCGGCGAATCCGCTCGCTCGGGTTCCTCACCGCACTCGTCGCCGGCGTGCTCGTCGCTCTCCTGCTCAGCTCAGGCGGGCCGCCTGCCACCGGGCACCGTGCCACAGAATCCCGCCCCCGTGCGATATCCACAGGTGAATCCAACGTCGGCGCCTCGGGCATACCTGCCGCTGAGTCCGGGCAGCTCCCCTGGTCGCTGCCCAACCCCATCAGCCGCCTGACGCTGCTCCCAGGTCCGGCTCCCAACCAGCTCGTCATCCTCGGAGGCCTACTGCCTTCGGGCAGCTCTGCGAGCGGTGTCTACACGCTCGGCACAGCAAATGGGCGCCTGACTTGGGTCGCGAACCTCAGCGCACCGTCGCACGACGCCTCCGGGGTCGCCCTGGCAGGAACGGACATCCTCTTCGGCGGCGGTAACGCCTCTGGATCGGTGGCGACAGTCCAGTCGCTCCCCGCCGCCGCTTACCCGGCCACGAACCCGACGGCAACCCGGCCGGGGCTCACAGCTCGAGTGACGGGTCAGCTGCCGCAGCTTCGGTCGGACTCGTCTTCCCTCGTCATGGGTTCCACCGCATACGTGATCGGCGGCTACAACGGCACCACGGGCGACCGCTCCGTACTGGCTATCGACTTGGCGAGCACAAGCCCGAGCACCAGCGGCATGAGCTTCCGCACCGTGGCGACCCTGCCTGTCGCCGTCCGCTACGCGGGCGTTGCCGCGCTCGGCGGGAAGATCCTCGTATTCGGAGGACTCGGCGTGAGCGGGCCTGACGCCGGCAAGCCGATAGCGAGCATCCAGGAGGTGGACCCGGCGACCGGAAAGGCGAGCATCGTGGGCACCCTCCCGGAACCCCTCTACGGGGCAGCCGCAGCCAACCTTGGCGGCGTCGTGTACCTGGCCGGTGGGATGACCGGCGCCAGTGGCGCGACCGGATCGGGCTTGCATCCCGTCGCGACGATTTGGGCGTACGACCCCTCCACCCGCCAAGTGCTTCGCGCCGGGCAGCTTCGCGTACCCGTAGCCCACGCGGGCGCAGCGGTCATCGGCAACCGGATGTGGCTGATCGGGGGCAAGTCAACCGGTGGGACCGCGGTTGCAGCAGCGCAGATGGTCGAGCCCAACCGCACCTTCGGAACCGCAGGCGCACCCGGGGCAGGATCGCCATACTTCGGCGAGAAGCTGCTCGTGGCCGACGAGGGCAACAACCGCCTCCTCCTGCTGTCCGACACCTCCAGGATCCTATGGACCTACCCTTCGCAAAGCGCGCCTGCTCCCCCCGGGGGATTTAGCGCGGACGACGCCTTCTTCGCTCGCCACGGCACCATGATCGTCACCAACGAGGAGACCAAGGACGTCCTCGCGGAGGTCGCGTACCCCTCGGGGAAGATCCTCTGGACCTACGGTCACTTCGGCGTGCGCGGCAGCGCGCCCGGTTATCTCAATACCCCCGACGACGCGTACCTCCTGCCCGACGGCAACGTCGTGACAGCGGACATCGCCAACTGCCGAGTAATCGTGATTGATCCCAAGACCGACCAGATCGTCACCCAGATCGGCACGACGGGCCGCTGCATCCACGACATGGACAAGCCCATAGCGCTCGGTTCACCGAACGGTGACACACCGCTCCCGAACGGCAACATCCTCGTTTCGGAGATAAACGGCTCCTACGTGGACGAGTTCACCCCTCAGGGCAAGCCGCTCTGGTCGGTCCACCTTCCGATCTCCTACCCTTCAGACCCCCAGCAGATCGGGCCGAACCGCTACCTCATCGCCGGCTACACCAAGCCCGGCAGCCTGCTCGAGTTCAACCGCCAGGGCCAGGTGCTGTTCCGATACCAGCCGACTTCGGGACCTGGCATGCTCGACCACCCGTCGCTCGTCGAGATGCTCCCGAACGGGATACTGATGTTGAACGACGACCACAACGACCGCATGATCGCCATCGACCCGGCAACCGGCGCACTCGTGTGGCAGTACGGCGTCACCCATACTCCGGGCATCGCGCCCGGGATGCTGAACGAGCCCGACGGGTTCGACATCCTTGCACCGGGAGGGCTGACCCCGACCCACACCGGCACCGGCTGACAGCACTGTTGGGCAGATCACCCTGGCTCCTACCACCAACGGCTCCTGCCACCAACGGCTCCTGCCAGCCATCCTGGCTGCAACCTAGGAGCATCTGCGGATCTGCCTGGGTGGTTATGCGGAGATCAGCGCCGCCAGCACCCCGCGGGCCTCGGCGAGCTCCGCTTCGCTCACGTGCTCGTCCGGAGAATGCGCAAGCGAAGGGTCGCCAGGCCCGAAGTTGGCTGCTGGCACGCCTGCGGCGAAGAACGTCGCCACGTCAGTCCAACCGACCTTGGCCTCAGGAGGGCGACCGGTGGCCCCGACGAGCTTCGCTATCAGCGGGTGGCGGAGAAAGGGCGGCGCGCCAGGCGCGATGTCCAGGACCTCCACTCTGTCGCCGATTACTTCGTCGAGCACAGGGGAAAGCAGGCGGCGCAACTCGGCTTCGGCCTCAGCTTCGGAGCGGTCCGGCGCGAAGCGATAGTTCAGGGTGAGCTCTGCCTCTCCGGGCACGACGTTACCTGCCACTCCCCCCTCGACGCGCACTGCCTGGAGCTGATCGGCATACTCGCAGCCGTCGAGCTCCACCCTGCGTGAGTCGTAGGACCCGAGCAGCGCGAGCAGGGGGGCCATGCGGTGGATGGCGTTCGTGCCCATCCAAGGGCGTGCAGTGTGCGCCGGACGCCCGCTGAGCCTCACGCGAGCACGCATTGTGCCCTGGCACCCGGCCTGCACGACTCCGCCTGTCGGCTCACAGAGCACGGCTGCGTCCGCGGCGATCACCTCGGGGCTCTCCACGGCGATGCGGCCGAGAGCGTTCTCGGAATGGTCGATCTCCTCGCAGGCGTAGAACACGTAGGTGAGGTCCACGACCGGCTCCTCAACAGTGCGCGCCAGGTCCAAGAGGACCGCTATGCCACCCTTCATGTCGACCGAGCCCACGCCCCAGAGTGTGCCCTCCTCCACTCGTGCGCGCTCGTTGCCGGCGGGACGCACGGTGTCCATATGGCCGGCCAAACAGACTCTCTCAGCACGGCCGAGCCCCGTCCGTGCCACCACTGAGTCACCCACTCTCAGCACGTCCAGATGTGAGCACGAGCGCAGGTCCGCCTCGAGGATCCCGGCCAGCCGGCCCTCCTTCCGGCTCTGCGAGGGGATGTCCACGAGGGCAGCCGCCAAGTCGAACAGGTCATCGGGCAGCTCCTTCACGACCGGCGCGCCTTCACGAGCTGTGCGCCTTCACGAGCAGTGCTTCTTCACGGGACGTGATCCCTGACGAACAGTGCTCGAGTCCAGATGATCTCTTGAGCACGGGAGGCGCCTACGTGGCTACGCCGTGGTCGCGAAGCAGCGACTCGAGCTGTGTCTTGTCGTGGCGCTCGCCTTCTTCGAGGTACCTCAAGACGAGAACGCACGGGAGGAAGAACTCCCCTCCTGGCAAGACACGGCGTCGGGAGGCGCTCACCGCAACACACCACGGCGGGACCTCGCCTCGGGCAAGCTCATCACCGGTCTCGGCGTCGATGACGGGAATGGACGGGTTCAAGATGGTGCCCGCCCCGAGCACGGCCCCCTCTCCCACCCGGGCACCGTCGGTCACCATGCATCGGCTCCCGATGAAGGCGTCGTCACCCACCACGACCGGCTTGGCCCCAGGGGGCTCGAGCACACCACCGATACCTACACCGCCCGACAGGTGAACGCGCTCGCCGATCTGCGCGCAACTCGCTACCGTCGCCCAGGTGTCGACCATGCTGCCGGCGCCGACTCGGGCGCCGATGTTCACGTAGCTAGGCATGAGCACCACCCCCGGCCCCAGATAGGAGCCCCAGCGTGCGGAGGCACCGGGCACCACCCTCACACCTGCGCGTGCGAAGCCTCTCTTCAGCGGGAGCTTGTCGGCATACTCGAAAGGACCTACCTCGGTCGTTGCGATCTCCTTCAGGCGGAACAGGAGCAATATCGCGTACTTGAGCCACAGGTTCACCTTCACCGTGCCGCTTCCCGACACCCCGCCGCCACCAGGCATCGCGTCGCCACCGTGCGCCCCGGCGTCTACGGGCTCCACGTACGCGACACGCGCCTCTCCTGCGTCAAGGAGCTCGATGGCCTCGGTCACGCTCCCGAGCGCGTCCTCGTCGCCGGGCCGGAGCTCGCCTGCCCGCTCCCACAACTCCTCTATCCTCTCCTGCAAGCCGGGCATCTCCCGAGGCTAGCAAGCCTGGCCTCAGCGCTTGCCGGGTCCCAGGGTCCCTACTGCCTCGAGGCGCCTGCAGGCTTCCTCGATGCGCTCGTCTGGCTGGACCGCGGCCACCCGCACGTACTTCGACCCTGCTTCACCATAGAAGTCGCCCGGGCTCACGAGGATGCCTGCTGCTTCGGCGAGCGCTTCGGCAAGCACCCATGCGGGCATGGAACCAGCGCTATCGCGTGCCCATTCGGGAGCCTCGACCCACAGGTAGAACCCCCCGTCGGGCAGCCCGCAGGCGACCCCCGCGGATCCGAGAGCCCCGGCGAGCCGTTCCAGACGATGCCGGTAGCGCCCGCGCTGCTCGGCGACGTGACGGTCGTCCACTAGTGCGTGTACTCCCGCGAGCTGGGCCGGGCCCGGGACCATCAGGCCGGCGTGCTTTCGCACCTCCGACAGGTAGCCGACCAGCTCGGCGTCCCCGGCATAGAACCCCACCCGTACGCCTGCGAGATTGGAGCGCTTGGAGAGTGAATGGACGGCAAGCAGCCCCTCCAGGCCGTGCTGGAGGATGCTCTCGGGTGGCCTGGCCCAGGTGAGCTCCACGTAACACTCGTCCGAGAACACCGGTACGCCGTTCTCCCGACCCCAAGCTGCAGCCGCTCCGAGGTCGGTGAGCCTACCCGTAGGGTTGGCGGGGCTGTTCACCCATAGGACCAGCGCCCGCCCGGCATCATCGGGGTCGATCGCACCGAGGTCTACACCGCCCCCAGGGGCCTCGGGCACCCCGACCGAACGGCAACCGGCGAGCGTCGCGCTCATGGCGTAGGTCGGGTACGAGAGTGCCGGATGGAGCACGGTGTCGCGGCCCGGCGAACGCAGCCTGAGGTACCAGGCGCTCGAGGCCACCATCTCCTTGGTGCCTATGCAGGCGGCGATGGAATCTGCCGGGAGCTCGACCCCGAATCGCCTCGACATCCAAGACAGCGCCGCCTGGCGAAGCTGCAGGCTGCCGGCCGACGGCGGGTAGCCACGCTCTGCCCCCGATGATCCAAGAGCCGCCAGCACGTCCGGCGGAGGAGGATCGCATGGATTTCCCACCGACAGGTCGATCAGGCCAGCGCCACCCGCGTGCAGGATCCGGGCGCGCTCTGCAAGTGCCGCTAGGCGGTCGTAGGGATACGGCGGCGGGACGAACCCGGGCGCGACACCTGCCGGGCACCCTGGTCCAGCACCATTCACAGGACCGCTCGCGGGAGCATTTACGGGATCACTCGCTAGACCACTCACGGGAGCGCGAACTCCGCGAAACGGCCGGCGGCTGCGTCGTCTAGCACCACGTCCACCATCGTCGCACCTTCGGACATGGCAGTGCCTATGACCTCTCCTTCCCGGTGCAATGCGGCAAGGACGTCACCGCGGCCGAAGGGAACCACCAGGCGCATCACCTTGTCAGACCGCCGCAGCCGAGCCGCGAGGGCCGCCACGAGCTCCTCTGCCCCCTCGCCGGTCGCCGCCGAGACGACGACCGATCCGTCCTCAGCGCGTGCCAGGCGCGACGCCGATACGCGGTCCCGATCGGACTTGTTCACCACGAGGATCTCCGGCACTTCCCCGGCCCCGATCTCCGCCAGGACGATGCGAACAGCCCCCATGCGCTCGGCAGCATCTTCCGCGCTGCCGTCCACTACGTGGAGCAGCAGGTCCGCGTCACGCACGACGTCGAGCGTCGACTTGAACGCCTCCACCAGCTGGTGAGGCAGCTTGCGCACGAACCCGACCGTGTCGGAGAGGAGCACTGTCTCCCCCCCGGGCATCGCAAGGCGCCTTGTCCTCGGGTCGAGAGTCGAGAACAGTCGGTCCTCCACTAGCACCCCTGCGCCCGTGAGCATGTTCAGCAGCGTGGACTTGCCGGCGTTGGTGTACCCGACGAGCGAGACTGACCTCTGGCGCGAGCGCCTCCTCGCGCGGGCCTGTGTCTGGCGGGTGCGCCCGACATCGCGCAGCTCACGTTCCAGGCGGGCGACACGCTCGAGCAGTCTCCGACGGTCCACCTCGAGCCGGGTCTCGCCCGGGCCCCGCGTGCCGATCCCACCCGCCTGCTGGCTGAAGCTCGCTCCCCTGCCGCGCAGCCTGGGCAGCCGGTAGCGGAGCAGGGCCAGTTCGACCTGTGCCTTTCCCTCCTCGGAGCGGGCGTTCTGGGCGAATATGTCCAGGATCACGGCGGTCCGGTCGATAGCCGTTCTACCCAGTATCTTCTCGAGGTTGCGCTGCTGGGCAGGGCTCAGCTCGTCGTCGAACACGACCGTGTCCGCGTCCTCGCTCTCGGATCGCTCACGCAGCTCCTCCACCTTGCCCCGGCCGACGAAGGTAGCGGGGTCGGGCCGGTCGCGCCTCTGCACGACGCGGTCCACCACGTCGGCCCCGGCAGTGTCGACAAGCAGGGCCAGCTCGTCGAGCCCCCGTTCGACCTCGTCGAGGGAGCTCCAGGGGAAGGCTACGCCCACGAGGACTATGCGCTCCCTGAAGCGCCTCTCGATGAGAGTCACCGGCTGCCTCCCGTGCGCCTCATGTCCCCTGTGCGCCTCGTGTCCCCCGTGCGCCTCATGTCCCCTGTGCGCCTCGTGTCCCCCGTGTGAAGCTCTCCTTGCAGGCTCTGGTCCCTGAGTGCGTCGGCTGGGGGCAGCTCTGCCAGGATCTCGCCTACTCGCACGCTCGGACCCCCGAGGCGCGCCCGGTATGCGGGGCTTACTTCCGGGCCGCTCCCCTGCCCGCCAACCTCGCCAGGCTCCAGGTGGACCTCCAGGACGCCACCGGGGTTTCGCACCCGCACGTCGCTCGCGCACATACCTGCGTCGTGCACGACCGCGACGGCAGCGCAGGTGCCTGTGCCGCAGGCAAGAGTCGCGCCGGCACCGCGCTCCCACACGACGAGCTCCAGGTCGCCGCACTCCAGAGGCGAGCCGGCGCTTACAGCAGGCCACACGAGCTCGAGATTGGTCCCACCCGGCAGGCACTTTTCTATGGCCGGACCGTGGGCATAGAGAACATCTGCGTCGGGTCGGGAGGCGAGCACTACCACGAGGTGAGGGTTTCCGACGCTCGCCAACCGGGCCATCAGGAACGGTACGGCATCGGGGAGGATGGCCTCTCCCACCCGCGGCCAGCGATCGTCCGAGGCGTCCCATGTCCCCCCGAGCGACACCTCGCCCATGTCCACGCTGGCGAAGCCACTCGCCCTCCCCGTAACCCGGTAATCCACGAGGCGCAGACCTGCCGCTGTCGACACTCCAATGCTCCCCGGTTCGACAATCCCCACATCGACCGCCGCCTGGACGAGGCAGCGGATCCCATTCCCGCTCATCTCCGCCACCGAGCCGTCCGCGTTGCGAAGCTCCATGCAAAGTGCAGCGCCGCCAACCGCTGCACGCGACCGAGCACTCGCGCGCGACAGCGCAGTGGCCGGCGACCCAGCGCTCGCGCGCGCTCCCACGGCAGCTCCCCCCGGGCTGACCCTCATCACGCCGTCGGCCCCGATGCCGTGGTGGCGGTCACAGAGCCAGCGCACCTCGTCCGGGTCGAGGGCATGGTCCCCAGTCATGTCGACGATGACGAGGAAGTCATTGCCTGCTCCTTGGTACTTGGTCAGGCGGAGCGTGCCGGAGGGTTGGGTTGGTGGGCTTTCGCTCACCGGGCTCCCCCCGCAGGCACGGCCCGGACCGGCTGCGCGTCCGCGGACGCGTCGTAGGCCTGGAGGAGCTGCGCCAGCAGATCGCCACTCGGGTCGAGCCAGGTGATCCGGGGATCGCGCCTGAACCACGCCCATTGGCGGCGGGCGAATGCTTTCGTCCGGCGCTTGGCCTCGGCGATCGCGCGCTCTAAGGCAGCCTTGCTCCCTTCGCCTCCCTCGACGTAAGCGAGCAGCTCCCTGTATCCGAGCGCCTGGCGGGCGGTTCGTGAGAGCCCACCGGGCCTCCTCGCCAGCGCCCTCACTTCGTCCAGCAGGCCGAGATCCATCATGGCGTCGAAACGTTCGTCGATGAGCCTCCCGTGGAGCTCCGGGTCGAAGCGGATGCCGACCATGTGCACCTTCGTCACGGGGAACGAGCCGAGCCCGGGGCCATAGGAGGAGAAGGGCCTGCCCGAACCGATCGTCACCTCGAGGGCCCTCACCAGGCGCCTGCGATTGCCTGGCTCCATCCTCGCGGCCGCGATCGGGTCCAGGCGCTGCAGGCGGGCGTAGAGCTCGGCAAGACCGCCTCGACGATCGGCCTCCGACTCCAGTGATGCCGCGACGACCGGGTAGCGACCCGGCAGCTCCAGGCAGTCCACGACCGCCCTCAGGTAGAGACCCGTTCCCCCCACGAGGAGCGCCTTGTGCCCCCGGTCCTCGATTGCTGCGAGCGCCGCGCTCGCCCACGCCTGGAAGTCCCGGACCGACACCTCCTCGTCAGGATCGACCATGTCGACGAGATGCATCCTCACCTCGCCGAGCTCCCCGGCAGCCGGTTTCGCAGTCCCGATGTCCATACCCCGGTATAGAGCCATCGAGTCCACCGAGACGAGCTCGATCTCGGGACGGGGCCGAGCGCGGCACAGCGCCAGCGAGAGCGATGTCTTGCCCGAAGCGGTCGGTCCCACGAGAGCGAAGGGGTCCACGGCCTGGCAGCTACCTCCACGCGGCAGCAACCGGAATGGCCCGCCGGCGGGCCGGTGTGCTCACGAGCTCGACGGGCACGCCCGTCAGGTGGTGAGGAGCCGCTCCGGTGACGCGTACTTTCAAGTACGACCCGGGGTGGCTCTCGGCCACCTCCTCGGCGCGGAAATGCACCAGCTTGCCCTGGCGCGTCCTGCCGCTCAGAAGTGCCGGGTTCCTCTTGGAGGGACCCTCGACCAATACCTCCTCCTCGCGTCCCACCCTGGCCCGGTGGCAGGCGAGGGCAGAGCGCTGGACCACCTCCGCGAGGCGAGCGAAGCGCTCGGAGACGATCTCGGGCGCAACGAAATCCGCCTCCATCGTGGCCGCCCTGGTGCCTGGCCTGGGAGAGAAAACGAAGGTGTAGGCGCTGTCGAAACCGGCCTCGGCTACCACCTCGAGGGTCCTCTCCGCGTCGTCGTCGGTCTCACCGGGGAAGCCCACGATGAGGTCCGTGGTGACCGCCAGGTCTGGTATGGCCTTCCGTGCAGCCGCCAGGCGCTCGAGGTAGCGCTCCGCGCTATAGCCACGTCGCATCCGCGCTAGCACCCGGTCGCTCCCCGACTGCAAAGGAAGGTGCAACTGCTCGCAGATCGCCGGGGTCGTCGCCATTGCCTCGATCGTCTCCGGACGCAGGTCTTTGGGATGGGGGCTGGTGAAGCGAACACGCCGGATACCCTCCACCGACCCCACCTGGCGCAGCAGGTCCGCGAACAAAGGGCGGCGGCGCGTGATGTCGCGCCCGTAGGAGTTGACGTTCTGGCCGAGCAGCGTCACCTCGGTGACGCCTCGGCGCGAGAGAGCACTGACCTCGGCGAGGATCGCCGATAGAGGCCGGCTCACCTCCGCACCCCGGACCATGGGAACTGTGCAGAACGTGCAGGAGTTGTCACAGCCCCGTTGGATGGTCACGTACGCCGACGGCGCTGCCCCCCGAAGCGACCCGGGCGCGCCCTCACCAGCCTGGCCACTCGAGCCCACCAGGGCCCACTCTTCGCTCTCCAGATCTACATCCCGGGGGTCGTCGCTCGGGGGACCGTCCAGCACCTCCACCACCGGTTCGTCACCTACCTGATCGAGCAATCGCGCCAGGCTCGCGATGTTGTGGGTGCCAAACACGACGTCGACGTGGCTTGCACGATCGAGCAGGCTGTGACGCTCGCGCTGGGCGAGGCAGCCTCCGACCGCGATCACGAGACCGGGCCGGCTCTCCTTCAGCGACTTCAGATGACCCAGGTGCCCGTAGAGCTTGTTGTCGGCGTTCTCCCGGATGCAGCAGGTGTTCAGGACCACCACGTCGGCGTGCTCGGCGTCATCCGCAGGCTCCATGCCCTCCCGGGCCAAAAGCGCCGCGATCTGCTCCGAGTCATGGTCGTTCATCTGGCACCCGAAGGTGCGGACGAAGAAGCTTCGGGGCACCGCCCAAG
The DNA here is from genome assembly GCA_021801525.1 of Actinomycetes bacterium. Classification (GTDB taxonomy): domain Bacteria; phylum Actinomycetota; class Acidimicrobiia; order Acidimicrobiales; family JAJYXR01; genus JAJYXW01. The sequence continues at coordinate 51,449 of JAJYXW010000040.1, forward strand.
TGTAGACACCGCGCCGGCTGGGCACGGGCGGAGTCAGCTGGGACCGGCTGGGACCGTCCTAGGCCGGAGCCGCCTTCAGGATATGCCGGGCGTGTGGCGAATCCCGGGACGGTGGTTCACGGATCGATCGTGAGCCCCTGTAGGTCGGGATGAACTTCGAGCGCGCGACCCGGAGTGCCGAAATACTCGAGGATGCCCTCGGCCTCGTCCCTGACGCGCTCGGATTCGGCTCCGTCGCAGATGGCAAGCAGGCTCGGACCGGCTCCGGACCAGCAAGCCGCCAGCGCCCCCTTCTCGACCAGCCGGGCGAGTATCTGTGGGGCCTCCGGGAAGAGGGGGATCCGGTAGTCCTGGTGAAGCCGGTCCTCTGTCGCCTCGTGCACCAGCACGTTACGGTCCGCGAGCCCAGCTAGGAGCAACGCGAGGCGACCCAGGTTGAACGTGGCATCGCTACGGCTCACCTGGTGGGGAAGCAACTGGCGCGCTCGGGCAGTCGGGAGCGGCCGCTCGGGGACCACCACCACGAAGCCGAGCCGCATGTCGAGCGGCAGCCGCACCGCACGCACCGCACCCCGCACGAGCGTGGCCGCTACCAGCCCCCCGACGACCGATGCGGCAGCGTTCTCGGGATGGCCGTCGACCCTTGCCGCTACGGCCAGGGGATCGCGCGAGCCCGCCGCAGCCGCAGCAGCTACGGCCAGCGACGCGGAGGAGCCGAGTCCTCGGGCGACCGGGATCTCCGAGGTCACGCTCACTGCAAGGCGCTCGTGCCCGGCCACGTCGATAGCAACACGTGCAGCGAGGTGCGAGGCGTCGTCGGCCAATCCTGCCCCCTCCCCTTCGGTGCGAACGATCAGGCGGTTCGCCGGACGTACGTCCACCTCCACGTAGAGCGACATGGCCAGCGCGAGCACGTCGAAACCGGGTCCGAGGTTTGCACACGAGGCAGGGGCGCGGGCACGCACGCTGACACGGTAATGCACGCGCGCCCTCTTCTGCCCGAGAAGCCACGACGGAGCACGCAGGCGCCGGCGCGTTCAGTGATCGCTTCCGCCGCCGTTGGTAGTCTTTCGCGATGGCTGGGGGTGACCTCGATGACCTCTACGGAGGCGACGTAGAAGCGGAAGAAGAGCGCGAAGAAGAGGCAGAAGTGGCGCGGATCCGTTGGAGCATTCCTGAGATGGCGGTCGTTGTCGCGCTGGTGACAACTGGTGCGTTGGCCGTGAGCGGTGTGGTCGGCGGAGTGGCGGTCGCCCTGACCGTGAACCCCCTCGCCATGGGTCCGGGTTTCTCGATCACGGCGGACGCCATGACGGCAGCATCGTGGTGGGCCAGCTTCGTGCTGGCACTCGTGCTTCTCGGTGCCCTATGGGTATGCCTGCACGAGGTCGACGCCGGATCGGTGGCCCTGCCAGATGAGGGCACGGCAGGTGAGGGAACCGGTCAGGGCGTCCTCCAACCCGATCCCATGGAGCGGGTGCGGCGGGCCGCCTTGCTCTCGGCGTGGGTGCGGGCCGCGCTAGCTCTCATCGCGCTCGGAGCCGCGGCCTCGTTCGCTGGCACGGTCATCATGGAGACCGGCCCCGCGTCGCGAGGAGCGTCGTGGGTCGGCTTCATCCCAGGCCTCTCCAGCGACGTCGTGACCATCGCGCTCGGCGTCACGGGGATCATTGCCTGGAACCTCGTTGGCCGTCCCCCTGCGCGCGAGGCCTAGCTCCGCCCCGCCACACTGTCTAGGCCGCACCTGCACCTATGGCGTGCCCGATGGACCACGTGACTGCCGCGGCGAGCACCGCTATGGCGAGCTGGCGGATCGCCGACCACACACGTGGTCGATCAGTGAAGAACGACAGCGCGAAGCCGATCACGAGGGCGGAGGCACCCCCGGCCGAGACCGACGCCACCGTCGCCGCCTCGCCTCCGGTGAAGAGCCAAGGCACCAGGGGCACCAGGGCGCCGACGGCAAATGTGACGAACGAGGAGGTTGCCGCCTGGAACGGTCGGCCCAGGGAGCCCGGGTCTATGCCGAGCTCCTCGCGGGCGTGCGTCTCGAGCGCCTTCTCCGGATCGCTCATCATCGCGTCGGCGAGCTTCCGGGCGAGGTCCGGGGCAAGCCCGCGCGCCTCGTAGATATGGACCAGCTCTCGCCGCTCGCCTTCGGGGCGGTGCCTTATCTCATGACGCTCCAGTGCGAGCTCGCGCTCGAGGAGCTCGCGCTGGGCTCGCATGGAGACGTACTCACCTGCCGCCATCGAGAACGCGCCCCCGACAAGGCCGGCGAGCCCGGCGAGGCGCACCACGCCCTGCGCGGGATGAGCCCCGGCCATACCGAGGATCAGAGACACGTTAGTAACCAGGCCGTCGCTCACGCCGAAGACGGCAGCCCGGGCCCACCCGCCTGTCAGGTTCCGGTGATGGTGGTCCGGGAGCGCCGTCTCACCGCCTGGGCGCTTGGCGGCCCCAGGAGCACCAGCGCGCCTGGCTCTGCGAGCCGCGTCCGCTCGCTCGGCGCGACTGCTTGCCGGGGCACGCGGCGAGGGCCTGCCAGCCGGCTTCCCCCCTTGCGGTCGTCGCCTCGGAGCGCTGCTCATTGCTTGGAGCCTAGCTGGGCGCCCTGCCAGCCAGGCGAGTAGGTGCAACAATGGGCGGATGGAACAGCGCCGCTGGCTGGACTCGAGCCAGCCCCAGACGTTGCAACTCGCCTCGTTGCTCCAGTACTTCAACGCGGCGATAGCCCTCCTCTTCGTGCTCATCGGCGCCTATCCCGCGTGGTTCCTGCTGCTCGTGGCAGAGGGACCGGCAGCGTTCGGGATGGCCAACGACCGGAGGTGGGGCTACTACCTCGCTGTAGGAGCTTCAGTCCTTTACCTGCTGGTCAGCCTGGTTGCGATGCTGAGCGGACAGGGCGCGAGCATCCTGACGCTCATCTTCTCCGTCGCCCTGGTGGCGCTACTGCTCCACCCGATGAGCCGCAGCTACCAGCGAATCTGGTACCACTGATCCAGGGCATTCTCTAGCCAGCTCAAAGCGGCAGGTCCCCGGTGGCGGCACGAGTGGTCCCGCTTGCCCGCCAGGCTTCGATCGCAGCCTCTGCCACACGCCATTTGTGGACCTCGTCGGCGCCATCGGCGAAGCGGCTCCAGCGCGCTTGGAGGAGCATCTCCGAGAGCGGGGAGTCCCTGGAGTAGCCGAGCGCGCCATGCACCTGGACTGCGCGGTCGCAGATCCTCCACAGCGTGTTAGCCACATGGTGCTTGGCCATGGAGACCTCGGTCAGGAACGGTAAAGAAGCCTCGATACGGTACGCGGCGTGGAGCACCATCAGCTTCGCCTGGTAGAGCTCTATGGCCGACTCGCTTATCAACCACTGGATACCCTGCTTGTCCGCCAGGTACGAGCCATGCGCGTACCGAGAGGTAGCCCGCTCGACCATCATGTCGAGCGCGGCCTCGGCTTGCCCGATCCAGCGCATGCAATGGGCCAGCCGCGCGGGTCCGAGCCGGTACTGCCCGAGCCGGTGCCCCTGGCCGCGTCCTCCGAGCAGCGCTTCCTCGGGCACCCTCACGCCCGACATGCGGATCTCGCAGTGGTTGTGGCTCCCAGACATCGTCTCCACGTCGCGGACTATCTCGAACCCTCCGGTCGGTATGTCGACCAGGAATGCCGAAGTAGCGGCCTGGGGGACGGGAGGCTCGTCCTCGGTACGCGCTATGACAATGGCGAACGACGCACCTCGCGCGCCGGAGACGAACCACTTGTGGCCGTCGATAACCCAGTCGCTCCCGTCCCGGATCGCTCGCGACTGCATGAGGGTTGGATCCGACCCAGCGACCTCGGGCTCGGTCATGGCGAAGCACGATCTCGTGCTGCCCTCGGTGAGCGGACGAAGGTACCTCTCCTTCTGCTCTGCAGTTCCCCAGTGGAGGATCGTGTGCATGTTGCCCTCGTCGGGCGCGTAGCAGTTCACGACGTAGGGGCCCATCCGCGCCTTGGCCAGCTCAGCCGAAACCGCTGCAAGGGCTGTCGGCCCGAGCCCCATGCCGCCCCACTCCGCAGGCATGTGCGGCAGCCAGAGCCCCTGGTCGCGCGCTGATGCTCGTAGAGCCTGGAGCGTCGCCCGCCAGTCCGCACGCCCAGCCCCTTCAGCCGCCAGGCGCTGCTCCCCCGGCCTTACCTCCTCGTCCACGAAGGCCCGGACGCGTTGCCGGACATCCTCCACTTCCGGCGGGAAGCTGAAGTCGATGGCCATCGCCGGATCTTGCCACACCGTGGCCTCCGGACCGAGACGACCGGCGCTAAGGCACGGAGCGGCTCTAACATCCCTCTCGTATGTCCAGCCGAGGCCATCCCATGTTCGCTCGGGCGTGGCCGCGCATAGCGTCGGCGGCAGAGCGAGCCGGCGCGTCCGAGCACCGCGACGAGGCGCTCCGTGGCCTCGCGGGAAGGGTCATCGAGCTCGGAGCAGGAGCAGGGACCAACTTCCGCCACTACCCCACGAGCGTCGACACAGTGCTCGCCGTGGAGCCCGAGCCCCACCTGCGCGAGCACGCTGTGGCTGCAGCCGGCCGAGCCCCGGTGAGGGTGGTAGTCGTCGCGGGCACTGCCGGAGCGCTCCCAGCCTCCGCCGGCAGCTTCGACGCTGCAGTGGTCTCGCTGGTCCTGTGCTCGGTCCCGGACCAGGCTGAAGCGCTCGCGGAGCTGCACAGGGTGCTGAGGCCCGGAGGCGAGCTGCGACTCTACGAGCACGTACGCGCCGAGAGCGCCGGCACGGCCCGGCTCCAGCGAGTTGTCGACGTCGTCTGGCCCCTCTTCGCTGCCGGTTGCCACACGTCGCGTGACACCGTCGGCGCGCTCTCTCCTGCCGGCTTCGACCTGGTGGCAGCCAGGCACTTCCGCTTCGAGCCGTGCGCGCTCGCAGCCCCGGTGGCGCCACATGTGATTGCCACGGCTCGACGCAGGCCCTGAGCCTTCAGAGGCCAGGCGGATAGGCCAGGCGGATAGGCCCACCGGACAGGCAAGCCTGCCTCGTCGCCTCCCATACGGCCATTCGCGATCGGCAATCATCTGCTCGGACCGTTGGAGCAACTGCTCGTATAGTTGCGGTATGGAGATGCGGGTAGGTCAGTTGGCCGAGCGGGCCGGTGTGAGTGTGGACACGGTCCGCTACTACCAAGCCCGGGGCCTGCTCGAGCCTCCCCGGCGTTCCGGAAGGGATGCCTGGTACGGAGCAGCTCATCTGGAGCGCATCGCCCAAGTGCGAGCCCTGCGGGCGCGGGGCATAACCCTCGCTGCGATCGCACGGATGACCAGTGGCGAGCTCGACGACGCCGACAAGGCCCTGGCAGGTGCCCTCGCGCTCCGCACGCTGCCGGAGGGCTCCGGAGAGCTCATCGATGTGGAGGAGCTCGCCCTGCGCACGGGTGTGGCCGTGCCCATCCTGGAGGCGCTCGCTGCGGAGGGTTTCCTCGTGCCTCGCCGCATAGGCACGAAGGAGGGCTACACCGCCGAGGACGTGGAACTGGCTCGTGCAGGGTTCAGGCTGCTTGGATGGGGCCTGCCGCTGCCCGAGCTCCTCGAGCTCGCCCGGGCGCACGACCACGCCACCAGGGACTTCGCGGAGAGAGCTGTGGCCCTCTTCGACGAATACGTACGCAAGGGAACGCGCGTCAACGCCGCCGGCCCAGAGGCGAGCGTGAACCTGGTCACCGCCTTCGAGGAGATCCTCCCCGCGACGATCGCACTCGTCACACACCACTTCACGCGAGTCCTCCTCGAGACTGCAATGACCCACATGGAGCACGTCGGGAGCCCTGACGAGCTCGAGGCAGTCCGCCGCGCCGCTGCCGGGGAGCCGGCCGGAGGTGGCCTTGCACGGGACACCAGCGCCAGCCAGAGGCGTGCCGGAGAGCCGGCCAGGCAACGGAGCGGGCAGTGAGCATATCCACTGGCCAGGACAGCAGGCCGGCCCGGACCGGCCTGCCTGCGGGCCAGGAGAAAGCGATGATGGTCGAGCACATGTTCGACTCGATATCGGGTCGATACGACCTCGTCAACCGGCTGATCACCTTCGGTCTCGACATACGCTGGCGGCGCTCGTGCGTGTCGGCCCTCGGTCTGCCGGCAGGCTCGGTTGTGATCGACCTCGCCTGCGGCACCGGCGACTTCTGCCGCGTGCTCGCTCGCCGCGCAATGCGTCCGCTCGGAGTCGACTTCTCCGCAGGCATGCTCGCCGCCCACAAGTCCCCGGCGCCCCTGGTTCGCGCGGATGCGCTCACCCTGCCACTCCGGGACGCGAGCATGGACGGCGCCACCTCCGGGTTCGCTCTGCGGAACTTCTCCGACCTCGCGGCTGTCATCGGAGAGCTCGGAAGGGTCGTGCGCCCCGGGGGACGGATAGCGCTCCTCGAGGTGTCGACTCCAAGGTCCAAGCTTCTGCGACTGGGGCACTCGGTGTGGTTCAACCGCTGCGTACCCGTCATCGGATCTGCGCTCTCGAACGGCGACGCGTACCGGTACCTTCCGCGCTCCGTCGCGTACCTGCCTGGAGCACGCGAGCTTGCCGGTCTGGTACGCGACGCGGGCTTCTCCGGCGTGCAGCGCCGCGAGCTCGCCGGCGGCGTAGCCCAGATAATCACGGCCACCCGGTGCGGCATCCCGCCCTCCGCCCATGCCAATGGCGCCGGAGCCGGTGCCAGCTTTCCCCAGCCATGAAGAGCGCCCTCACAGACCGGGGACTGCGTGCTGTTTGCGTCCAGCTTCCTCCGGGGCGCCCGCTCGATCCGGCAAGACTCGCCCTCGGGGAGAGCCGGGCTGTCGGAGCTCTGTTCGCGAGCTCATGGCGCACGTTGGCGGGTATAGGCAGCGTTCTCGACATACCACTGCACGAGGGGCTCGAAGGCGAAGCCCGAGCCCCACACGTGCTTGCCACGCTCGAGGCGATACCGTGCACCGGTGACCTTTCCGTGCCCGGGAGCGGGCCGGTAGCCCTGGGTGCCATTCCATTCGATAGGAGAGCGCCTACCCGTTTGACGGTGCCCGAGGTCATCTACGGCTCCGAACCGGGCGGCACCGAATGGGTGACCTTCGTAGGCGACGGACGCCTACCGGTCCCAAGGGACGAGCTGCGCGACCACCTCGCGGCGCTCGCAGCCAGCTCCCCTCGGAGCGAGCTGTCCCCGGTGCCGGTGGTCCGCGAGCTTCGCCTCGACGTAGACGATCGTGACCTGGGCCGGCGCGTGGCGCATGCACTCTCCTCGATAGCGGCCGGCCATTTGCAGAAGGTGGTGCTGGCAAGGTCGCTGCAGATCGTGCTCGAGGCACCCGTGGACCCCTACGCAGTTCACTGCAGGCTGGCAGGGGTCGAGCCGACTGCCATGCAGTTCGCTTTCGTGTCGGGTAAATCCTCCTTCCTCGGCGCCAGCCCCGAGCTGCTGGTCCGGCTGGAGCGGGGTGCCGTGACGTCGGAGCCTCTGGCCGGCACCGTGCGCCTGTCCGGGGATCGGGCCGGGGACGCCGCAGCGCTCGAAGCTCTACAGCGCTCGGCCAAGGAGGCCCACGAGCACAGACTCGTAGTCGACGCTGTTGCAGACGCACTTCGCGAGCATTGCTCGTCGGTGCTGGTACCGAGCAGAGCGCGTACGGTGCGCCTTCGCGATCTCGCGCATCTCGCCACTCGGATCGAAGGCACGCTCCGGGCCGATGCGGGTACGGGCGTCCTCTCCCTCGCGGCAGCCCTGCATCCCACCCCGGCCGTCGCGGGCAGCCCGAGGCAGGCCGCGCTGGCGCTGATCGAGGCCATAGAGCCCGATGGAAGGGGCCTCTACGCGGGGCCTGTCGGCTGGATGGACTCCAGGGGCGACGGTGAAATGGCCGTCGCTATCCGTTCACTCAGCGTCTCTTCGAACCGTGTCCGGGCGCTGGCGGGAGCGGGGGTCGTGGCAGGCTCCGACCCCACTTCCGAGGCTAGGGAGACCGCCGTGAAGCTGGCCACCGCTCTGGCTGGCTTGGGCCTATCGAGCTCCTTCGCGCTCGACCCGCCTCACGGCGAGAGCGATCGCCTCGGGGGCGTCGCGAGTTAGCAGGTGCCCAGCCCTCGGCAGCGTGACAAGCCTGGCCCCCGGGATGGCATCCGCAACGGCTGCTGCCGACCAGGGCCGGACCACCAGGTCCCAAGTGCCCGACAAGACCTCGGTCGGCACCCTCACCGCTGCAAGCGACTCCTCGACGGCACGGATCTCGTCCAGGAGGAAACGCTGCTCGGCCACGAAGCTCCTCCAGACCCTGCGCCCGGCGGCCGCGGCAACCTCACGGTAGCGCTCGTCGGGGAGGGTCGCCGACAGCCATTCTCCAAGGGGAGCCGGAGCGCGGGCACCTGCCCGCCTGAGCGGCGGCAGCAGGACCCCGAAACTGCTGAGCGCCCCCATCGCCATGACCTCGCCCGCCCCCCGAAGGGCAACCAGGCGGTCGGGCACGCCGAGCGCCCTTGCCACGCCGACAGGCGCCACGAGGACCAGGCCCCTCACAGAGGAGGGATATGTGGCCGCCAGTAGTGAGGCGATCCCCGCGCCGAAGCTGTGGCCCACCACCACCGCGGGTGCCAATGCGCGCTCCTCGACGAAGGCGGCGAATCGCCGTGCAGCTTCTGCAATCCCGATCGCCTCTTCACCTGATGCGCCATATCCGGGGCGATCAGGGGCTATTACCAGGTGGTCGCGCTCGAGCAATCCCGCTAGCTCGCTGAAGTCCGAACCCAGTCCGGGCTGGCCGTGAAGTGCTAGGACCGCAGGCCCAGCGCCACACTCAAGGGCGTGCATTGCCTACCTCATTACCTACCTTATTGCCTACACCGCGGCCTACACCATGGCCTACACCGTGGCCTACACGCTCGCGACCACCCCGATCGAGGCTCCTGGGCGCCGGGTGCGAGCCAGAAGGCTCGCCTGCAGGGAAGCTCGCGAGAGGAAGCTCGATCTCGAAGGCGGCACCCCTCGAAGCGCTGCGCACGACACGCGCGCTGCCTCCGTGCGCCTCGGCGATTGCGGCCACGATTGCAAGACCGAGACCGCTGCCCTCGCGAGCCGGGGCGCCGGGTGCGCGGTAGAAGCGGTCGAAGACTCGCTCGGCTTGATCGTCGCTGAGCCCCGGGCCCTCGTCCTCGACCCTCAGAAACACCCGGCCGCCGTCCGCTCTCAATCCCACGTGAACCGGGGTACCGGACTGGGTGTGCACGCGCGCGTTGGACAGCAGGTTTCCCACTGCCTGGCGCAGCCTGTCGGAGTCTCCGAGCACGACGAGCGGACCAGGGGAGTCGAAGGTGTGAGGGCGATCGGGAGAGGCCACGGCGGCATCTTGGACTGCCTCGCCCACGAGCTCGGTGAAGTCCACCGGCGCCAGGTCGAGCGGACGCCCCTGGTCGAGGCGAGCAAGTAGAAGGAGGTCGTCCACCAGGACGCCCATCCGTGCGGCTTCACGCTCGATGCGATCTGCCGCGCTCTGGCGATCCTCTTCGCTCTCCAGCGCACCCTTGCGCAGAAGCTCCGCGTAGCCCCGGATGGAGGTGAGCGGCGTGCGGAGCTCGTGGGACGCGTCAGCGACGAAGTGCCTCAGGCGCGCTTCGGACGCGGTCCGGCCACGGAAGGCCGCCTCGATCTGCGCGAGCATCCCGTTCAGCGCCCGGCCGAGCCGCCCCACCTCGCTGCGCTCGTCGGCATACGCGACCCTCCTCGACAGGTCCCCGTCCGCTATCGCACCTGCGGTGGCTGCCATCTCCTCGAGGGGTCGGAGGCCGGCCCGGGTGATCCACCACGTGAGCCCGATCAGCGCAAGCACCACCAGCAACGAGACCAGGATCTCCACATGGTCGAGGGATTCGATCGTCTGGCTGGACGGACTTCGCGCGACGAGCGTAACCAGCGTCCCGCCGGGGAGCGCCAGCGCGGCAGCCTCGTAGTGAGGGCCCCCCCGAGTGGCTGCCTTCACCATGAAGAACGAGGCGCCGGGGGTGTAAACGCCGTGGCGTGCTCCGAAGCGGTAGTGCCTCGGGTGCGACTGCACGGGGAGGTGCGCCGGGAGCAGCGGGGGCGGATCCTGCTGGTCACG
>JAJYXW010000085.1 GCA_021801525.1 Actinomycetes bacterium
ATGCCCTGTGTCCTCCGTTCTGGTTTGTGTCTAACAACAAGAATCGGAGACGCAGGGCGCCTAGTGGTGGATGCCTATGGGCGGGTCACCGGTCCGGCACCGCCCCACGCCTGATCGCGAAGAGCCGCCAAGACCCGGCGAAGGCGGAGCGGGGCTGGGGCCAGCGTCGCCGAAAGGGCTTCTGACCAGCACGTCCTCGCTGTCCGAGAAATTTTTCGAAAGCCCTTGACTTCGCGGGCGGATCGAGGTCTCATCTCCGCTCCCTGGCACGCCTGTCCGGTCGTGGGCACGCCCATGACGAACCTCAACGTCCTGATGCCACCGGTCGGCCGGTTGCGCTCCGCCGCGCCCGCCCCACCGGGCGGCTGCCCTGCCCACGCTCGTCCGCGCCGCCGTACGGAACGGCTGGTCAGGCGATTCTTCGACCGAGTTTGTCCAGTTTCGGCCCTCTTCCCCCTGTTCTTCTATGAAGGCCCTCGTCCAAGGAGGTCTATGCGACACCATCGCCACGTCCCCCAATGCCATCAGCACGGCGCCGCGCGACGCTGTCGAGTCCACCACAGCGGGGGACCCGATCGCCGGGAGAGGCCTGCTGGACGGAGAAGGTCCCGAGTTGGTCGGTGGCGCTGGACCTCGCGGATCGCTCTGCCTCCGATTCGCGAGCCTCGCGTGAGTGAAGACGCCGGTCAGGGCACAAGTCTGGCGGTCTCGAAGGACCCCGACTGTAGGGGAAGGTTGGCAGTCAAGCTTCTCCGCCTACTCGGCGGGCGGCGATGAACGGGGGCCGGAGCGTAGCGACGAGGATCGATCGGCTCTGCGCCATCGACCACGACATCCTCGGGCTGCTCCAGGTCCATCGGGTGCTGACCACGCCGCAGCTCATCGCCCTCGTGCGCCGTCCGGAACGCACCGTCGACTACCGCCTCACCCGGCTGCGGGAGCGCTACGTCGTCGCCGACCAGCTCGAAGCCGAAGTCGAGGATCTCTACGGCCGCATCGAGGTGCCCGACGACTGGGCCGAGGGATTGCGTCAGGCGATCGCCGCCGAGGTGGCCACTCGTCATGAGGACACGACGGCTGAGCGCGAGCTGCTCGCCACCCAGCACGAGCGCCTCGACGCTGAGCGCTACAAGCTGATGGAGGCCTACTACGCCACCGCGATCGACGTCACGCTCCGGCGCGAGCAGGAGCGGATCGGTGCCGAGCTGCGCACCATCGAGTCACGCCAAGGCGTACTCGACGGGAGCCTCGACGACTGGCAGGAGGTGATGGGCCTCGCCGTCCGGTTCTCGACGCGTTGTGCCACCGCCTACCGACGTGCCGGTGACCGAACCCGGCGGCTGCTCAACGCCGCCGTGCTCGACGAGGTCCACGTGCGCGCCGGTCACGTCGTTGAAGCCACCTACAAGGAGCCCTTCGACCTGCTCTTTTCTTCGCCGAAGTTCGAATACGGCGATGTGGTGGGCGCTAGAGGACTCGAACCTCCGACCTCAGCCGTGTGAAGGCGTTGCCGCCGCTTTCTTGACCTGCGCCGTTACACCTGTACCCTCTCTGACCTGGGCATCTAAAAGCAGGTAGGTGTAACTACATGTACGTAGTACGCGCTCGCTATTGCACGGAGATTGCACGGCCATTGCGGTCACAACTACTGCTTGGTAGGTAGCTTGCCTGCCAGTTGCCAAGGGACGCCCGCCGCTGCCCCATCAGGCGGCAGGTAAGCGTCAGTTGGCGGCTCGCCCGCCCTGGACCCCCCTCCCACGACAGCAGACAACTGGTGGCGAGGGGGGTCCCTCGCGTTTCAGGGACCTGCCATTCTCCCTCGCCGTCCCAGCCCATCCACAAAGAGCGTTGCCGAACAGGGCCGCTACGTCGTCACGCAGTCATGCCGCCAACACCCCGGCACCCGCCCCCCGTCTCGGCCGTAGTGGTCGCCACCACGAACCCCGTGAGGCCCTGTCCGAGCCACGGGGCGGGGCCTTGCCGGCTCCGGATAAGTACTCCTCGTAGTAGACGATGGCAAAGTTCGTGCAGCAGCCCGCCGATCCGTCCATGCCTGTCCGGCGTGGGTTGGGCGATTGGTTCCGGCGGTACGGGGGGTGTGGCGGGGGGTGCGTGGCGTGATTGCGATCTTGCGTGGGGGCTGTGGATAAGTGGGTCCGATCTTGATGATGCTGAGCATCTCGTACCCCTGGTTTCGAGCGCGGTGGTGCGCCCTCACATGGGGATCGGCTGGGGGCTCGAATCGTGATGCACCGGTGTGTCCTTGCTTATCCGACGTGCGTTGGGCGGCTGATTCTGGCGGTACGGGGGTTGTTGCGGGGTGTGCGTAGTGTTCGTTTCGATGGTCGGTGGGGGCTGTGGATAAGTGGGTGTGGTGGCGGTGTGTGGGAGTGGTGTGGTGGGGGGGGAGGGCATTGTGGGGGGTATCTATAGGCGGCGGGTCCCCCCGGCCCGCAGAACGCAGTTGGTTCCCGGGAACCAACTGGGACGGTGCGGTCTGACCACTTCTCTTTCCGGAGACACCTCGGTCCTGCTAGCTCTCCGCGAGCACTGGAGTCCACCTCGGTCCGCCAGGGAGCACCTGCGCCCGCACTAGCTCCGCGCGAGGACCCGCACTCACCTCGCGCTTCTGGAGCCACAGCGCGCTCCTGGAGGGGTTCCAGGAGTCTACGGCCAACGTCGCCCGCACTCACCTCGCGCTTCTGGAGCCACAGCGCGCTCCTCGGTCCCGCGCTAGCACCGGAGTACACCTCGCACTTCCGGGAGCACGCGAGTCCTCCTCGACCTCGCGCTAGCGGCAGCGCGACCCTCGCCTCTCAGCGGGCGCTGGGGTCCGCCTCCCCCCTCCGCGGGTACTGGCGTTCGCCTCGGGCTGTCGGAGCCACTGCGCTCACCTCCCGCTCGCGGGAGCACCTGGGCTCACCTCGACCTCGCGCGACCACCTCGGCCCACCGGCCGGGACGGTGCGCGAACCACATCGTCTTGGTGATGGTCCCCGCCCAGTGGAACCCTGAAGGTCGAGTAGATGTCGTCGGTGCTGTCCACCCGGATCTCGTGGATCAGGGCTTGGAACAGGGCCTTCACCTGTCCCGGTGATCTCTTCGCGACCGCCTCGGCCACCCGTTCACGGAGCGCCGAGAGCTCCCCTGTGTAGGTGCCGTGAGGTCTGCGTCCGTGAACGCCGCTCGAGTACCCCGTGGCGGCTCGGTGGCGTCAGGGGCGCTGCCTGGAACAGAGCACCCCCGGACCCGCGGGCGGAAGGATATTGCGAGGTCTGACGGCGACGCTCGATATCACGCGGGCGTTGGCGCCCAGTGCCTCCAGCACCCCGTCGGTCGACGAAGCGGTGGCGGTGTCGGTAGCGGTGGGCCCCTGAGCGGGAAGGGCCTTGAACAACACGACCCAGTTGTGTGCCGGGCGCATCTGGTCGTACACAATCCTGCCGGAAGAGGGCTTCCATAGAACCTGGCGCACCGCGCTCGATGTGTAAGCGACGACGATGTCGTGGTGCACGGTGCCATGAGCGAGGATCACGAGTGGAGGGCGCGGCGTGTTCCTCATCAGGATCGCTTGGTATCGCAGCGGCAAGTGCCGCTGCATCAGGATGATCGTCAGCCACCGAACACAGGTCGTTACGTACTGGCTCGCGAAGATACGAGCTCCGCCAGGAGCCGGTCGGTCGATGACGAGAGTAGATGGTTGGGGTGAGTCCTGGTACAGCTGTGACGGGACCGCCGTCCTCGGGAGCACAGGCGCCGTCGGTCGCTGTTCGTGGGTCACGCATCCCGTCGCGCCGAGCGCTACTGCGAGGAGCGCCCCGGAGAGCTTCGCTGCCAGCCGCACGAGCAGAGAGGCTCAGATCCCGGCCGGAATGAACGAGGCGACGTTCTGCCCCGTCACACCGGGCACTCCGGTGATCGTAACTCCACCTGTAGCACCAAGATGGCTGGCAACCCACTTGCGGAGGAGGGCCGAACGGTCGATACCGGGTCCTGGCGGCCCAGCTACGGCTACGAGCTGCTGTTGGAACGTCATGGCCCGCTGGTAGCCCCTGATCGCTGATGGGGAAAGAATCTCCTCGTAGGGCGTCGTCCCCGAGGGAAGCGGGGTCGGCCGCGCAGAGTGCAGCGACCCTTGGTAGATCGCATACATTTGCTGGGCATGGGCTGTCGCCGCGGCGACCGAAACCGTCTGGCCGTGGGCGCTGGCGCGCTCCAGAAGGAGCTGCTTCAGAGTCTCGAAGGCGATTGCCTCGGGCAGGGAGATCATCGGGTTGGAAACCTCACGGATTGCTGCGTGGAGCTTCAGGTGAAGCTGCAGGGCGTTGCCTGCGGCATCGCTGATGGCGTTCTCGTCGTACCCGATCGTCTCGAAAGCGATCGAGGCAATGCCGACGGGCGTAGTCCCCACCCGCAAGCTCACGTGCTCGGCCTCCAGCTCTGCCATCAGCTCTGGGGTCGTCGGGAGCTGGGCCTGGGCGGAAGCGACGCTAGAGGCTGCGCCGGCAGGCATGGCAGTGCTGTTGCCGGCAGAAAGGGGCTTCAGCAGGGCAGCGAGCGAATAGGGCTCTTTGGCCGAACCCCCGGGGCGCTGGCGAGCCCCGGCGGTTGGCGTGAGCACCAGGTTGCAACCGATAGCCAGCGCGACGACACTCGCAGCCAGCGCGACGACACCCGCCCGGCACGCCCTGGCGGTCCAGATGGGGCCTTTGGTCAACCTGGCGGTACTGCGAAGGTACTGGAGAGCTGAGGTCATGGCATCCTCCCCATCACCTGTCCTCAGGGGTTCCCCGTGAGGACTGCGACGGCATAGATATTGTTGTCAGGCGGGTATCCGTACTTGCTCTCATAGGTAAAATACGCAGTGTCGTGCGTGCCGTTGATATAGTGATGGCCGGCACCGTTATACTGCGATTCCGCGCAGGGCTCGAGCGGCGGAAGCTGTGCCGGGAACGGGCAGCCGAGGGAAGAATCCGGCTGTGCAGTCGATATGATGACAGAGCCGTCCGAGTGGACGGATTGGTCGCTAGCAATCTGGACATCGTCGTCGTTCAGGAGCCCTTGCGGCGTACCGGGCTCGCTCGCGACCTGTCCGGTCCAGCTGTCCTGGGTCAGGAGATACCACGAAGAACCCTGCTGAGGAAGGGGATCCTGCCACTCCTGCCAGGACACGGTCGAATCTGCCCACACGCTGTCATATCCAGGGCAGCTAGGTAGGCCTTGCTCGTCAGTGCACTCGAAGAAACTGACAGTGACCCACTGACCCCCGGTGTTCGAGTTGGCGGTGCCGGACGCCAGCTCAGTTGGGCTGGTGATGGCCGGTGGGGTTACACACCCGGCCAAGAGAGAGAGAGAGAGAGAAGAGCACGCGATCACGATTGCACGACGTCCTGAACCTCTCCGCACGAGTAGAGGATACGTGACCTGAAGTACGGAGTCAAGCGCGTTTGGTGGTCACGGACACCCACCGCTACAACGTAGGGCAGGTGCTCACTCAGGGTGTGCAACCAGCCTGGATCGCCGCGAGTCGTAGCCGTTCATGACGGTCGACCCGCGTACGGCGATCTCTCCGGTCTCGCCCGGCGCGACCTCATCGCAGCCAGGCCCGAGAATGGCGATCTGCAAGTTGGGCGCTGGCCTTCCGTGGCTTCCCTTCGCGGGGCCGAGGGCTCCGAAGGTGGCGAGCCCCATCACCTCGGTCTGACCATATCCGCCGGGATGGCGGCCTCAGGGGCTGTCGTCGACGGTGATCATCGACGTCCAAGCAGGCTTGCCTGCAAACGTGCGCAGAGAGCTCAGGTCGTATCGGCCGTCGGCATTTGCCTCCACCATCTGGTCCATCGTCGGGCCCATGACGAAGGCCCCCGTGCAGCGTTCCTCGTGGACGAGGCGGCACAGCTCATCGGCGTCCACGCGGGGGGTGAACACGTTGGTCCCGCCCGCCACGAGCGTGGCGAGAGTGGTCATGAAGGTGGCGACGTGGAACAGGGGCCCGCAGTTCAGGTACACGTAGCCAGGGTCGATCCCCTGGAGCTGGGCTACGAGAGCGCCCTGGTTGACCAGCGCCCGGTGCGACAGCAGAGCCCCGTTGGGCGTGCCGGTGAAGGCGGCGGTGTACATCATCAGCACCGCGGCGCTGTCCGCGACGTCGGGAAACCCATCCCCGATCCCCCCGGTGTCCCCGATCCCCCCGGTGTTCTGGCCAGCGCCCGAGAGCAGCGCTTCGTAACCGTCGGGGCCGTCGTCGTCGTGGCAGATCCAGCGTGGTGCCTGCGCCCTGCTCCCCTCCAGGGCCCCGTTCCCATCCTGCGCCGGGCTTCCTACAGCCTTCTCGGCCAGGGCGCGTGCCTCGGCTACGGTCTCGCCGATCTCGGCCTGCTGCCAGATCACCACCGACGGTTCGGCGTCCTCGATCACGAACGCGAGCTCCGCGGCGCTCTGGCGCCAGTTGGCGGGGCTGAAAACCGCGCCGATCTTCGCGCAGGCGAGCAGGCCCTCCATCAGGCGATGGCAGTTCTGGCCGAGCCAGAGCACCCTGTCCCCGGGCCTTGTCCCGAGGCTAGACAGGGCGGCCGCCAGGCGGTCCACCCTCTCACCTAGCGCCTGGTAGTCGAGGCGCATGTCCCCGCAGACGGCCGCAAGGGCGCCCGGCCTGTTCCGGCGGTGCCCCTCCAACACGTCGCCCATCGTCACCTCGTGCATGCGGCTCACTCGTCGACCACCCTGGCGGCCTTGTACCCCGAGCGCGGGATGCTCTCCCGGGGCAGGATCTTCACGTCCGCCTCTATCCCGAGCGCTTCGCGCACCGCGCCGACACATTGCTTGGCGAGATCGCCCGCCCCGGCACCTCCATCGTCTCCTGTGCTGGCGGATGCTCCCCGCTCGACGCGCACCTGAAGCGGGCGGTCTTCCTCGCCGGGGCGAGGGCGCACGAGCTGCCATTCGAGAGTCGGCTCGGACACGCCGGGCACGCTGCGGAGGGCAGACTCGAGCTCGGAGGCCTGGAAGCGCTTGCCCTGGGTGCTGATGAGGTCCTTGAACCTCCCGCCCCAGAGGGCCCTCATGGTGGTCTCGCCGCACGGGCATGGCTCTCTCAGCACCGCGCAGGCTTCCTCGAGGTCGTAGCGCAGCAGGCCGTTGTCCCTGTCGAGGGTGGTGACGACGAGGTTCCCCCATTCGCCGTCGGGAACCTCGCGGCCGGTTTCGGGGTCGACCGCCTGGACAATCGCCCAGTCCTCGCACACATGCGCTCCGGGAGCCTGGCCGCACGCGCCCCCCACGTACGCGTAGCACTCCGCGCCGGCTGTCATGAGAGGCATGCCCTTCCCGAGGCCGAAGCCCGGGAGGCCCTTGAACTCGAGGCCGGCGTCCAGCGGGTCGATACCGAGCTTGGCGGCCACCTCGAAGAAGCGTCCCGTCGAGAAGCCCATGAAGGGGATGTCAGGCTTCACCCGCGTCCAGAAGCGGAGCCCTTGCTCTGCCAGCTCGTCGGTGTCCGGCGGCGGCACCCAGATGTTCAAGAAGCCGAAGTACTCGTAGGCGCCAGAGAGCATGGCGCCCCCGCCGTAGAGGTAGGCCGGGTGCGCGTGTGTGACGATCATGCCGGGCCGGTGGCCGTAGCGCCACCAGGTGCGCGCCGCTGACTCGTACTCGATCCACAGGTCGTGGCGTGTCCAGAGCGTGATGGTCGGCGTCCCCGTGGTGCCGGTCGACGTGCCGAGGCGCACGGCCCGGTGGGGGTCTGTGAAGCGGTAGTCCCCCCAGGGCGGGATGGCGGCCTCGGAGTCGCGAAGGTCCTGCTTGACGGTCAGGGGGATTGCCGAGATGTCCTCGACGCCCTTTACGTCCTCGGGGTTCTCGATGCCAGCGGCACGCAGCTTGCGCTCGAAGAGCGGAACGGGGATCTCGAAGATCTTCGCCAGGAGCTGTCGCAACCGGCGATCCTGGAGCTCGCGGCGAGCCTCGGGGTCCATTGTCTGTGCGTCGGGGTCCCAGTAGAGCTGGGAGGGGTCGCGGGGCGTTGGCCCCAGCACCTCCGGTCCGTTCTGTGGCATTGGCTGTCTCCTCTCGTGCCTGGCTGTGCTAGCGGTCTCGTGGCTGGCCGTGTCTCGTGCCTTGCTGTGCTGGGGCGTCCAGTGCTCTGCTGCGCTGTCCGGCCCCGCTCAGCGTCTCGGAAGGCCGAGCACGCGTTCCGCGATGATGTTGCGTTGTATCTCCGACGTGCCTCCGGCGATCGTTCCCGCGAAGGACTGCAGGTAGTGCAGGGCCCAAGCCTCGTCGTCGCGCCTCCCGAACGAGGGGGCGAGGTGGAGGCCCAGATCCGCACCCTCGGATCCGAGTGCCGCGGTCGCTTCCCGGGCGAGCTGCCGGCGAAGCTCGCTCCCGAGCAGCTTGAGCGACGAGTGCTCGGGAGCCTGGCCTCCCCTCGCGATCTTCGCGAAGCCGCGGTACCCGAGCAGCTTCAGGGCTTGGGAGCGGATGTAAGCACCGGCAATCATGTCCCGCGCGCGCGCGCCGTCCGCCAGGCGGCGTACTCCTGCTGGCGGGTCGGTCGCCATTGCCACGAGGCGGTCGAGGAGGCGCTCGATCCCCACCGCCTCGTTCAGCCAGAGCATGCCTCGCTCGTGAGCGAGCGATCCCCCTGCTATCGCCCAGCCGTGGTTCAGCTCGCCGATCAGGTTTTCTGCCGGCACCTCGACGTCGTGGAAGAAGACCTCGTTGAAGTCGGCGTGCTCAGGATCGGTCAGCTCCGGAAGCGGGCGAGTGCGGATGCCAGGCGAGCGCATGTCGATGAGGAGCACGCTGATCCCCTGGTGCTTCGGGGCTGACGTGTCGGTTCGCACGAAGCAGAAGCACCAGTCGGCGTGGTGCGCCCCCGAGGTCCAGACCTTCTGCCCGTTCACCACGAAGCGGTCCCCGTGGAGATCGGCCCGGGTGCGCAGCCCGGCCAGATCGCTCCCCGCGTCGGGCTCGCTCATGCCGAGGCACCATGTGATCTCGGCTCGAAGCGTGGGAAGGGCAAAGCGTTCCCTTTGATCGGGGGTTCCCCAATCCACGATGGAGGGTGTGATGATCGAAAGCCCCTGGGGGTTGCAGGTGCGCGGCACTTCGAGGCGAGCGAGCTCCTCGAAGTAGACCATCTGCTGCATGGGAGTGGCGTTTCGCCCGCCGAGCTCGGGCGGCCAGCCGGGCACGAGCCACCCGGCGTCGAAGAGCCTGCGCTGCCAGCGCCTCGCCCAATCCGGCATGTGGGCGGACGAGAGAACCGGCTCGGTCCGCTCGTCCTCGGAGGGGAGGTTCGCTGCTGTCCAAGAGCGCAGCTCGGAGCGGAACGCCTCGGTGTCGTCGTCGTAGTGCAGGCGCACGGCGCAATCGTAGCCTGTCCGCTGACGTGCGTGTCAGGGAGTGAGGGAGCCTGGGCCGGGGAGCCTTGGCCGGGGAGCCGTTCAGGGAGCGTGCCTGGTGAGCAGCACGCAGCCGGCAATGGGGCCGCCTCCGTTGGCAACCGCTGCCACCTCCGGTGGCCTGCCGCTCGATCCGACGCGCACCTGGCGTTCCCCGCCTTCGCCGCGAAGCTGCAGGCAGGCTTCGTGCAGCAGGCCGAAGCCGTGCAGGCGGCCACCGGAGAGCTGGCCGCCGCCGGTGTTCAGGGGCAGCTCACCCTGGAGACCTATTCGCCGGCCGCCCTCGACGAAAGCTCCGCTCTCCCCCCGGCCGCAGAAACCGAGGGCTTCGAGCCAGACCATGGTGAGGATGCTGAAGCCGTCGTAGAGCTCGGCCACCTCGACGTCTTCTGGCGTGAGGTCGGTGCGCTCCCACAGGCTCGCACCGGCGTCGCGCGCGGCCATGGTGGTCATGTCGTCGAACTGGTCCCAGCTCGGCCGGCCTCTCAGGGCGGTGCCTATGGCGTTCACGTGGCATGCGGGCCTGGGCGCGTCCTTCGCGTAGTCGACGTGGGAGACCACCACCGCGGTGGAGCCGTCGCAGGGCGCGTCGCAGTCGTACAGGCACAGGGGCGTCGAGATCATCCTCACCCCCATGTAGTCCTCCATACTCATGGGGTCGCGATAGACGGCGTTCGGGTTCGAGGCGGCGTTGCGCCGAGCGTTCAGGGCGATCTGGGCGAGCTGCTCGCGGGTCAGCCCGAAGTCGTGGAAGCGCTTTTCTGCCACGAGAGCGATCCAGTTGACGGCGGACACCGCGCCGAAGGGGAGCATCCACTGCAAGAACCCCGAGAACCTGGGCACTCCCCGCTGCTCCCCACCCGAGGCGCCGCCCGAGCCGCCGCCTGAGCCGCCACCTGAGCCGCCGATGCCCTGGCGGCCGCCCGATCCCTGTGCGGTCGACTCGGTGACGGTCCGGTAGACGAGGACGTGCCGTGCCAGCCCGGCCGCGACTGCCAGGCAGGCGGAGAACAGGGCCCTCACCTGACCCGCGCCCTCGCTTCCACCGTCGTGCCACCCGAGGGAGAGCCGGAGGGCATCTTGGACCTCGGGGGTGCCTGGGCCAGCGAACCCACCCATGCCGATTCCCGCGCCCGGGTAGGTGGAGATCCCGTCTATGTCGTCACGGGTGAGGCCGGCGTCCGCTATGGCGGCCAGGCAGGCTTCGACAGTCAAGTCGATGTCGCTCCTATGCAGGCGCCTACCGACCTGGGACTGCCCGATGCCGCTTACTACTGCCCGCCGCTCGAGGATGTCGATCATCGCTCCCGGCCTTCCTCGGGGGACCCTGCCGGCTCTGCCGACTCTGCCGACCCTGGCGCCGCCGGCAAGCCTTCCGAAGCGGGCTCCGGTGCCGGCGCGGGCTCGAAGAGCGGCAGCCACACGTCCTCGACGTGCTCGAAGACGACCTTGACGGGCATGCCGACGCGAGCTTCGGAGAGCTCGCAGCCGACGAGGTTGGTTGTGAGCCGGATGTCGGCCTGCTCGGCGATCTCGACGAGGGCGACCACGTATGGCTCCGATCCCGGGATCCACTGCTGGTGGTTCACGGTCAGGCTGTGCAGCGTGCCGCGACCGCTCACGGGCTCGGGAGCCAGCCCCGGAGCAAGGCAGTACGGGCATCGAGGCACTGGCGGGTGGGCGTAGCGCCCGCACGAAGGGCACCTGAGGAAGCGCAGCTGTCCGTCGGCACCGCTTTCCCAGAAGAAGCGGTTCTCCGCGTCGAGGCGCGGCAGCAGGCGTATGGGGGGACCGTCGGCCATGGCGGGAATAGTAGATGGCGGGCGGGGAGCCGTGCCCGGCCGCTCTCCTGGCGGCCCGAGCAGCCGCGCTGCCGGGCGCGCTGGGGGCAGCCACACGGCGAGCGACCCTGCGGGGGTGGCAAGCTGTGACCATGGAGCACGAGAGCACCTTGCCCGCCGACGCGCCAGGCGGCCTGGAGGGGGCCCATGGTCTCAGGGGGAGGAGGGTGCTCGTGGTCGGAGCGTCTTCCGGCATCGGGCGTGCAGTGGCGGTGGCTGCTGCCGGAGCGGGCGCACGCGTGGTGCTCTCTGCCCGTCGCACGGACCTCCTCGCCGAAGCCGCCGATGCTGCCGGTGCCGCGGGAGCTGCCGGTGCCGCGGGAGCTGCCGGTGCCACCGGGACTGGGGCGGTCGCCATTCCCTGCGACGTGAGCGACGAGGGCGCCTGCGAAGCCCTGGTTGCTGCCGCGGCCCGAGCAGCCGGCGGTATCGACGCTGTTGTCTATGCAGCGGGAGCGTCGCCGCTGGTGCGCCTCGCGGACGCGACTGAAACCGTGTGGATCGGCGTGCTGCGCTCCAACCTCCTGGGAGCGGCGAGCGTGCTGCGCTCGGCTCTAGGGCATCTGCGCGAGGCGGTCGACCCGGCGGTCGTGCTGCTCTCCTCGCACTCCGTCGGAGACCCGTGGCCGGGCTTGGGCGTCTACGCTGCGAGCAAGGCGGCGCTCGACGAGCTGGCGCGAGGCTTGCGAGCCGAGGAGCCGTGGCTGCGAGCGGTGCGAGTTGCCGTAGGGCCTACGCTCACCGGCTTCGCCGATGCCTGGGACTCTGAATCCGCCTCTCGAGCGATCGAGGAATGGGCTGCAGCGGGGCACCTGCGCCACGAGGTCCAGCAGCCCGAGTACGTGGCCGCGGTCGTCTGCGACGTGCTCGGCGACCCGGCCAGGCGCTCCGACCTGGTAGTCATAGGCGGGAGTGCTAAAGAGGCGCCACCAGCCGGCTGAGCACCTGCAGGGCGCGGGCGCTCGAGTTGGTTGCTCAGGAGGTCTCGGCTGCCATGGCGGCGAGCGCCCTCCGGTCGATCTTCTCCATAGGCGTCCGCGGGAGCTCCTCCACGATCATGATGGCTTCGGGCAGCTTGTAGGAGGCGAGGTGCCCCCGGGCGTGCGAGCGGAGGGAGTCCAGGGTGGGGGGCTTCGCCGGGTCTCTCGGCACGACCACTGCTACGCCGACCTCTCCCATGACGGGGTCCGGGCGGGGGGCGACCGCGGCGTCGGCTACAGCAGGGTCTTCGGCCAGCACGGCCTCTACCTCGGCCGGGAACACGTTGTACCCGCCGCGCACGTACATTTCCTTGGCCCGTCCGGCAAGGTGGAGGCGTCCCAGATCGTCGAGGTAGCCGAGGTCCCCGGTCCGGACCGCGCCGTCGGGCCACAAGGCGGCGGCCGTCGCCTCCGGGTCGCGGTAGTAGCAGCTCATGGAAGCCGGGGATCTCAGGCACACCTCCCCCGTCTCGCCGGCGTCGAGCAGGGAACCGTCCAGTGCCCTCACGGTCAGCTCCACGGAGCCGCGTGGGCGGCCAACGGTCGTCTCGGCGTCCTCGGGGGGATCGGCCGGAGAGGTGCCGGTGCCGGTGCCCGCCTCGGTGCAGCTGTAGCGGACGAGGACGGTCGCCCCGAAGCGTTCGCGGGCCTCCCGGACGAGGGCGGGTGTGGCGGGACCGCCCCCGATCACGATCGCCTGCACGCTAGACGTGTCGACGAGATCGAAGCGCTCGTGGCGGAGCATGAGCGCTACCTGCGTGGGTATGCCCCCGAGCGTGGTGAGCCGGCATCGCTCGACCAGGTCGAGCGCCTCGCCCGCGTCCCATCGCTCCATGAGGTAGGTGGTCCCGCCGCCGCGCAGCACCTGAGGCAGCTTGGTCATGTACCCGAGGTGGGCGTACGAAGTGGCGCTTAGCGTCGTGCCCCCTCCTCCCCACCTCTTGCCGGCGTCGATCTCGGATATGGCGTCGAGCTGGCGGTTGGCGAACAATGCGCCTTTGGGCGTGCCGGTGGTGCCCGAGGTGAAGACGATGGCGACAGGCCGGTCCGGGTCCGGCGGGAGCACCGGGGGATCGGCGCTCGGCAGCCTGAGCTCGGCGAGCACCCGGGGTGGCGGCAGCGTCGAGTCCACCTCGACGCAGTCCCAGCCGGCCAGGTCGCAGTCCCTTGCGACGGCGGGGTCCGCGATCACTAGGCGCGGGTCCGCGACGGCGAGGCAGGCGAGCCTTTCCTTGGCGGCCAGGCGCTCGTTGACACCGGCGGTGACGGCACCTGCCTTGGCGGCAGCGAGGTATGCAACCGAGTAGGCGGGTCCAGAGGGAAGCAGCAGGGCGATGACGTCGCCCTCGCCGACACCCCTGTGCCGCAGCCCTGCCGCCGCCTCGTCAGATGCACGGTCCAGCAGCTCGTAGGTGACCTGCTCGCCTCGTGCCGTCACGTAGGCCGGCTGGTCCTTGTAGCGCCGTGATGCCTCTGCGATCACCTGTGCGAGCATGGAACGAGCTTGCCAGACGTGCCGCCGGCGCTGCTAGCGCCGCATCAGGCAACCTTTGCCCATATGGAAATAGCAGCAAGTGCTTCGTAGATCTTGACGGGTTGTCACGTAGCTGGTAGCCACTTGTGCGAGTCCACACGCTTTCCATGAGCGTGATGGCAAGTGGTGCTGAAAGGGGAGGGGCATGCCCGTTGGAGGGGAGAGGAACGGCGGTCGTTCGGGGATCCTGCGGCGGCACTCGGAGAAGGCTTTCCGAGCGGCCATGGTGGGGGCAGCAGCGATCGCGGGCAGCCTCCTCGCCCCTGTAGCGGCATCTGCCGCCGCGCACTCGAGCGCGGGCGGCGCATACCACGCGCTCCCTCCCTCGCGCATCTGCGACACCCGGCCGACGAGCGTGTCGGGGCTCACCGACCAGTGCACGGGCAAGACCCTCACTGCTGGCAGCACGCTCCCGGTCCAGGTGGCAGGCAAAGGTGGCGTGCCTGCAAGCGGGGTGTCCGCGGTCGTCTTGAACGTGACCGTGACCGATACCACCAGTGGTGGTTACCTGACGCTCTGGCCGACAGGCCAGAGCCGGCCGCTCGCCTCGAACCTGAACTGGGTGGCAGGTGAGACAGTGCCCAACCTGGTCGAAGTGGGACTCGGTTCGGGTGGCCAGGTGAGCGTCTACAACTCCTCG
>JAJYXW010000173.1:0-5080 GCA_021801525.1 Actinomycetes bacterium
ACTGCCAAGGGCGCGACGAAGGCCGTCCTCCGTGAGCGCGTGGGTCTGATCAGCACGGCGAGCCGGGACGGCCAGCAACAGACTCCCTCCCGGTCGCAGCGCCAGCCACAAGTTAGCGATCGCCACCTCGTTCGCCCCAGGCTGCCAAGACGTTGCGACGGCGACCTCACAGTCGTACTCGCCCGTTCCGAGCGCGCCGTCCTCGCCGAGGTCCACCATCAGCGAGGCCTGGAGATTGCGAGGTTCGAGATCCCATACGACGCACTCCTCGATCGCCCGGCTGGATGCCCGAACGAGCTCGCACAGCTTCGGGCCGCCTAGAACGAGCACTCGCCCTCTCACCGCCCCGGCATTCCGGGAGACGACCTGGCGCGACGCCGAGTCCTCATCCGACCGCCGGCGAGCCAGTGGCGAAGCCGACGCTTTCGAGGCGCCTTTCACCATCCGAGCACCTGCTCTCCCATGGTCCCTCAGACGCGCCCGCACCTCCGGAGGAAGAACCTGTACGAAGGCGCGGAGCCAGTCTCCACGGCCGGTCGGCGGTGGCCCGAACGGTCCCGACTTCCGATGATCCAGAGCCGTTGCGGCCGTTGCGGCTGGTCTCGGCGCGCCGGACGCTCCGACTCCGCACGTGTGGCCGTCCCGCCAAGCGCGTCGACCCAGGCACCTCGGAGTAGGAGCGGGCCTTCGACGAGCCAGTTGCGCGTAGAGGGCCTCGTAGGAAGCGACCATCCTCTCGTCCCCGAAATGCTCGACTAACCGCTTCGACCCGGTGACGGCCATCTCGTCTCGGCGACGCGGATCGTCGAGGAGCTCGCCGAGCGCCTTCGCCAGGCCCAACGGGCTCTCCGGATCTACCAGCACGCCCGTCACCTGGTCGACGACCAGCTCCGGGATGCCGCCGACGCGTGTCGCCACGAGCGGGACACCCGCACGCATCGCCTCGAGGACGACCAGCGACATAGCCTCGAACCGGGAGGGCACGGCCAGCGCGTCCGGGCGAAAACGGCTGACCCATGGCTCGCTCACCCAGCCGGCGAACTCCACGCGGTCCCCGACCCCGAGACTGGAGGCGAGCGCCTCGAGGGGTGCTCGCTCGGGCCCGTCGCCAACCAGGAGGAGGCGGTGGCCCGGAAGACTTGCCATCGCCTCGACAAGCAGGTCGAAGCCTTTCTCACGCGCCAGGCGACCGACGCCGAGGATCGTTCCCGGCACGGCGGCGACCTCGGATTCCACAGCATGCGGGGTCTCGAGCGGGATCCCGTTGTAGATGGTTGTCACGCGGCGGCCGGGGGGCCGCAGCTCCTCGCGGATAGCTGCCGAAACGGAGTGCGACACGCCCACGAAGTGCCGCGCAAGACGAGCGGTGCCGATCGTGAGGCATCTCTGGCTCGTGCTCGACGCAGGAAGCACACCGTGAACGGCACACAGGCACGGCGCGCCCGCCAGGAAACTCGCGAGTACGCCGTACTGGCCCGACCACAGATGCTGGTTGACATGGACGACGTCGGGATGGAGCTCCCGGAGCGCCTTCACGTGCTCGTAGAGCGAGAAGAGGTCGCCGCGGCCCCGCACCGGAGGGAGCACTCTCGCCTCCATCCCGGGGCGCCCGCTCGCTATGTGGTAGACCACGTCTCGCCTGGTGCCGACCACCACGGGTTCGAATCGAGACCCGAGCGAGGCCATGAGTTGCCGGGCAATGTTCTCACCGCCGCCGATGACGGGAGAGTCAGTGTAGAGAACCACGCGAAGCGCGAGGCTCATCGCCGTCTCGATCTCGCATGCGCCGTCCCGACCCGAGGGCGGGTGCCGGGACGGGCGCGGGCATCGGAACGGGCGCGGGCATCGGAACGAAGGGTGAGACGCAGCGGGCTCACCCTTCGCAGCAGGTCGGCGTTCCGGCCCTTCATCGCGATGGCCATGCCCGTGCGCAGCTCCACCCTGCGGGCCAGTCGGTATGCCATCGACTCCCCTCGAGCCCACCTCACGCGGGCGAAGAGGTCGCCAAGAGTCGCGAGCAGCGCTGCTGACGGATCGCCTAGACGCGGCGTCGCGGCCAACGCGGCGAGCCAACGGGCGACGGCCGGCATCCCCTCGAGGGTCGATTCGAGGTCATAGCGGCCCAGCAGGTCGCCGTGACGCTGATGGATCTGCCAATGACTTGCCCCCTGCATCTTCGAGTACCAGAGGAACGACTCCGCGTCCCGGGCATGGTGGTGATCGGCGAGCAGCTCGCGGTCGAAGCGACCGGTCAGGCCGGCCTTCAGGCAGCGGATGCCGAGCTCCTGGTCCTCGTGGCCGAAGTAGCGGAAGTCGAGCCCGACGCGCATGCAGTCGTCTCGCCGGAGGGAGACGTTGCCACCCCAGAGGTGGCGCAATATGAGCTCGGGGTCCTCCTCGAAGCGCCGGCAGTGGGCCTCGTACTCGGCGCTATAGAGGGCGGTGAGCATCGCAACTTGCCCCGGCGCCTGATCGGGGAGAGTCGGCATGTAACCAAGCACCACGAGGTGTTCCCCCGGCTGATGATGTGCGGCATGCCCCGATACCAAGCCGGGTGCGGCGACGACATCCTGGTCGAGGAGAAGGACGACCTCGCCCGCGGCGCGCTCGAGCGCGGCGCTGAGGGCGCCCGACTTGCCGAGGTGCTCGACGAACATCGGGACGACTCGCCGGTCCTCGCCCCGGATCGACTCGAGCAGCTCGAGCGAACCGTCGCGGCAGCCGTCGACGACGACTATCACCTCGGTTGCAGCCGGATCGTCGAGGATCCCCCGGACCGTTGGCTCCAGCTTCGATGCGTACCGGTACGTCGGCACGATCACCGACACGGTTGGCAGGCCGCCGTCTTCGGGCACGCCGTGGAGCTCCACCCCGCCCTCGTCGCGGCACACGCTGGGGGTGGTCGTACTTGGGCAGTAGGGCGGGATCGTCAATGGATCCTTCCTTGTGACAGGTCAGGTGCCCGGAAACCGGCCCTGACCAGGCTATCGCGTGATGCGCGCGATGATCCACCACTTGGCGCGCGCGGGGTGTAGACCGTCCGGCGTACCTGACAACCAAAGCGGCCAGCGCATCGCCGAGCGGATGAGGGTGATCGTGTCCATCGTCGTCACCGCGTCGTAGACCGGGGTCGAGTCGAGGATCCGCTTCTCACCGACGAGCCCGGCTGCTCCGGTGGCCTCTACGGTGACTGTGAAGATCCGGCGGGGTCCGCGGAGCGGGCCAGGCGGGCCCGCATGTCGACGAGCACGGTGTGGGCGAAGCTCGTCCACCCGCCGCAGTCGTAGCTGCCCACCCCCGCCGCGTAGCGCCAGCGGGTGTCGAAGCAGTAGCGCTCGATCGCCTCGCGCTCAGAGACAATGGCCTTGGGCGCAGCTGTAACTTGCGTTCAACCCGTTAACCTGTCCACGTGAAGGTCGGTAGTGAGGACCGAGTGGTCTTCAGACGCCACAGCGGACGCCTGCAGGCAAACGGTGCTGACGTGCGCGTCATTGGCGACATACGCGACGCCGAGACCCTGAAGCCGGCGTGGGAGCAGCTGGCTAATCGGAGCGGGGCCAGCATTTTCACCTTCCCGTTCTGGGCCTTGGCCTGCCTCGGCGCCGAGGGCGGTTTCTCCCGGCCCCAGTTGCAGCTCGTGACCGTATGGTCCGGCGAGGAGCTCGTAGCCGTAGGGCCCTTCGCCGCAGAGGTTCGCCACGGGCTGCGCCACGTGCGCTTCCTCGGGGCACCCCATTCGCAGCCCAACCGCCTGGTGGTCGCGCCTGGCCACGACCACGCGGTGATCCACATCTGGGAGGCGTTGCGCCGGCGCCGCAGCGTTCTACGGCTCTACGACTTCGACACGCGCGTGCAGCCCTCGCCCTTGGACGCCGGCAGCGGATGGTCTGGCCGCGTCACGAGCCGGTCCCTGGTCTCGATTGTCGCCACCACCGTGGCGCTCGAAGAGCGTCTGCGACGTGACCACCGCGACCTACGGTCGGTGCTGGTCGCGCGGCGGCGCTTGGCCGATGACACAGTGTCGCTGGAGCACCGGTTCGGCCGTAGCGCCGCCGACGTCGCCGCGCTGCTCCCTTGCCTGAGCGCCATCGAGCACCACGCTGGGGCCCGCCACGATCCCAGCCCCATGCAGTTGGACCTTCTCCAGGGGCGGCTTCCTCACCTGCTACAGCGGGCGCTGGCCGATGACCGTCTCCGATTGTTCGTGATCATCGCCGACGGGGTGCCGCTCGCCTACATGATCGGCCTGGAGGGCGCTGGCATCGTGACGGCGCTCATGACCGGTCACCACGAGGACTACCGCCGGTACAACCCCGGACACCTCGTGATGACAGACCTGTACTGCTGGGCACACCATGAGGGGCTTCCGATCGACTTCTCCATCGGCGACCTGCAATGGAAGCGGAGCTGGAGCCGCCAGGGCTACGAGGTTGCGGATGTGCTGGCGACGTCAGATCCGCTCCTGCTGAAGGCTGCTGACGGGGTCGCTGCCGTGCGCACCGCCGCTCGCCGGCTGGCCGCACGGGCCAGCAGCGCTGGCCCCCGAAGCGCCACCTCCAGCCCCGGGGGTCGCAAGCCGTGACGATCCCCTCCCGGTGGCTCGGCGGCGCTCGTTGCCAGCTCGAGGAGTCGCCGCATCGGTACACCTGGCCACTCGGGCTGGCACGGGACGCGAAGCGGCGGGTGCAGCGCCTACGCGCCGTTCGCCGTTCCCTGGCGGGCGGTCACCCGTCGCGGTTCGTGACCGGTCAGCGGGTGCGGATCAAGACCCCAGAGGAGATCCGAGCCATCCTGGACGAGCACGACGCCCTTCGGGGAACCCCGTTCATGCCGGCCCAGTGGAGTTACCGGGGCACGTACGAGGTGGAGCGCCCAGTCCGCCGCTTCCTGGAGCCCGACGGCCGGATCTACCGCATGTCGCGGGCGGTGGTGCTCAGGGACGTGACCTGCGACGGGGCCGACGGGACCCCGGGGTGCGGACGGTCCTGTGCCCTGTTCTATCGAGACGAGTGGCTCGAGCCTTCGGACAATCCGCCCGTTGTGGCTCCGCCGAGGCCGATGGCCACCGTCAAGAGTGAAG
>JAJYXW010000173.1:5090-14229 GCA_021801525.1 Actinomycetes bacterium
CGGCCGGCTCGACGGCATGTCGTTTCGTCCCGAGATGTCCCGGTTTGCCGGCCGGAGCCTGCCTGTCCTGCGTCGTCTCGAGTACGACGGTGGTCGGCTGCCGTGGTGGAAGCACGCTCTAGGCGAGTGGTACGCGCTGAGCGGCGCTCGCTGCGGTGGCGAGCCGTTTGCAGCCGACGGGGGGTGCGACCGCAGCTGTGCTCTTGCCTGGCATCGGGCCTGGCTGACCTTCGATGACGAGGCCCCTGCCCCTCAGCCGACTGGCGACTCGACCGTCGTACGAGATCGGTGGCGCCGAGCTGTTCTTGCGCCGCCTGCTGAACACGCCCGGCCCGGGGATCGAGCCGTTTCTTCCGGCAGTCGAAGATGCGGGAGCACCTGACTGCGAGGTTTGGATGGCGGCCACCTCCTCCCAGGCAGTATCGTTGATAATGGCTGCCATGCTCGTCCGGACCCTTGTGCAGCCTGCAGGTGGGGCGTGGATATTCTCATGAACTGGGTGGATCCTGAGCAGGCCGAGGTGTGGCTCCAGCAATGGAGGGCAGCCTCCATGTTCTATTCGGCAGAGCGGCCGGCTTTCGATCGCGCTCCAGGCGACGACGTGCCTCTTGCTCTTCAAGACCAGGAGCTTGCCGCACCAGAGGCCGAGTCGAGAGCGTTGCTCGAAGTGGTCATGGCGGAGCTGAGCGGCGTTCCCCAAGACCTGGAACAGGTCTCCTGGGCGTGGGGGGCCGTGCAGAGGTCGTCGCGCCATCTGCTCCAAAGCCTGTCGGCGTTGCAGTCCGTCTTGGCCCGCGACGCCCTGGTGGATCCGCTGCAGGCACACCTGGCCGTCAATCGGATCATTGCCGCGGCGATGCTCGGCATGCAGGATCACCTCGAGGCCGAGTCCCGGGTGGATCCACTTACAGGCGTCGGCAATCGGAGGACCTTCAGCGAGGAGCTCCGCCGGATGATTGCCGTTGCCAAGCGCCAGGGTGCGGAAGCCACGGTTGTCGCAATTGACCTGGACGGGCTGAAGCATCTGAACGACACCGAGGGCCATGTTGCCGGCGACGCAGCGCTGATCGCTCTGGTCACGGGGCTGTCCTCGGTCTTGCGCAGCCAGGATGCCATCTACCGGACCGGAGGTGACGAGTTCGTGATCCTCCTTCCGTTCACTCCCGTCTCTTCTGCTCAGGCGCTGATGTCCCGAGTGGAGCACTTGGAAGGAACACCCAAGTTCTCGTGGGGCGCGGCGGGATACCCTCGAACGGCGAAGGCGCCGGATGCTCTTCTGGCTGCTGCGGACTTGGATCTGTATGCCCGCAAGAAAGCTCGTCGCACGGGCAGCGAGGCCCATTTTCCTGCGGGGGGACAACCCTGGCGGCATCGGCAAGCCACTCACGAACGAGCACCCGAACGAGCACCCCAAGTGCTGGGCAGTCTCGCGAACTGCGACTACGAGCGTGCAGAACGGGACCGACCTGAAGCAGGCTCCAGCGCTCAGATCAGCTTCTCCGCGAGGGCGATTCGCGAGCTCTTCGGAGGCAACGAGGAGATGGAGCTCCTGCTCGCACGAATCGGCGATGACGACCTCGAGCAAGTTGCAGACGACCTGCTCGGCTTGGAGGCGGCACATCCACTCTGGGAGGCGTACCAAGCGCTCGCTCGCGAGATCGTTCGTGCCGCTGCTTGGGTGCAGGACCTCGGCAAGGTCGTGGGTCAGGCTTGCTGAGCCAGGCGACAGCGCCGCCGGACACAGGACCAGCGTATGATCGGTGCGGGCGGGGAGAGTCGAACTCCCACCCCCGAAGGGACCGGGACCTAAACCCGGCGCGTCTACCGTTCCGCCACGCCCGCGAACGACCGCCAGCCGGATGACGTTGCCAGCCAAGCGTAACTCGAGCGTACACAATGGGGGCATTCGATGAGCAGTGAACCCGATGGCACCCTAGCTTCCCTGCCTCCTCGAGCGATCGTGGTGGGCACGGACGGTTCAGCCACAGCTACCGAGGCGGTATCGAGGGCTGCTGCCCTGGCGCGCGCCTGCGACGCGCGCCTGGTGGTCGTCTGTGCCTACGAGCGCGACGCCGACTCGCTCCGGCCCGGGGCTCCGCTCGGCTCGCTCGAGGCGGTGGTCCGCGCGACCGCACCACAGCCGGCAGGCGAACAACCGGTGCCCGAGGAGATGAGCTGGCGCACGACTTCGGCGGGCGCGGCTGAGGGCATAGCAGCGGCGGCAGCAGGTGCCGCTCGCAATTCGGGGGTCTCGGACGTCGAATGGCGCGCTCTGCCGGGAGACCCCGCCGAAGTCCTCCTGGCCGAGGCGCAGTCGCTGCCGGCCGACCTGCTGGTGGTGGGCTCCAAGGGCATGCGCTCCTGGTCGGGGCGCCTCCTAGGCAGTGTCCCGGCCACCGTGTCGCGCCATGCTCCTTGCGACCTGCTCATAGTGCGCACCGATCGGTGACGCGGATGACAACCCCACCCCTTCCGGGCCAGTAGCCTCGTCGGCATGCCAAGTGATCACACAGGAGCCGTTCCGGCACTCGCCGGGCTGAACCCGGCTGCATCGCCATCGCCTATCGTCGCCGCGACCTCGCTGCCCGATCCGAGCGCGGAGGTGTTCCAGCGCCTGTTGAAGGAGCGGATCATCTTCCTCGGGAGTGCCATAGACCAGGGCGTCGCGAACCTCGTGTGCGCACAGCTCGTCTTGCTCGAGGCGGAGGACTCCGACCGCGACATCGACCTCTACATCAACTCGCCGGGCGGCTCGGTGACCGACGGCCTCGCCATATACGACACGATGCAGTACGTCCGCTGCGACGTACGCACCATATGTGTCGGTCTGGCGGCATCGATGGGCCAGTTCCTGCTCTGCGCCGGCGCACCGGGCAAGCGCTTCGCCCTGCCTCACAGCCGCATACTCATGCACCAACCATCGGGCCAGATGCAGGGTCAGGCTGCCGACATTGCGATCCAGGCCGAGCAGATCGTCTACCTGAAGCGGATGATGGCGGAGCGCATCGCGTTCCACACGGGTCAGCCGGTCGAGCGCATAGAGACCGACTCCGACCGCGACCGCTGGTTCACCGCCGAGGAGGCCAAGGATTACGGGTTCATCGACCAGGTGATCGACCGCTCCGCCCGCGAGGCGGCGCGGGAACGCTAGTGATCAGACGCTCAGCGGATGGGCGCGCCTGGTGGCCTGCCACTCAGGCATCGCATCGTGGCGCTGGCTGTACGCCGGCACCCTCGAATGGCTGCGCTCGCGGCGGTACCGGCGGCGAGCAAGCATGACGCCGGACGCAGAGCAGAAGCTCGCGCTTCCCGACCGTGAGGTTGGCGAGGCTTCCGCCGAGGGTTCGGCAGCGCCCGCTGCCGGGAGCTCCGGCTACTCCTATGACTTGGCGGGCGAAGGGGAACAGCCGCGCTCGGTAGTCCATCGCGACAAGCCCGCACGCGTGGTGGCGACGAGGACAACCCTGGGTAGACGCCTGCTGGAGCTGTGGGGCTCACGGGAGCTGATCGTCTTCCTGGTCCGCAAGGAGATAAAGGTCAAGTACAAGAACTCCGCTCTCGGCCTCCTCTGGTCGATGCTGAACCCTGCCTTCACCTTGATGGTGTACTTCTTCGTGTTCCAGATCGTGCTGCACAACGGGGTGCCCCAGTACGCGATCTACCTGATGGCAGGGCTGCTTCCGTGGAACCTCTTCCAGACGGCGATGATGAGCGGCACGACCTCGATCGTCGACAATGGCGGCATCGTAAAGAAGGTCGCGTTCCCCCGCGAGGTCCTGGCGCTCGCCTCGGTCGGGACGGCGATGATGTTCTTCGTGTTCCAGGCGACGGTGATGGCGCTCTTCATGGTCGGCTTCCTCCATGCGGCAGCCTGGGGAGAGCTCTGGCTCCTCGTACCCGCCCTTGCGGCCCTGCTCGTCTTCAGCGCTGCGCTGACCGTGTTCCTCTCGGCGGTGAACGTGTACCTGCGCGACACCAGGCACCTGATAGAGGTGCTGCTGGTCGCGTGGTTCTGGGCCGTGCCGGCCGTCTACGCGTTCAAGCTGCTCTACCCGGGGCTCGTCCACCACCATCTGCTCTGGCTCTACTTCGCCAACCCGATGAGCTCCATAGTCCTGACCTTCCAGCGAGTTCTGTACAACGCACACATGGCGGCCGCCACCACCCACCCGGTGGCGGCGAGCGTGGTGCTGTTCGTCTTCAGCCCGACCTGGTACCTAGTCGCCAACCTGATCGTGCTCGGGGTGTCGGTCGTGTTGTTCCTCGTTGCCCTCGCGATCTTCGGCAGGCTCGAGGGCAACTTCGCAGAGGAGCTCTGAGCTCGGATGGGCAACGCTGGCGTGGAGGTCGTCGACGTCTCGAAGCGCTTCCGCCTGTACCACGAGAAGACCAGCTCTATCAAGGAGCGATTCGTGCACCCGAGGAGGATGTCCTACGAGGACCTCTGGGCGCTCGACAGCATTTCCTTCGACGTGCCCGAGGGAGAGACGTTCGGCATCCTCGGCCGCAACGGGTCGGGGAAGTCCACCTTGCTCAAGTGCATCTCGGGGATACTCCAGGTCACCTCGGGCAAGGTGGTGGTCCGTGGAAAGCTGGCTGCGCTCCTGGAGCTGGGCGCGGGGTTCCAGCCCGAGCTCTCGGGCCGGGACAACATATTCCTGAACGCCTCGCTGCTCGGGCTCTCGACGCGCGAGGTGGAGCGCCGCTTCGACGAGATCGTCGCCTTCTCCGAGCTCGAGCAGTTCATCGACAACCAGGTCAAGTACTACTCGTCGGGCATGTACGTGAGGCTCGGCTTCGCCGTGGCGGTGAACGTGGACCCCGATGTCCTCGTGGTGGATGAGGTGCTGGCAGTAGGCGACGAGCGCTTCCAGCGCAAGTGCCTCGAGCGGATAAAGCTCTTCCAGAAGGAAGGCCGAACGATCATCTTCGTCACCCACGCAGCGGACCTCGTTCGCCAGATATGCACCGAGGCGGTTGTGCTCCAGCAGGGGAAGATGATCGGCATGGGGCCGCCTGGCGAGGCCATCCGCCTCTTCCGTGAGCACCTGCTCGAGGGCTCGGAGGAGGGTGAGTTCGCCCCCGGCGAGGAGGTGGTGGTCGACGACGCGAGCCGGATACGGAGCACTACCGGCGAGTCCGCGAGCGCGGCCCGCCCGCTCGTGATCACGGGTGCGGAGATCCAGCACCCCGGCATCGGGAGGCGCCAGTACCTCCTTCCGCGCGAGCCGCTCAGGTTGTGGGTCGCCTTCGAGGCATTTTCGGCGCTGCCAGACGTCGTCTTCGCCATCGAGCTCCACGACCTCGCAGGCAACCTCGTGTTCGGGACCGACACCGAGATACTGGAGAAACCCTTCGATGCCGTACCGGGCACGGGCGTGGCGGACTTCGCGTTCGACAGCGTCCCGCTTCTCGACGGTACCTACTCGGTGAACGTCGGTGTCCGTAGCCGCTCCGGCGGCACCGTCTACGATTGGCGCGAGCAGCTCTGCCAGTTCGAGGTGATGAACCCCGGGCGTTCGCTGGGAACGGTGGCCCTCCAGCCAACGGCAGAGGTGCGAGCTCTGGGAGCTCTGGGAGCAGGCTGACCAGGTCTGCCGGCAGCCTGCAAAACAGGAGGCCCCACGAAACAGGAGGCTTCACCAAACAGGAGGCCCCACGAAACAGGAGGCCCCACGAAACAGGAGGCGGAGTGAGCCCCGAAGACCTGTTTGAGAGCGATGACACCGCGGCGTACATGGAGCAGGTCCGCCGCGAGATCGCCGACGAGGTGAGGCGCCGCCGAGCTGCCGGTGACTTCCCCCCGAGCTTCGAGCGCCGCCTCGACGAGATCTTCGCCCGCTTCACGCCCGCCGGAACCGACGACGGGCAGTTCGCGGAGACTCTCAAGCTGGCTGACCGCTCGGCGTACTTCGACGTGAAGGTGCCCATAGGTTCACGCCGCACCGTCAAAGGAGCTGCGCGCTACGTGCTGTGGCATGCCGAGGCGTGGTTCGTGAACTACGTGGTGACCCAGCTGAACCGGTTCTCCTCCGGGGTGATGCAGGTACTGCACCTGCTCGACGAGAGGCTCTCGGTGCTGGAGAAGGACATGGCAGTCGTGCTACCGCCACTTTTCGGGGACGCGGAGGTACTGTCGCCGGCTGCCGACCCTACCCCCTACCTCGAGATCCTCTGCGAAGAGATAGCGTCTCGTGGCCCTGCCGGGCTCAGGGTGCTGCACGCCGAATGCGGTTCTGGAGCGCTGGTGACGGCACTCTGCGATGCCGGCGTCGACGCCTACGGCATCGACCCGGGCTCCATCGATGCCGACGAGGCGGCTCGTGCGGGCCTCGACGTGCGACGCGACGAGGTGCTCGGGCATCTCGAGTCCGTACCTGTCGAGGCGTTGGGCAGCCTCGTGCTCTCCGGGTGCGTGGACAGGATGCCGGTTGTCGATCGTCGCCGCCTGGTACGCCAGGCGGAGAGCGTGGTGGCGCCGGGCGGGGCCGTTGTGATCGTCGGGACCATGCCGTCTGCCTGGGAGGAGACGGCGGGTCCCGTGGCAGCGGACCTCGCTCCTGGGCGCCCTTTTTATCCCGAAACGTGGGTGCACCTGCTCGCAGGAGTTGGGCTCGCGGAGATCGGGGTCCAGCTCGATCCGCCATCGGGTGAGCCCCGAAGCTTCGCCGTCGTAGCGAGGAAGCCTGCAGCCCGGAGCTCCAAGGCTGCTGTAGCGGGCGCTGCCGACCGGCGGTGAGCGATGAGGGTGCCCGCCGTGCCGGGCGTGACTCGCGCGCCGGGGGAGCCAGGCAGGCGGAGCTTGCCCAATACCCCGACCGGATAGATCAGATCGTCCCGTCGTTCGCGGCCCACGACGCCATAGGTGCCCACGTCCGCCACATGCGTGACGCCATCAGGCGTCTCGGCGTCGAGTCGGACGTATGGGCCATCGACTCGCTGCCGGAGGTGCGCCGCGAGGCGAGGCAGCTCGACACGCTGCCTGGTGGAGCCATCCCCGGGACCTGGTTGGTGTTCCACCACTCCATAGGGACGCCGGCCGCCGAGGTGTTCGCCGGCCGCAGTGAGGTCAAGATCCTCGACTACCACAACCTCACTCCCGGGCACATGCTCGCTTCGTGGGCTCCGCAGGTCCAGGCCGAGGTGGACCTCGGCCGCAAGCAGCTGGACGAGCTGGCGCCGGAGTGCTTCTTCGCGCTTGCCGACTCTGCCTACAACGAGGCCGAGCTGCACGAGGCCGGCTGCCACCGCACGCGCGTGCTTCCCCCGCTGTTCGACCTCGGCATACTCGATCGTGCAACGGACGCTGACCTTGCCCGGCGCTTGGCAGCCGAGCGCCAGACGGGCGGCTCTGACTGGCTGTTCGTGGGCAAGGTGGCGCCTCACAAAGCGCAGCACGAGCTGGTGAAGGCCCTGGCCGTCTACCGGCGCATCTTCGACCCCGATGCACGCCTGCACCTGGTGGGGACCGGGATGGGAGAGGACTACCCCCGTGCCCTGGAGCGCTTCGCACGCCGTCTCGGAGTCGCCGACGCACTTCGGATGGCCGGCGTGGTGCCGCCCGAGACCCTGGCCACCTACTACCGGGCAGCCGACGTGTTCGTCAGCGCCTCGGAGCACGAGGGCTTCGGTGTCCCCCTGGTCGAGGCAATGCACGCCGGCACGCCCGTGGTTGCCAGGGCGTTTGCCGCCGTGCCGGAGACCGTGGGCACCGGTGGCCTGCTGCTGGACGACCCGAGCCCGATCGCCCTGGCTGTGGCGGTGCACCGCGTGGTCACCGACGCCGTGCTGCGTGACGCCCTGGCCGGAGCCGGACGCCGCCGGGCTGCATTCTTCTCGCTAGAGCGAGGCGTGGAGCGGGTGGAGCAGTTCGTGGCCGAAGTGGCTGCTCTCCTCGCAGCCGATGGCTCCCGTGGCCGCCGTGGCTGAAGGTTCCCTACCTGCAGTGCACCTGCTCCTTCCCACCCTGGGGGCAGGGGATGCTGCGGGTTCGCACACCCTCCAGCTTCAGCAAGCCTTGCGCGATGCCGGGATGGAGTGCGAGCTCTTCGTCGAGCACCGTGACGAGTCCTTCGCGGGGATGGTCCATCATTACAGCGAGCTCGGCAGCTTCTGCCGTCCGGGTCGGACCGCGCTCGTCTACCAGCTGGCCATCGGCTCCCCCGTTGCCGACATGCTGCTCGATCGCGCCGAGCCGCTCATCGTCAACTACCACAACCTGACTCCTGCCTCGTTCTTCTGGCAGTGGGACCCAGGTCTGGTGGACGGGATCGTGTGGGGGCATCGCCAGCTCCACCAGCTCGTTCCCCGGACCGTGCATGCGATCGGCGTGTCGGAGCTGAACCGCCGCGACCTCGAGCGGGCAGGGTACAGCTCTACCGCCGTTTCCCCGCCGCTCGTCAGGCTGGGCGGGGGTTGGGAGTCCTTGCCCGACTCGGCTCCCGCGAGAGCCAATGGTGATACTAGCGGCGCCCGCACCGCCCGTGGTGAAGGCGCGAGGTGGCTGTTCGTCGGGCGCCTCGCCCCGAACAAGGCGGCTCACGATCTGGTCAAGGCCCTATACGCCTACAGGCGTGCCTACGATCCCGGCGCTCGCCTGGTTCTGGTCGGCGGCCAGGGGCATCCGCTCTACACGGCAGCCATCAAGGGTTTGGTCGATGCCCTCGGCCTCGTCGAGGCGGTGGAGCTGGCTGGCGCGGTAGACGACGAGTCGCTCGCCGGCTATTACGCGAGCGCGGACATCTTCGTCTGTCTGTCGGACCACGAGGGGTTCTGCTTTCCCCTCCTCGAGGCCATGGGGCACGACCTGCCCGTCGTCGCCTATGGCGCAGGCGCCGTCCCCGAGACGCTGGGCGCGGCGGGCCTGGTTCTGCCGGTCAAGTCCCCCGCGGTGGTGGCCGCTGCGGTGCACCAGGTGCTCTCGGGGTCGCCAGGCCTGCGCCGTCGCCTCGTTGCCGCAAGCCGTGAGCGTCTCGGCGTCTTTTCTTTGGAGCGGGCGCGAAGGGCGATGGTGGCCGAGGTGATGAAGGGACTGGCCCTGGCAGGCCTGCTGGACCATCATGAGGGCTCGCGCCCGGTGACTGGGGCCCGCCGGAGGTCCGTGCGATGAGGTCCGTGCGATGAGGTCCGTGCGATGAGG
>JAJYXW010000096.1:0-31064 GCA_021801525.1 Actinomycetes bacterium
CACCGCGCCCCTGACTACCAATGCAGATGGCGGTGGGCGCCGGGCTGCACGCGGCCGCCTGGCACGAGGAGCGCCCCGGTGCGCACGCCGCCCGGGCCGCGAAGTCCTACGTCTGGCAGGTCGACTCCGGACACATGTGCCCGATCTCCATGACCTACTCGGTCGTGCCGGCGCTCCGCCACGCCCCGGAGCTAGCAGCGCTGTACGAGCCGCTGTTCGCCAGCCGGCACTACGAGCCAGGCCTGCGGGCACCGCTCACCAAGCGCGGATTGATCGCCGGCATGTCGATGACAGAGAAGCAGGGCGGTTCGGACGTGCGGAGCAACACCACGCGCGCCGTGGCACAGGGTGACGGTTCGTACCTGGTCACCGGCCACAAGTGGTTCACCTCGGCACCGATGAGCGACGTCTTTCTTATCCTCGCCCAGGCTCCCGGCGGGCTGTCGTGCTTCTTCTTGCCGCGGGTGCTCCCCGACGGAAGCCGCAACGCCATGTACATACAGCGCTTGAAGGACAAGCTCGGCAACAAGTCGAACGCCTCGTCGGAGGTCGAGTACGACCAGGCACGAGCGTGGTTGGTCGGCGAGGAGGGGCGTGGCGTGGCGGCCATAGTGGAGATGGTCAACGGCACCCGCCTCGACTGCCTTGGCGGCGCGGCTTCTGGGATGAGAGCCGGCCTTACCCAGGCGATCCACCATGTGACCCATCGCGAGGCCTTCGGGCGGCATCTCGTCGACCAGCCTCTCATGCGCAACGTGATCGCTGACCTGGCCGTCGACGCCGAGGCTGCCGTCACGGTGCTCATGCGCCTCGCGGGTGCCACCGACCGCGCCATCGCCGGGGACGAGTCCGAGGCGTTGCTGCGGCGCATCGGCTTGGCGGTGTCGAAGTACTGGGTGTGCAAGCGCTGGCCCATGCACGTCGCCGAGGCCCTCGAATGCCTCGGCGGCAATGGCTATGGCGAAGACTCGCGTATGCCGACTCTTTACCGGGAAGCACCGCTCATGTCGATCTGGGAGGGCTCGGGCAACGTCGCCGTTCTCGACGTGCTCCGCGCAATGACTAAGCAGCCCGACACCGTGCAGGCATACTTCACAGAGGTCGAACGCGGCCTCGGTGCTGACCGGCGGTTCGACGACGCGCTAAAGCGCCTGCAGAGCGACCTGGCCGCGCTCTCAGCCACGACCGATATCGACGCGATCCAGCTAGGTGCACGGAGGCTGGTCGAGACCATGGCCCTGGTGCTGCAGGGGTCACTGCTCCTTCGCCACGGGCACCCTGCGGTCGCCGACGCGTTCTGTGCCACTCGGCTCGGCCACGACTGTGGCATCGCCTACGGCACCCTTCCCTCCGGACTCGATCTCTCGGCCATCATCGAGCGCGCCCGCGTCGCGGGCTGAGCTCGCTTCGGTTTGTCTAGACAGCGGCCCCGATCGCCCCGCCGGCCTGCTCGCGCCTGACGAGACGGAGTCCGCCGGCACTTGGGCAGCCGGCACCGCACCCGGCACTTGGGCACCCGCACCAGCCGGCACCGCACCAGCCGGCACTTCGGCAGCTGAGCTGTAGACGAAGCGCTTTCCTCGCGACCACGACGTTGCCGCGGCGATCAGGCATGCGACCACCGCAAAGTCGAAAGCCTCGTGGAGCCCGCCCCGGAAGGGGGCTGCGATCAGGCTCGGGAAGAAGCGCCGGCCTTCCAGCACGGCAACCTTCGAGGCGGGCAGGCGAGCGAGAACGGTCGAGCCGAGCAGGTGCTGCACGGGGCTGTACCCGAGGAAAGCGGCAAATAGCGTCGAGACGGGCGGGATGTGGGATGCCTTCAGCGCGGCCGCCCTGGGCACCCCCTCGTGGAGCAGCCCGGTGAAAAGGCTTGCCGGCAGGGTGCTCGAGAGTCCGACGATGACCAGGGTGAAGAAGATCCCGATGGAGAGCACCTGGGCGGAGTTCTGGAAGGTCGAGTTCATGCCGCTCCCGGCTCCGCGGTGCTCGGCCGGGAGGCTGTTCATCACACCGGCTCGGTTGGGCGAGGCGAAGGCTCCCATCGCGAGCCCGTTGACGAAGATGATGGCGGCGAAGAACGGGTACGGGAAGTTGATCGGCAGTAGCTCCAAGAGCCCGAATGTGACGGCAGCCGTCACCATCCCCCCGGTCGCGAACGGGCGCGACCCGAAGCGGTCCGAGAGCATCCCCGACGTCGGACCTGCGAGCAGGAACCCGAAGGTGAGCGGCAGCATGAGGATGCCCGCCCAAAGCGGCGTGGAGGTGAAGCTGTAGCCGTGCTCCGGGAGCCAGATTCCCTGCAGCCAGATGATGAGCATGAACATCATGCCGCCGCGGCCGATGGCTGCGAGGAAGCTCGAGAGGACGCCTGCGGTGAATGCCCGTATACGGAACAGCGGCAGGCGGAACATGGGGTTCTCGACCTTGGTCTCGATCCAGGCGAACACAACTAGAAGGGTGGCTCCGAGCGTGAGCTCGGTGAGCACTGCCGGGCTCGTCCAGCCCATGGTCGAGGTCTTGTAGGGCTCGATCCCGTAGGTGATCCCGATCATGAGGGACACGAGGCCCACTGCGAAGGCCAGGTTGCCCCACCAGTCGATCGGAGCGCGCCTGCGCTCTCCTTGCTCGTGGAGCTTGACGTACGCCCAGATGGTGCCGACGACCCCGAACGGGACTGACACCAAGAACACGAGCCGCCAGTCGATCGGGCCGAGCAGGCCACCGAGCACGAGGCCGATAAAGGACCCGCTGATGCCGGCCACGTTGTTGATGCCGAGGGCGAGGCCGCGCTGGTTCTCGGGGAAGGCGTCGGTCAGGATCGCAGCGGAGTTGGCTATCAAGAAGGCTGCCCCCACTCCCTGGACGACCCTCATGGCCACGAGCCACAGGGCTCCCGACCCCCCCGTCATCCAGGTGATCGACAGCAGTACCGACGCGATCGTGTAGACGGCGAAGCCGAGGTTGTACATCTTCACGCGGCCGTAGAGGTCGCCCAGGCGTCCAAGGCTCACGACGATCACGCTGCTCACCACGAGGAAGCTCAGGATCATCCAGAGCAGGTAGAAGCTGTTGCCCGGCTTCAGTGGGTCGAGGTGAATGCCCCGGAAGATGTCCGGCAGAGCGATCAGCATGATGGTGGAGTCGATAGTCGCCATCACCATGCCGAGGGTCGTGTTGGTAAGGGCCACCCACTTGTATCTTTCGCTGCGCTCGCCCGGCGCCCGCTGCTCGCGGCCGGCGTGGTTGCGCTCTGGCGAGGGCCGTTCGGGCGAGGGCCGTTCGGGCGAGGGCCGTTCGGGTGAGGGCAGATCGGGCGAGGGCAGATCGGGCGAGGGCAGATCGGGCGAGGGCAGATCCGGCGAGGGCAGATCCGGCATTGGCAGGTGGGCCCCTATGCCCTGGTCGCCTCGACCGCCTCGGCCTCGGGTGGCTCCAGGGTGGCTGGCCCCGGGGTGGTTCCTACCGGCTCCTGCTCGAGGTCCGTCGATGCGGTCACGTTGCGGGCAGCGGAAGTGACGACCTTGTCGCTGACCTCGCCCGCAGCAGCGACCGGCGTCCCATCCTCGACAGACGGCCCATCCGCGACCGGCGGCGCAGCGGCGACCGTGGCAGCAACTCTGGCTGTTCCGTCCCCGTGCTCACCGTGGATGTACTTGCCACCCCTCATCCACGAGGCCCCGGCGGCCACGACGCAGGCGCCCGCAGCGAAGGTGAAGGCCTCGCGGAGCCCCGTGCCGAAGGGGGCGGAGATGAGCTTCGGGAAGAAGCTCCTGCCGGTTATGTAGGCAGCTCGGGCGGGTGGAAGATGCGCGAGCACGTGCGGGCCGAGGAGCGTGCGCATCGGGTCGTATCCCAAGAACGCGGCGAAGAGGCTGCCGACGGGCGGCAGGTGGGACACCTTTGTCGCGACGGACAGAGGCACCCCCTGGCTCGAGAGCCCGTGGAGCAGCACGTCGGGCAGCGTGGATGCGAGCCCCACGATTATGAGGGTGAAGAAGATCCCGATGGAGAGCACCATGGCCGAGCTTTGGCCGGTGTTCACCATGCCCGCTCCGGATCCACGGGCGTCGGGCGGCAGGCTGTTCATGACGCCGGCCTGGTTGGGAGACGCGAATATCCCCATCGCGAGGCCGTTCATCACGAGAAGGAGCGCGAACCACATGTAGTTGAAGTCGACGGGCAAGAGCGCGAGCAGGATGAAGCTCCCCGCGGCGATCACCATTCCCCCGGTCGCGAAGGGCCTGGCGCCGTAGCGGTCGGAGAGGAAGCCGGACAGGGGGCCAGCGAGGAGGAACCCGGCCGTCATCGGCAGCATGTATATGCCTGCCCAAAGCGGGGTGGAGGCGAAGCTGAAGCCGTGCTGGGGGAGCCAGATCCCCTGGAGCCAGATTATGAGGATGAACATCATGCCGCCGCGACCGAGCGCGGCCAGGAAGCCGGCAAGGTTGCCGGCCGCGAACGCCCGGATCTTGAACAGCGGGAGCCGGAACATCGGGTTCTCGACCTTGGTTTCGATCCAGACGAACACCCCGAGCAGCACTACGCCGAGCGCGATGGCGCCAAGCACCTTGGGGTTCGTCCAACCCATCGTGTCGTGCCCGTAGGGCATGATCCCGTAGGTGATGCCGACCAGGAGCGACACGAGCCCGACGCCGAAGGTCAGGTTTCCCCACCAGTCGATGCGTGATGGCGTGCGGACTCCCTGCTCGTGGAGCTTCAGGTACGCCCAAACAGTTCCGAAGAGGCCGACGGGCACCGACACGAGGAACACGAGCTGCCAGGCGATGGGGGCCAGCAGGCCGCCGAGGACCAGGCCTATGAACGACCCGGCGATTCCCGCGACCATGTTCACGCCCAAGGCCAGCCCGCGCTGGTGGGAGGGGAACGCGTCCGTGAGGATCGCGCTCGAGTTGGCCATGAGGAACGCAGCGCCTATGCCCTGGCCCACCCGCATCAGGATCAGGTAGAGAGCGCCGGCCTGACCGTGCATCCAGGCGACCGACAGGAGTATCGAGAAGAGGGTGAAGACTGCGAATCCGAGGTTGTACATCTTCACCCGGCCGAACATGTCGCCAATGCGGCCGAGGCTCACCACCAGCACCGCCGTCACCACCATGAACCCCATCAGCATCCACAGCAGGTACCCGGTGTTTGCCGGCACCAGGGGGTTGAGCTTTATGCCGCGGAAGATGTCCGGCA
Source organism: Actinomycetes bacterium (assembly GCA_021801525.1). Classification (GTDB taxonomy): domain Bacteria; phylum Actinomycetota; class Acidimicrobiia; order Acidimicrobiales; family JAJYXR01; genus JAJYXW01. Next base: position 5,200 of record JAJYXW010000096.1, read on the forward strand.
GCGCGATGAGGACGATCGACTGGTTGATGAACGCCATCAGGATGCCGATGGTTGTGTTGGAGAGGGCGATCCACTTGTAGCGCTCGGGGTGGCGGTCCGGGTGTATGTCCATGCCTATCCTGTGATCAGCTCCCATATAACCTTTACGTTCACGTTAGCTTTGGGCGCCAGGCTCGTCAAGCCGAGGCCAGCGCGGTGGCCGGTCCGCCGTGCCGCTCCAGCCAGGCGCCTCAGCCGAGTGGCTTGTGTGCTGCGTGGAGCGGGAAGTGTGCCCAGACACTCCAGCTCGTGAGCAGCCCCCTGGTTGCAACCCCGATCAAGATGCCGACCACGACGGTTCCGAGCACGATGACCTGGCGTTGCCGCGCCATGCGGCGCTCTACCCGCTCCCGGGGAGCTGTGTCGGCGCGTGCGAGCTTCACAGCACGGCCGAGGTGTCCGAGGACGTGGATGGCGATGGCTGCTATCCAGATCACGAAGCTCACCCGGTGAAGATTTCCGAGGGTCGCGTCCGTAGAGGGACCTGCTATCCACCATGCGACCCCGCTCACCAGCAGCACGATCGTCGATAGGTAGAGGACGGGCCCGATGAGGCGCAGGAGGGGAGGCGGGGGTCCGGCCTTCCGGTATCCCTCGTCGCCCAGGTAGTAGCGCCCGAAGCGCCAGATGGTGGAGCCGAGCTTCAAGGCCACGGGCGGGAGCATGGCGAGGCCGATGGCAATGTGCAGGGGGAAGAGCGGGGTGATCGCGAGGACCGTCACCCCTTCGAGGAACAAGAGCGCGAGGAGTGCGATGCCCGTGGTGGCGGTGAGCCGGGCGTTCGCCTCTGCAGCACGGTCCCGCCGGTTGGTGCCCCTGCGGCCGGCGGATCTCTCCTCGGCGATCTCCCCGAGATCGCCAGCTTGTCCGCCGAGCGACCCGGCACCGCCAAGCGACCCGGCACCGCCAAGCGACCCGGCACCGCCAAGCGACCCGGCACCGCCAAGCGACCCGGCACCGCCAGCACGTTCCACAAGCACTCGCTCCGAGGAGCGCGCCTCTTGCGCCTCTTCCAAGGCTGGCTCGTCAGGCGAGGTGCTCACGTATCCCTCGCCGGTGTAGGTCACATGCCCTATGACTCGGCCCGGTCTGTGCCGGGGCCTGGCGGTCGTGCTTATTGCGATGGTCTTCAATGGCCTCCCCGAGGCGGAGGTGGGGGATGCAGGTGCGCCCCGCAGTGCCCGGGAGGTGTTCCCGCCGCTCCCACGGGCCTCTCCGCCGCTTCCACGGGCCTCTCCGCCGCTCCCACGGGCCTCTCCGCCGCTCCCACGGGCCTCTCCGCCGCTCCCACGGGCCTCTCCGCCGCTCCCACGGGCCTCTCCCGCATTGCCCTTTCTCGAATCCGAGCGCCCGATGACCCGGACCGTGGAGGATATGCGGACGCCGGGCTTCCCCTGGTCTTCGCGTGCGTAGGCATCGCGCTCCGAGGAATCGCGGGCAGGGGCATGGCGCCCGGGGGCATCGCGTTCGGAAGGTCGGGGCATGCTTGCCATTTTCTCGCGGCCTTTGCTGTGGGGTGGCTGAGAGGGACTCTTTTCGCAGGCGACAGCATCACCCGCCTGCAACTGCCGCCTCGGGCCGGGCAAGATGTCCCTACAGCCCAACTGCCCGCCATCGCCTCACGTCACCGGCGGGTCACGACCCGAGAGGACCCTGCCATGCCGCTTCACGTCCACGACCCTGAGGAGTCGGCCAGCGCCAGGCTCCACGTGAGGGCCCAGCTGGCCACTGGCTCCGAGCTGATGGAGGTACCCAAGTCTGCACTGGGTGTAGCCGGAGTTCCGGCCGAGACCGCGTACCGGATAGTCCACGACGAGCTCCTGCTCGACGGCAACGCCAGGCTCAACCTCGCCACCTTCGTGACGACTTGGATGGAGCCCGAGGCGGAGGCCCTCATGGCGGAGTGCGCGTCCAAGAACATGATCGACAAGGACGAGTATCCCCAGACCGCCGAGCTCGAGAGGCGCTGCGTGAGCGTCCTCGCGAACCTTTGGCATGCCTCCCCGGGCGAGGAGGCGACCGGGTGCTCGACGACCGGCTCGAGCGAGGCGTGCATGCTCGGAGGATTGGCCCTGCAGCGGCGCTGGCGGGCGCGCCGGGCGGCAGCCGGGCTCCCGGCGGATCGCCCAAACCTCGTGATGGGGGCGAACGTCCAGGTCTGCTGGGAGAAGTTCTGCCGCTACTTCGACGTGGAGCCGCGGCTCGTCCCCGTTGGCCCGGAGATCCCCTACCTGACGGCCGAGGCCGCGGCGGCCAGCTGCGACGAGCGGACCATAGGCGTGGTGGCCGTCCTCGGCTCTACGTACGACGGCTCCTACGAGCCGGTCGCGGAGATAGCGGCAGCGCTCGACGCCCTGGCCGCCTCGGGGGGACCCGACGTCCCCATGCACGTGGACGGCGCCTCAGGGGGCTTCGTGGCACCCTTCCTCGACCCGGATCTCGTGTGGGACTTCCGTCTCGATCGCGTTCAGTCGATCAATGCGTCCGGGCACAAGTTCGGCCTCGTCTACCCGGGAGTCGGGTGGGTCATCTGGCGGGACCGCTCTGCGCTGCCCGACGAGCTCGTCTTCGAGGTGGACTACCTGGGGGGATCGATGGGAACGTTCGCGCTCAACTTCTCGCGCCCGGGCGCGCAAGTGGTCGCCCAGTACTACAGCTTCTTGCGCCTCGGTTTCGAGGGATATCGCAAAGTGCAGCTCCAGAGCCGCGAGACGGCGCAATGGCTGGCCGGCGAGGTCGGCGAGCTCGGGCCGTTCGAGCTCGTCTCCGACGGAAGCGGCATTCCCGCCTTTGCCTTCTCGATGCGGGATCCGTCCGGGCCTAGCGTCTATGACGTCTCCGAGGCGCTCCGGGGTCGGGGGTGGCTCGTGCCCGCATACCCGATGCCTCCGGCCATGGAGGAGAAGTCGGTGTTGCGGGTGGTGGTGAGGAACGGCTTCAGCCTCGACTTGGCGGGCATGCTCCTGGAGGACATGCGCCGGGTCATGGACCGCCTGGGCCCCCCGGCCGGTCACCCAGTCGGCCCCCCGGCCGGTCACTCAGTCGGCTCCGCCCCTGGCCCCTCCGGCGGCCCTGCCAGCGGGGCAGGCGCGCATGCAGGCCGCAAGGCCTTCAGCCACTAGGAGTCGCTGTAAGCGTCTGCCTCGGCAGGGGTGGGGCAGCCCGGGGCGTACGTGCAGTCGCTGAAGGAGTCGCGGTCGACGTCAGGCGCGGAAGGGTAGGCGACGGGCGCGCCGCTCGGGCCGACCAGCTCTATGGCGTCCGCCGAGCGCAGGAACGGCGGGACGAAGTTGGCCCGCGTGTCGTGGAACGTGATCGGTGCGAGGCGGGGGAGTGGGGCCACACCGCTCGATCCGCCCGCGCTCACGACGACGGGGCTCTCCTCGATCCACTCGGCCGTGAGCTGGCTCGACGGGTAGGTGAACTCGGAGAAGAAGGCGCCGCCAGTCGTCAGATTGAAGATGTCGATGCCGAAGACCCCGGGCGTGTGCAGCTCCGCCACGTTCACCCACACCTCGTCGCCCGGAGCGACCGCTAGGGGGATGGTCACCGCCGGCGCGGGGATCGTCTCGTACCAGGCGGAGTAGGTGGCGCTGCCGGATGTGGAGACGTTCTCCTCCACCCCCGCCTGGATGAGCGTCTGGTCGGTGGCGAGGCACCCAGTATCCAGGCACCCGCCGCCGATGCCGACCCAGGTGGCCGAGGCTTCCGCTTGCCCCGCCACCGCCTGCGATGCGCCCGGGACGTTCCAGGTGGCGGACGCCTGGACGAACTGCCTGCCGGTCGACAGCGTGCCTTCGTCGTAGCCGGACCAGTTGTTGGACTGGGCGACCGCGAATCCCGGCCCTGCCGGATGGGCCACCTCGATCGTCCCGACCCTCGTCGCGGTCTGCGTCCCAGCCCCCGCCGTGGATGTCGCCCGAGGGGAGCCGCCCGAGGGAGATCCGCCGTCCGGCCGAGCCCCCGCCTGGGGCGTGGTCTCGCCCGGTCCGGTCCTGCCGGCAGCACTGCGGCCGCTGGTCCCGGCAAGGCCGAGCGCTGCGCCGCTCGGGTTCGTGCTGCCGTCAGGCCCGGAGACGACGAGCGCTGCGAGCGCTAGCGCTGCAAGGGTTGCGGCGGCAATGCTGCTCACCCGGGCTCTGCCCGCATCACCCGCCCTGGCCCTGCCTGCCCTGGCCCTGCCGGGCACCGCCTGTAGCGCCCGTTCTCCGAATCCCCTGCCCCGCATCAGCTTGCCCCTTTGGCGCTTGGGTCAGGCGCCGTCAGCCGACGCCGAAGGCGCGCTGCATGAGAGCGTGGTGTGGGATGTGTTCTTCAGGTTCTCGCAGACGGCGAAGGCGTCGGCGTCGGGGTCGGGAGCAGACGGCGACAGGAGGACTCGCCCGCCCCCGCTTATGAGCTGGATGGGCGTGGCTCCCGAGAGCGCGTCCTTGGCCCCGTTCAGCCGCGCCTGGGAGAACGTGACGGCGGGGTTCCCGCTGTTCAGCTCCGGCAAGCTCGAGATGCCCGTGCCCCCGGTGCCGATGAGCAGCGGGCTCTCCTCGATCCACTCGGCGGTGAGCCCCAGGCCTGGGTAGTTGGTGGGGATCGTCGCCGTGTGGGTGAGTGTGGTGGTGCTGCTAGGGCTCGTGACGCTGATCGTGATCGTCCACGAGGCGGGGAGGCCCTCGGCGATGTCCACGCTCACTGTGTCGCCGGCAGTCACCGGCAGAGAGACGGGGGTCTCCGGCTCGGGAAGGATCTCGTACCAGACCCCGTAGGTGACCGTCTTGCCCGAAGCGCTCACGTCCTGTTCGCTGCCCGCCTGGATCAGCGTCTGGTCGACCACGCAGGTGCTGGCAACGATGAGGTCGACACTCTGGACGCACCCGCCGCCGATACCGATCCAGGTGGCCGACGCCTCGGACTGACCCGGCACCGCCTGGCTCGCCGTGGGCACCACCCAGCTCGCCGATATCTGGTGGTAGGTGCCCGGAACGAGCGAAGCGAGCTGGTAGCCCGACCAGTTGTTGGACTGCTCGGCAGTGCCGAAGGACGTCTGGGCCAGGTGCGCTCCGCTCACGGCGCCGACCACCTGGGCGGGGCCGTTCACCGTTCCCGAGGCCGGCGCCGCCGCCCCGAGGAACCCCATGGCTCCGAACGCGAGCGCGCTTCCCGCCGCCGCGACCGCGATCTGCCGCGCCCCCGCCCGAAGCGCGCGGACGCCCTGTGGCAAAGAACGTCGACCTGTGTGCATCCTGGCTCCTCGTCTCTAGTAGGCCAACCTGCTCTGCGAGTACAACGAAGCTGATGAGCAGGCATTGCGCTCTTTGGCGAAGAAGTACGGCCGTCACCCTCACTGCCGCCCGAGCAGCGCTGGCGGCAGTGCGCACAGTGGCTGGTCGAAGTGGCCGGTCCAAGAGGTACATCGAAGTGGCAGCAGGCGGCTGGAGCATTACGATTCGCTGGTGCCCGCCGTTCGGATAGCCCGCTCGATCGTTCCGATCGCTGTGATCGCCGCGGGCGCGCTCGTGCTCGCGGCTTGCTCGAGCGGCCCGCAGCCTGCGGGGAAGGCCGGCGCCGGGCTCGCAGCGCCCGAGGTGAGCGCCGGTCTCGTGCGCGCGATGAGCGGTGTCCATGTCGTCCACCCCCTGCGCACGGGCTCACATCTGCAGCCCGGCCCAGCTCCCTACCAGGCAGCTCCGAACCAGGCGGCTCCCTACCTGGCAGGCTCCTCCGGCGCGACGGTCCTGCTGCGCGGCGTCGACGACAACGCGCTGGTCGCCTACCAGAGCGACTACAAGGAGGCGCCGCCCATCGCTCGATCGGACTTTGCGGAGATGGCCGCTCTCGGCTTCGACTTCCTACGCCTGCCGGTCTCGTGGAGCGAGATCATGCCCGAGCCCGGTGTGATCGACCACGCCTACCTGGCGCGGGTTGCCCAGGTGGTCGCGTGGGCCAAGGACTACGGCATCGGGGTGCTCGTGGACATGCACCAGGACAACTACTCGACCTTCACCGGCAAGCCCCGCTCGGAGTCCGACGGCGCGCCGCGATGGGCGGTGCTCGACTCCGGCGTTCCCTGTACGACCGTTCTCAGCACGACCCGCTGTGCCCTGGCGGCGTTCGCAGCGTTCTGGGCGGATGCCCCGGTGTACGGCAAGCCGATCCAGCAGTGGTACCTCCAGGCGGCCCTGGCGGTCGCCCGTGCGGCGGGGGCGGCGAGCCGGTCCAGCAACGTGGTCGGCGTGGAGCTGATGAACGAGCCCTGGCCCGCCGGGCCCAACCCCTTCGAGCAGCGCTCCCTCTACCCCTTCTACAGCCGCATGATCGCGGGACTGAGGGCGGGCGGTGTGGTGGCCCCGCTCTGGTTCGAGCCCTCGATAGTGCGAGATCTGAGCAACGACGCCCTGCCGGAGGCAGCGCGTTTTTCCGCCGATCCGAACCTCGTATACGCGGTCCACATCTATACCGGGGTCTTCTCGCCGCCGTTCTCCTCGAACGTCCCCGAGGCGGACCTCGCGGCCTCCTACGCGAACGCCGCTGCAGAGGCGAAGGTCTTCGGGACCCCGTTCGTGGTCGACGAGTACGGGTCCAATCCCACCCCTGCCTGGAACAAATGGCTCTCCGAGCAGATCTCGCTCCAGAACCACTACCGGGTCGGTTCGGGGTTCTGGCTCTGGAAGCAGCGGATCGGCTACTGGTACAACTGGGCCACGGTCCACCTCGACGGGTCGCTGAGGAGCCATACGCTTCGCGCCCAGATGCTCGGGGGGCCCCACGTCGATACCGTGCCCGGCCGGTTGCTCGCGACCTCGGCCGGAGCCGAGTCCCTGAGCGCGACTATCGACGGGCCAGCCGGCACGGCAGTGCTCTGGGGAGGCACGGTAGTGGAAAAGGGTGGGCCCGCTGTCACGACGCGTACGCTCTCCCGGGTGACGATCGACGGGAGCCCCGCCCGCGCCACCTGCCACAAGGTCGGCTTCAGCGTGCCTGGCACTAGCGCCGGTGCCGGTGCTGGCGCGCATGTCACGGTGCTCTCGGGCTGCCTGCTCACGGTTCGGGTGCCCGCCGGTCGCCATGTGCTCGTGGCCAGCCCCTGAGGTGCCGCTGGTGCTCTGTGGCAGTACGAGAAGTGCTGCCGGAGAAGTGCTGCCGGAGAAGTGCTGGCGCGTATGCGCCGCCAGGGAAGCGGTGCCTGAGAAGTGGTGACCAGGGTTCCGGGCGTGGCCGTCGGCCACTGGAGCGATGAGGTGGCCCGTACCGGGTGCAGCGTGGTCCTCTTCCCCGAGGGCGCCGTAGCCTCCGGCGAGGTGCGCGGCGGGGCACCCGCCACCAGGGAGTGGGAGCTGCTAGCGCCCGAGCGCATGATGAGCCGCATCGACGCGGTGGTGCTCTCGGGCGGTTCGGCTTTCGGCCTGGCCGCGTGCGACGGTGTGGTGCGCTGGTGCGAGGAGCGGGGCAGGGGCTTTGCGACCACCGCGGGGGTCGTGCCCATAGTGGTCGGGCTGGCAGTGTACGACCTGGGCGTCGGAGATGCTTCGGTGCGGCCCGGTCCCGGCGAAGGCTACGCGGCGTGCGAGGCAGCCAGCGAGGTGGCCGGTACCAACCCCCGACCCGGCCGCGGGGTCGGAGCCGGATGCGGCGCGACCATCGGTTCGTGGCGCGGGCGAGATGCGGCGCGCCCGGGCGGGCTGGGCGTGACGGCCGAGCACCAGGGCGAGCTCGTCGTGAGCGCGATCGTGGTGGTGAACTGCTACGGCGACGTCCTCGAGCCAGGCGCGGACCCCCTGCCCTTCCCCGCCGGTGCCTTCGACCCGGGGGTTCCTTTCGGCAGCCCTCCCGGTGAGAACACGACCGTAGGGGTGGTGGTTACCAACGCCGCGCTTTCCAAGACGCAGTGCCTCCTCGTCGCCCAGTCCGCGCACGACGGCCTGGCCCGGGCAGTGGACCCGGTTCATACTCTCGCCGACGGCGACGCCTTCGTGGCGGCGTCCGTCGGAGTAGTCGGCGCCCCGGTGGACTTGGTGCGCACGCTCGCGGCGAGGGCGATCTGCGGCGCCGTCCGCGTGGCGGGCCTGCCGTGAGCTCCTCTGGCGGGTCTGGCGCGAGTCGCGCGGCCGGCGCGAGCGCGGCCGGCAGCATGACCATGAGCGCAGGCGCGTTCGAGGTCGAGATCCGCCCGCTCGGGGACGCCCTTCCCGGACCGGTAGTGCCCGGACCGGTCGTGATAGCCGTGCGCCATCCGCGTTGTAGCCAGCGCGCGGGGGCGGTCCTTTTCGAGACCCCGCCGGACGGGCGCTTCCTCGGTGCCCTCCACGGGGAGGTCTCCTACGAGGACCACTTCGGAGGGAGCTTCGAGGTCGCCTGCGCGCCATCGGCGTCTCTGCCGGTGACGGTCGTGGAGAGCGTGGAGAGCGTGGAGCGCGTCGAGCGCGTCGAGAGCGCAGCCTCTGGCTCGCTGCGTCTGCGGGGCCGCCTGGTGTCCGAGGGAAGCGATGCCGGCTCCACTGCGGGCTTCGAGGTCGTGCTGAGCGAGGTCTCGGACGGGGATCTGAGGATCGAGGCCGCCCTCGACATCTCCGGCTGGGCCGCCGCCAGAGCGACAGGCGTGACGCGCCTCGTGCTTCGGATGCGCTCGGAGCCTGAGGAGGCGTTCTTCGGCTTCGGGGAGCAGCTCACCTATTGCGACCTCTCGGGTCAGGTGGTCCCCCTCGTCTCGCAGGAGCACGGCATCGGCAGGGGCCTGCCGGTGGTGACCGACGGAGTGAACGCGCTGATCCCCGGGGCCGGTGGCACGCCGGTGTCCACGGGGAGCCCGTCGGCGTTCTGGCACACGAGCGCCGGGCGATCGGTGCTGCTCGAGGGGAGCGAGTACGGGGAGGTGGACCTGAGCCGCCCTGAAGAGGCCCGCCTCGAGCACCACGCGAAGCGCCTTGCAGCCCACGTCTTCGCCGCTTCCGACCCGGTCGAGCTGCTCGGCTTGGCGAGCGCCTACACGGGCAGGATGCGGCCACTGCCCACCTGGGTGCACGAGGGAGCGATCCTCGGGCTCCAGGGCGGCACCGCCCGCGTCGAGGAGGCGCTCGAGTGCGCGGACCGGGCGGGTGTGGCGCTCTCGGCGCTTTGGCTGCAGGACTGGTGCGGTAGGCGCGAATCGGCCTTCGGGAGCCAGCTCTGGTGGGACTGGCGTCTCGACGAGGAGCGCTACCCCGGGTGGCGCGACATGGTGGCTCGCCTTGCCGAGCGAGGCATCCGGGTGCTCACCTACGTGAACCCGTACCTATCCACCACCCCCGGCCACGACGTGCTCTACGCTCACGCGCTGGCACGGGGCTACCTCGTGACAGACGACGACGGTGCGCCTTACATGATCCCCAACAGCGACGTGGGATCGGCCGTGGTGGACCTGTCCAACCCCGACGCAGGTGAGTGGATATCCGGGGTGATCGCAGGCATGGCGGAGGAGACCGGGTGCTCGGGGTGGATGGCCGACTTCGCCGAAGGGCTGCCGATGCAGGGCGTGCGCATCGCCGCCGGCGACCCGCGCAGCTTCCACAACTCCTACCCGGTCGTCTGGGCCGAGGTGAACCGCCGGGCAGCCGACTCGACCACCAGGCCCGGCGAGATGCTCCCCTTCCATCGCTCGGGCTTCACGGATAGCCCGCGGCATCTCACGCTCGGCTGGCTCGGTGACCAGCTCCAGACCTGGGACGAGCACGACGGTATGAAGAGCGCCGTGTGCGGCATGGTCTCGGGCGGACTGTCGGGGTTCTCGGTGCTCCATGCCGACGTCGGGGGCTACCTGTCGCTCCCGAACCCGTGGGGGGGCGAGCGCCTCTTCACCCGGGACCCGGAGCTGCTGATGCGCTGGATGGAGCTAGGCGCGCTGAGCCCGGTGATGCGGACCCACGAGGGGCTCGATCCGTCCTCGAACCTGCAGTGGGACTCGACTGCCGAGCTTCTCGAGCACTTCCGCAGGTGCAGCCTGATCTACCGGGCATGGGGCGAGTACCGGAGGGCGCTTGCCGGCGAGGTATCCTCCGCGGGCCTGCCTGTGACCCGGCATCCCTACCTCCACTTCCCCGAAGACCCGGCTACGTGGGGGCTTCGCCACCAGTACATGCTCGGGAGCGAGCTGATGGTCGCTCCGGTACTCGATCCAGGCGTTTCGGAGGTGGCCGTCTACCTACCCCGCGGGCGATGGGAGCTCCTGTGGACGGGCGAGGCCTACGGGGACGAGCGCTCGGGCGGATGGGCGACGGTGCCTGCCCCGCTAGGCAGCCCGGCACTCCTCGGGCGCCTCGGCTCGGAGGTCGGGGCTTCGATCTCCGCAAGGCTCCAGGAGATCTAGCCCGGTGGCGCCAGAGGATCGGGTGGCGCCAGAGGATCGGGTGGCGCCAGCCGAGGCAGTGGCGAGCCCTGCGTCGAGGCGGATCGAGGCGGCAGCGGGCGGCGTGGCGCTGATCGCCTTCTTCGCCTGCACGGAGGTGCTTCCCTTCGCATCCGCGATACGCCAGGTAGCGCGCCGGGCGACTGCGCACCTGCTCGTGCTCGTGCTGCCGAGCTCGATGCTCGGGAGATCCGCGCTCTGGCTGCTGGTGCCGGCAGCGCTCTTCCTATTCGTCGCGGCGCTCCCGATGCGCCGCCGCGGGCTGCAGGTCGTGCCGCTGGTGCTCTTCGTTGCCGGCATGTCGTTCTTCGCCTTCGCGATGCTGCTGCCTCACCCGACGAAGGACGGCCCCATCTGGTCGCTCTTCGGCCTCGCCTGGCTCGGCGGGAACCTGTGGGCCGACGACCTCGACTTCTTCTACGCGTCCGTGGTGGCGCTGTTCCTCTGGGACATGGGCTCAGGGGCCCAGGCGCTCTCGTATCACATCCGTGCCCTCTCGGAGCCCTACGGGAACGGCATCCCCCCAGTCGTGGTGGTCGCACTGGACAGCGCCGGGGTGGTAGCCACACTTGCCTGCTGGCGCCTCGGGCTCGAGCCTAAGGAGCCGCTCCGGCGCATCAGGGAGCGCTTCGGGCGGACCCGTAGCGCGCGCCGCTAGCGCGTCGGGGCACCCTCCGGGCCCGCCGGCGGCTCAGCACCAGCGCCACCAACACGACCACCCCGACCAAGACGGGTGCCAGCCGGCGCAGGGTCGAGCGGCCGGCCAGGGCCAGAAGGTCGAGCGGCTCCGCGTCGGGTTGCTGCTGGACCCGCTGTCCCGTCGCCTCCGGGGCTGCCTCGCCGGGCTCGCCGTCTTCAGGCCTCTCTTCTCCAGCTACGCCTCCCGGTCCACTCCCGGACGCGGCCTCGGCGGCCAGGTCGGCTTCCAGCGCCTCGGCGAACTGGCCCATCAGCTTGGCGCTCACGTCGGCCAGGATCCCGCGACCGAACTGGGCCACCTTGCCGGTGACGGTGAGGTCGGTGACGACCGAGACCTTGGTGCCCCCTCCGTCCGGGGTCAATGTGGCTGTGACGGTGGCGCTGGCATTACCCTGGCCCCGTATCTCCCGGCCGGACGCGCTCAGCACCACCCGGCCGGCGGCCTCGTCACGCTCCACGAAGCGGGCGGACCCCTTGTACTGGGCGCTGATGGGCCCGACCTTCACCTTGACCACCCCGCGGTACTCGTCTCCCTCGACTTCCTCGAGCTGGGCTCCGGGCAGCATGGGGGCGATCCGCTCCATGTCGGTCAGCACCTTCCAGGCCTCGGGGACCTCGACGCCCACCCGGAACTCGTTGGTCAGCTCCATCTCAGTAGATCCTCTCTAGTGTCGATGTCTACCGGGTCTCCCTGGCAAGGTACCTCGCGGACCAGGTCGGGCCGTACCTGGATCAAGCTCCGCGCTCCGACGTCGCCGCAGGTGGGAAGCAGGTCCCAGACCATGGCCCCGAGCCGGACCGGGTTGCGCCGGCGGCCATCGTAGGTTGCCACGGCGATAGGTGCCTCGCACGCGGCCACTGCCTGCCAGGCCGATGGCGGAACGAGCGGCTGGTCCGCCAGGCCGACCACGATGGCGTCGAGGTGGGCCTCCCAGGCAGCGGCCACCGCCACCTGCAAGGAGGTGGCCTGGCCCTCGGCGAAGCGGTCGTTGTTGAGCACCCGGACCCCCTCCGGCAGTACCCGAGCGAGGTCGACCGCGCCGGTGACCACCCAGGTCGGGCCCACCCCGGACTGCATCGCGCTGGCCACTGACCACCAGGCCAGCGGCCGGCCCCTCCACTCTGCCAGCAGCTTGTGGGCGGTCTCGCTCTGGTTGGTGGTTACGGGGCCAGCGCTGACAAGCGGGCTCGCCGAGCGCGATCCCTCACCGGCGAAGCGCGAGCCGGCGCCGGCGGCCAAGACCACCGCTGCAAGCCCGCTCAGGTCGGCTCCCGGGCCAACATTGCCTTGCGGTGGATGGGCCCTTCCCGATCGCGGAGGGAGGGGGCCTGGCTCCCGCTACGCCGGGCGATGATCTCGGCGCATATGGACACGGCCGTCTCCTCGGGGGTACAGGCTCCGATGTCCAGACCGATCGGGCTCATGAGCCGGCTCAGCTCTTCCTCGCCGACCCCGGCCTCCCTCAGGCGGGCCAGGCGGTCGTGGTGGGTCCGCCTCGAGCCCATTACCCCGAGGTAGCCGACTCGGGTGGCCAGGGCGGCCACGATGGCGGGTACGTCGAACTTGGGGTCGTGGGTGAGCACGCACACCGCGTCCCGCCAGCCGAGCTGCTCACCCACCTCGGCCAGGTAGCGGTCCGGCCAGGACACCACCACCTCGTCGGCCATGGGGAAGCGGGCCCGGGTCGCGAACACCGGCCGGGCGTCGCAGACGGTTACCCGGTAGCCAAGGATCTTGGCCACCCGGGCCAGGGCCGCGGTGAAGTCCACGGCGCCGAAGATGACCATCCGGGGCGGGGGAGCGAACGACTCGATGAACACCGACACCTCGCGGCCCCGGGCCTCCCCGTGGCGGCCGTAGTGACGGGTGACGGTCGAGCCAGCTGCCAGCGCGCCCTCGACGTCCCTCGTCACCACCCGATCCAGGTCTTCGTCGCCGAGCGTGCCAAGTACCTCCGGGGGGTTGCCTGCCAGGAGCACAAGCTTGCGCCCGAGCAACTCCTCGGGGCCTTCTACGACCTCGGCCAGGGTGGCCGGCCGCTCGGTGCCGATGGCAGCGGCCAAGGCGTCGAACAGGGTGCTCACGGTGTCACCAATCGAGGGGCTCCACGAACACCCGGAGCGTCCCGCCACAGGTGAGGCCCACCGCGAAGGCCTCGGCGTCGGAGTAGCCGAACGTGCACATACGGGGCGGCCCATCCGAGGCGAGAACCTCCAAGGCCTCGCTCACCACCGCGCCCTCCACGCAGCCTCCCGACACCGAGCCGGCCACCTCGCCGGCTTCGGAGACCACCATGGTCGCCCCGGGCAGGCGGGGACCGGACCCCTCGACGCCCACCACCCGAGCCAGCGCCACGCGCTTGCCCTCCGACCTCCAGCGCTGTATGTCCTCGAGTACCTCTTTCACCTCTACCCCCTTCTCATCCTTCTCTGCCCGAAGCATCCGGGTTCCCGTGCCGCTCACAGCCGTCCTTGCCGCTTATGAGGCCGGCGAGGCGCTCCAGCGACGACACGGCGTGGCCTTCCACGAACTGGTCAACGTAGGGGAGGGCCGCTGCCATCCCGCGAGCCAGAGGGGCGTAGCCGGGCGAGGCTTTGAGCGGGTTGACCCAGACCACCCGATGTGCCACCCGGGCCAGGCGGGCCATCTCCGAGCCGAGCAGCTCGGGCGAGCCCCGGTCCCACCCGTCGGAGCAGATCACGACCACCGCGCCGCGGGCCAGGCCCCGCACTCCCCAGAAGTCGTTGAGCTCCTGGATTCCCGACCCGAGGCGGGTTCCTCCCGACCAGTCGGCCACCGCGTCTGCCGAGCCGGCCAGGGCGGCGTCGGGATCGCGCGAGGACAGCTCCCTCGTTATACGGGTGAGGCGGGTGCCGATGGTGAACACCTCCACCCGGCCCGCCTTGCGGGCCGTCACCGCGGCGTGGGCGAAGCGCAGCAGGCCCCGGGCGTAGGGCTCCATGCTTCCGGACACGTCGAGGACGAACACCAGCCGTCTCGGCCTCCTCACGGGCGTCCTCCAGGCCCGCTCGAAGGGCACCCCGCCGTAAGCCAGGCTGTGTCGCACCGTGGCCCTCAGGTCTGGGCGGCCCCCGGCCCGCCTGCGCGCAGGGCGTGTGCGGCGGGACGGGCGCAGCTCGGCCGTCACTCGCAGAGCTGAGATCAGGCGCTGGGCCTCCGCCCATTCCGGCTGGCTGAGCGAGGCCAGGTCCCGTCGTGAAAGGACCTCTACGGCTGAGTAGCGCACGGCTCGCTCGCCGCGCTTCGCCCGGGGCTCGATGGCGTCAGGCCCGGCTCCCCTCGCATCGGGATCGTCGAGGAGGAGGGCGAGCTCGGCCCCGGCGCTCTCCGGCGCCGGTCGGCAGCCACCGCGGCCTTTCCAGTAGGCCGCGAACACCTGGTCGTAGGTCCTGACGTCCTCGCAACGGCACAGGAGGGTGGCCCGGCCCGCCCAGTAGACCCTGGCGGGGTCGTCCAGGCCGACCAGCCCCAAGGCACGGGCGTAGGTGAGCATGCTTCCGGTCGGGACCGCCAGGCCGTTGAGCCTGAGTGCCCGGGCGAAACCGGCCACGATCCGCTCTATGGTGGTCACGGCTTCGTGGCTCCCAAGGCCGTTAGCCGAGGCCTGCGCGGCCATCGCCGCCTCATGCCCCCCGCGAGAGCGCCATCCGGACTAGCTCGCCGATGCCGGCCGACTTCACCCGGGCCTGGTCCTCCCGGTACTTGACCACGCTGCCGAGGGTCAGCTCCAAGGTCCGCTCGTCCACCTCGGTGCGCCCTAGTGCAGCGAGCGAAGCTGCCCAGTCGATCGACTCGGACACCCCCGGGGGCTTGTAGAGGTGCATGGTCCGGAGGGTCTCGACCGCGGCGGCCACCTGGCGGGCCAGCCGGGGCAGGGCCTCCGGGGCACGCAGGCGGATGATGGCCACCTCGCGCTCGAAGTCGGGGTGCTCTACCCAATGGTACAGGCAGCGCCGCTTGAGGGCGTCGTGGACGTCCCGGGTGCGGTTGGAGGTGATGACAACGACCGGTGGCTGCGCGGCCCGGAAGGTGCCCAGCTCGGGAATGGTCAGCGCGTACTCAGCAAGGAACTCGAGCAGGAACGCCTCGAACTCGTCGTCGGCCCGGTCCACCTCGTCGATGAGCAGGACCGGCGGCGGACCTTCGGCGTGCTCGATGGCCGTGAGCAGCGGCCGGCGAACCAAGAACCTCTCGCTGTAGACCTCGTCCTCGGTCCCCCCGCCCCCTCCGGACTCCGCAGCCCGAAGGTGCAGCAGCTGGCGGGCGTAGTTCCATTCGTAGACGGCCTGGGAGACGTCGATGCCCTCGTAGCACTGCAGGCGCAGCAGCTGCCCGCCCGTCCAGGTCGCCAGCACCTTCGCCACCTCGGTCTTGCCGACCCCGGCCTCCCCTTCGAGGAACAGCGGCCGGTGCAGGGCCAGCGCCAGGTATATGGAGGTGACCAAGCCCTCGTCGGCCAAGTAGTGGTGGGCTGCAAGGGCTTCTGCGATCTCCTCGACCGAGGGCGACCGAAATCCCGATGAGCCCGGCGCGATCACTGGGGCTGGCTGCCTGTCCGGCACCCGTCCACTCTACCGGCTGGGGCGCATTTGGCCGGCCCGGGCTTGCATGCGCGGGCCGGCCCGGGCCCCGGCGCGCTAGGCGACGCCGGCCTCCTGCAGGGCACGGCGCACCAGCACCTGGGCCAGGTGCCTGCGGTACTCGGGACTGGCGTTGAGGTCCCCGGGCGGGTCGAGCCCCTCTGCAGACCGAGCGGCCGCCTCGGCGGCGCTGGCCCCGCCGACGAGGGCTTCCTCCACCGCGGTGGCCCGCAGGGGGACGGGGCCCATGTTGATCATGGCTACCCCGGGGTGGGGTCCGGCCAGCGCTGCTACCCCCACAATGGCCCAGTCCTGGGCCCGGCGGTTGAACTTCTGGAACGACCAGCCCACCCCGGTGGCCTTTGGCACCCGGATCTCGGTGAGGACCTCGTCGGGCCCGAGGGCAGTCTCCAGAAAACCCTTGAAGAGCTCGCTGGCGGCTACGGAGCGTGCCCCGTTGGGCCCCACAGCCTCGAACGTGGCCCCGAGCGCGAGGCATGCCGCGGGCAGGTCCGAGGCCGGGTCGCCGTGGGCTACCGAGCCGCCGATGGTGCCCCGGTGGCGCACCTGGGGGTCGCCGACCTGGCCCGCCACGTGTGCCAAGAGCGGCAGGTGGGTCCGGAGCACCTCGCTCGTCTCCAGGTCCCTGTGACGGGTCAGCGCCCCGACGGCCACGTGGTCGCCCTCCTCGCGTACGTAGGAGAGCTCCCTCACGCGGCCTATGTCGACCAGGAGCGCCGGGGTGGCCAGGCGGAGCTTCATCAAAGGCAGCAGGGAGTGGCCGCCGGCCAGCAGCTTGGCATCCTCGCCGTTGGCGGCCAGCAGGTCGACGGCCTCGGCCAGGGTGGCCGCCCGCTTGTACTCGAATGGGGCCGGTATCACTTGCGCACCTTGCCCACCAGCGGAGCGGGAGCCTCGAGCGTGCTCACGAGGCCACCCGCGCCGCTGCGGTGGCGCCGGCCGCGGCCAGCACGGCCTTCACGATGTTGTGGTAGCCGGTGCAGCGGCACAGGTTGCCCTCCAGGCCAGCGCGCACCTCTTCCTCGCTCGGGTGGGGATGCTCCGCTAGCAGCGAAACGGCCGCCATGACCATGCCGGGCGTGCAGTAGCCGCACTGCAGGCCATGGTTCTCCCAGAAGGCCTGTTGGACGGGGTGCAGCCGCTCGCCATCGGCGAGACCCTCGATGGTCGTGACCTCTGCTCCGTCGGCTTGGACCGCGAGCATCGTGCAGGACTTGACCGATTCCCCTCCCACGAGGACCGTGCATGCCCCGCACGAGGACGTGTCGCAGCCGATATTGGTGCCGGTCAGGCCAAGCGTGTCGCGCAGCCAGTGCACGAGAAGGGTGCGCGGTTCGACGTCGCCCTCCCTGCGCTCCCCGTTCACCTGGACGGATACTGTGAACCTCCCCGCCCTTACGGACGGGGCTTCTAGCCCGCCCGCTCGGTTGGGGTTACCTGGCATCGCGCACATCACGCCACCGCGACCAACGGGTCTGGCTCCGACGGATCGGAGCTGATGGATGAGGTTGCTAGCTTCGGCTCGCTAAGCAGGGTGTCCCCTGCCAAGGCCCGGTTCTGGGCGATACTCAGGGCTCTGGCCTTGCGGCACTGCACCTTGCGGTGTGCAGAGCGCTGATCGCTAGACCAGCGCTCCACAGCCCGGAGATACGTGACACGGATGGTGACATCCGGTCCGATGGGGACGTACTCCCCGTGGATCGCCTTCTGGAGTATGTTGATCGCTCCTACGGCGTCTCGGTGGCAGGTGAACCCACATTCGGGGTTCTTGCACCGGTAGTCCCGGCCTGTTGGCCGGTTGCGTGCTCCACACGCGGGACAGGTCTTGGTGGACCAGGTTTCGTCCAGGTGCTCGGGATCGAGCCCGGTGTTCTCCTCCAGGTACTTTTCTTCCACGCCTCTCGACCACTGCGAGACCTGCTGGCGTCCGTGGCGTCCTATGCGACGGCGTTGCTTGGTCTTCTGTTCGATGCCGCGGACATCGCCTATGACAATGCGGCCGGTTGCGTGCTCGATGACGTGGGTGGCAGCCTTCCTTGCTACCTGGTGGTCGAAGTCCCTGAGTGCCAGGCGGACCTTGCCCTTTATGCGCTTCTTTGCCGCCACGAGCCTGCGGTGCTTGCGAGAGCCGTTCTTCGTTCTGGAGAGCTTCCTCTGGAGAGCGCCCACGGCCTTGTTTCGCTGCCGTTTGATCGCCCGGGCCTCGCGACCGTTGATGATGGTCACGTCGATGGTGCGGGCGTCCACGTAGGTCGCGAGTGCCATCGGGTTGATGATGCCCTCGTCGATGGCCGTCACAGCCTCGCCTGTGGAAACCTGCCGGCATGTCTTGTAGGGGATGTGCAACGAGTGCTGCCGGTTGTCCTGGTCCCAGCAGAGCTGCACCTCTCCCCAGAGCTCCACCGGCACCGCTTCCCCTGTGGCAGAGTCCTCCACTATCGGCAACGGCCCCACGATGGGAGGTCTTCCCCGTCCGAGGGACAAGCTGAGCCTGTCGTCAGGTCGTATCCTCCACCCGTAGCCCCTGGAGAAGCTGAGCGGCCGGTAGTTCTTCTTCCGCCAGGGCGCTCGCACCAACATGGCGTTCTTCCGGTTGGTGCGAGAGGTCCTGATCGCTTGGTGGAGGTCGTGCGCAATTATTTCGGTCGTGTGGGCATGAAGTGGACGCTCGTCTCTCGGCAGCGAGGTGAGAAACGACTGTATGTCGTACTTGCCGGGGCTGCGCTTGGCCTTCCACTCGGCATGTACCCAGTCGACCGCCCTGTCCCAGAGTCCCGAAGCGACGTGGTGAGCATCGTGTGCTCGTCGGTAGTTGGCACCAAGGAGCGGGAATGCCACGATGGCCGTGCGTGTGACTTCGCTGCTTGGTTCTGCTCCGGCGGGCACTGCGACCATATGTACGAGGTTAGATGACGGGTGTGACATCTGGGTGGGGCGTTCCGTTCGTTATCCGAGCGTCCTTGCCCCCGCCCTTACGGACGGGGATTGCGGACGCGGTTCGTTCATCCCTTCCCCCTTTGCTCTGCCAAGGTTCTCCACACCCGTTCCGGGCTGGCTGGCATGTCCACGTGGCGCACTCCCAGGTGGGCCAGCGCGTCCACGACGGCGTTCTGCACCGCTGGAGTCGATCCTATTGTCCCCGACTCGCCTATGCCCTTGGCCCCGAGCGGGTTGACCGGGGTGGGCGTCTCCATGGCCAGCAGCTCGAAGCTGGGCAGCTCGGCGGCGGAGACCATCGGGTAGTCGGCCAGGTTGGATGTGACCGGGTTGCCGTCGTGGTCGTAGCGGAACTCCTCCATCAGGGCCTGGGCCGCCCCTTGGGCCAGCCCTCCGTGGCGCTGCCCATCGGCAAGCAGGGGGTTGATTATGCGGCCGGCGTCGTCGACGGCGACCAGGCGTACCAGGCGCACCTCTCCCGTGCTGGCGTCGACCTCGACCACGGCCAGGTGGGCTCCGAAGGGAAAGGTGGGCCCCGGTGGGTCCGAGCGCTGGTCCACCCTGAGCCCCCCGCTATCGGCGACGTGCTCGGCCAGCTCGCTCCACGAGCGGGACAGAGCCGGAGTGCCGGCTACGTGAAAGCGCCCTTCGACCTTGTCCAACACGACATCCTCGGCGCTGGCCTCGAGCAGCTCGGCGGCCAGGCGGCGGGCCTGGTCGACCAGCATCACCGACGCCTCGTGCACGGCCAGGCCGCCGGCCTGCAGCGAGCGGGACCCGAATGTGCCGACTCCTGAGGCAACCAGATCGGTGTCGTTGGCGACCACCTCGATGTCGTCGATGGGTATGCCCAGCTGGTCCGAAGCAAGCGTCGCCCAAACGGTGGCGTGACCTTGGCCGTGGGGGGAGGTGCCGGTGTAGACCCGGGCCTTTCCGCTCGTGAGGACCTCGACCGCCGCGAACTCCCCGAAGCTTGCTACGGGGTTGGTGATCTCCACGTAGGTGGACAGGCCGATGCCGAGCAGGGGAGCCTTGCCGTCCTCGCGCCGACGGGCCTGCTCGGCGCGCAGCTCAGAGTAGCCGGCAGCGTCGAGGACCAGTTCGAGCGCTCTCGGGTAGTCGCCGGTGTCGTAGGTTGCGCCCGTGGCGGTGGCGTAGGGGAAGTCGGCCGGGGCCACCAGGTTGCGCCGGCGCACCTCGGCCGGGTCGGCGCCGATCTCGGCCGCGAAGAGGTCGATGGCCCGCTCGATGGCCGCGGTCGCCTCGGGTCGTCCGGCCCCCCGGTAAGCGACCACAGGGGTGGTGTTGGTCACGACCGCACACGCCGAGCACTGCACCTTGGCGATGTCGTACGTGCCCGAGGTCATGAGCCTGGTGAAGAACGGCAGGAACGCCCCGATCGCCGGATAGGCGCCGGCGTCCTGGAGCACCTCGAGGCGGTAGGCGAGCACCCGGCCGTCGCGGGTGCCGCCTATGGCCAGGTCCTGGATCTGGCCCCTGCCGTGGCCGAGGGCGACCATGCTCTCCGAACGGGTCTCGGTCCAGCGCACCGGGCGCCCCGCAGCTCGGGCCAGCCAGCCGAGCAGCAATTCCTCGGGGTAGGGGCCCGCCTTGGCCCCGAAACCTCCACCCACGTCTGGGGCGATCACCCGGACCTGCTCGGGCTCGAGGTCGTAGAGGCGGGCCAGCGCGTCGCGGAAGGCGTGGGGGGCCTGGCTGGACACCCACTGGGTCAGGCGGCCGTCGGAGCCCCACGAGGCCATCGAGGTGCGCACCTCCATTGGGCAGGGGGCCACCCGGGGGTTGAGCACCCTCTGGCGGACCACCACCTCGCAGCCTTCGAAGAAGCTCTCGTCAGGCGGGACCCTGAAGTCGGTGGCGAGGTTGGTGCCAGCCTCGGGGAACAGCAACACCCCCCCGGCTAGGGACTCCTCGGGGTCCACCACCACCGGCAGCGGCTCGTAGTCGACCGCCACTGCCTCCGTAGCGTCCTCGCCTTGGTAGCGTTGCTCGGTGAGTACCACGGCCACCGGCTCGCCCACGAAGCGTGCCACCCCAGCAGCCAGCAAGGGCCGGGCCATGACATCGGGTATCCCGGGCAGGCCGGGCGACAGCGGGGGCAGGTCGATGTCGCTGGCGGCGTAGGCGGCCACCACCCCTGGACGGCGCAGGGTCTCGGAGGTGTCGATGCCGGTGAGGCGCGCATGCGCCGCGCTGGAGCGCACGTAGGTGGCCCACAGCGCCTGATCGCCGGGCAGGTCGTCCCCGTAGGTGCCGCCGGTGGACAGGAACTTGGGATCCTCCTTGCGCAGGACCCGGTTGCCGAGGATGCTCACGGAGCCGACACTACGCGCCGGGCCGCTAATGCGCCGGGCCGCTAATGCGCCGGGCCGCTAGTGCGCCGGGCCGCTAGTGCGCTGGGCCGCTTAGCACTATCTTGCCGAGCTTGCCCCCGGCGGCGAAGCGCTCGTAGGCGGCAGCCGCCTCCTCCATGGGATAGGTGGCGGCGACGGGCACGCGGAGCGTGCCGTCCGCGAGGAGGGGGAGCACCCGGCTCGCCACCTCCGCCGCGAGAATCGCCTTCTCGGCAAGCGGGCGTGACCGCAACGTAGAGCCCCGGATGCTCGCGCGGGCCCCCATGAGCGCGAGGAGGTTTACTCGAGCCTGCGCTCCAGCGGAGACGCCGATGACCGACACCCTGGCACCTGTGGCCAAGTGGGGGAGCAGGCGCTCGAGGCTCGGGGCGCCTACGAGCTCCAGCACCACGTCGTAGGGACCTCCTTCGCCGATCGCGGCGTCGTCCTCGGGCTCGACGACAGCTACGGCACCGAGAGCGACGAGGGCGCTTTCGTGCTCGGGGGCCCGGCGTGCAGATGCAGTCACCCTGGCGCCAGCAGCGGCGGCCAGCTGGAGCGCCGCGGTGCCAACCCCGCCTGCGGCGCCGGTGACGAGCACCCGCTCGCCTAGTCCGAGCGCGCACTGCCTGAACAAAGCGTCGTAGGCGGTGGAGAAGACCTCGGGGAAGCCGCCTGCTGCCGGCCATGCGACGGCATCGGGCAGCGGCATCAGAGTTGCCTCCTCGACGCAGGCAAGCTCCGCCTGGGCGCCGCCGGGGACTATCGCGGCCACGCGCGCTCCCGGCGACAGGCTGCTCACGCGCCTGCCGCACGACACGACCTCGCCGGCGAGCTCGAGGCCGGGGATGTCGGGCGGGGCTCCAGGCGGGGCCGGGTAGAGTCCCGCGCGCTGGAGCATGTCGGCACCGTTCAGGCCTGCCGCCTGCACCCGCACCAGCACCTCGGTGTCGCCTGGGACGGGGTCGGGACGCTCATCCCAGAGGGGATCGCCGCCGGAGATCGTGACTGCGTGCACGATCATCGAGGCTACCTCGCCGCGCCCGTCAGGAAGACCACCATGGTCGATGGATGATGTTCTCGATACCTACGAGTCAGCCCCCTCGGCCAGCAGCTCCCCGGCCCGCTTGATGGCTTCGCGGATCCGGAAATACGTGCCACAGCGGCACACGTTGCGGATCTTGTCGATGTCGGCATCGGTGATGGCGGCCGGGTCGGGCAGCTGGGCCAGCAGGGCGGAGACCATCATGATCTGCCCGGGCTGGCACCATCCGCACTGGGGGACGTCGTGCTCCAGCCAGGCCTGCTGCACCGGGTGCAGCGTGTCGGGGCCAGCGCCGGGGACGGTGCCGGCCAGGCCCTCGATGGTGGTGATGGTGTGGCCGTCGATGGCGGACACCGGGGTGACGCAGGTGGCGAAGGCCCGGCCGTCGACGTGACAGGTGCAGGCTCGGCATTCGTCGACGCCGCAGCCGTACTTGGGTCCGGTCACGCCGAGGAGGTCGCGCAGGACCCACAGGACGGGCAGGTCCGGCGGGGCCGTCACAGTGGTAGGCGTGCCGTTGAGTGAAAAGGTGAACGTTTGGGGTGTGTCGGTCATGGTGGCGGCTCCGCTCAGTAGTCGTAGAGGTTGCCCGGGGCCGGCAGGCCCTGCAGGGGAGCTGTCTCGACAGGTCCCGGCGGTGGCGGTGTCCAGTCGACGGCGAAGCTGACCGGGAAGCTGGTGGGCACGGTGCCCGTGGCCCGGGCGTAGGCGTTGGCCACGGCGCCGACAGCGGCCGGGACGCCGAGCTCGCCGGCGCCGCCCGGTCGGTCGGCGGTCGGCGGCATGACGATCACCTCGACGTCCCGGGGAGCCTGTCCTTGGCGGGGGTAGCGGAAGTGGGACCACGCCGACTCGATTGGCAGCCCGTCGCGCAGGTGGTTGCCCAGGCCGAGGACGAGACCGATGCCGTCGGTCAGGCCTCCCAGCATCTGGCCCTCGAGGGAGCGCGGGTTGATGGCCAGGCCGACGTCGACGGCGAGCACCGCGCTGTCGACGCGGTAGCCGGACGGTGCCAGGGGGTCGGGCTCGAGCGTCGCCAAGCAGGCCACGACGGATTGGTACTCCTGGTGGAACCCGACTCCCTGGGCCCACCCGGCGGGCAGGGTGCTCCCCCAGTTCCCGACGTCGGCCACCTTCTCCAGAACGGCTCGCTGGCGGTCGTTCTGCATGAATGCCAGGCGGAACTCGACGGGGTCCTTCCCCATGGCGGCGGCGAGCTGATCGACGACCACCTCCTCGGCACCGCGGGTGTTGTAGGAGAACACCGACCGCCAGCTGTCCGTGTTTAGGTCGACGGGCACCTCGGTCAGGGTCTGGGTGACGACACCGAAGTTGTACGGGCAGGTGATGGTGGTCTCGAAGAGGGTCTGACTGAAGCCCATCTTGCCGAGGCTCGTCTTTGCCAGGCCGGCGGTGATGGCCTCGCCCAAGCCGGCCGACACGTCGGTGGTGACGCTGGTCACCCGGTGCTCGAACGTGAGCACCTCGCCGGCCAGGTAGCTCGCCCGGATACGGTGGTGGGCCGGCGGGTGGGCCCGACCATGGCGCATGTCGTTGGTGCGGTGCCACATCAGCTTCACCGGCAAGCCGGCGGCCTTGGAGATCTGCGCCGCCTCCAGGGCGGCGTCGAAGAACAAGGTGCGGCCGAAGGAGCCCGCTCCCCTGATGACGTTGACGGTCACGCGGTCCTGGGGCAGTCCGACGGCCTGAGCAATGGCCTGCAGAGCGGCGATCGGCGTCTGCAGCGGCGCCCACACCGTGGCAGAGTCGGGCCGGACGTCGGCCACGGCCATGTTGGTCCCCATGGGGGCGTGGTTGACCATGGCCCAGTCGAACTCGTGCGCCACGGTGGTGCCGAGCAGCGGCGGGGCCAGGAAGGGCGGCACCGGGGCGGCCAGGAGCTGCTGGCGGATGGAGGCGTCGTCCTCGGTGGCGACCGGACCGGGGGTGAACGTGGCCTGGACGGCGTTGACGGCGTCGATGACCTGGCCGAAGGTCTGGGCCACGACGGCCACGCCGAAGGGCAGTGCGACGGCCTTCACCACGCCGGGCATGGAGCCGACGGCGTCGGCGTTGTCGAAGGTGACCAGGGTGCCCTTGATGGTCGGCGCGCGCCGGACCATGGTTGGCAAGGCGCCGGGGATCGGCAGGTCGACGGCGTAGCGCTGCTGGCCGGTGACGATGGCGCGGTTGGCCATCTGCGGCTGCGGGGTGCCGATCAGCCGGTACTGCGACGGGTCCTTGGGGGTGGCGGTGACCGGCGCGGTGGTGGTCGAGGCGGCGGCGGCCGAGAGTTGGCCGTAGGTGATGGTGGCGCCATTAGGCGCCTGCACCACTCCGTTCAGCACGGTCAGGGTGCTGACCGGTTCGTCGAGCAGGTCGGCGGCGGCGGCCAGCAGGCGACCCCGGGCCGCGGCGGCGACGGTGCGAACGGGATCCCACAACGACCGGATGGCATTTGAGCTGCCGGTGAGCTGGTTGAACATGAGCGCCGGCTCGGCCGGGGCCAGGGTCACCTCGACGTCGGCGAGGGCCATGTCGAGCTCGTCGGCGAGGATCATGGCCACCGCCGTCTGGGTGCCTTGGCCGTTCTCCTGGCGCGGCAGCTGGAACCGGGCTTTGCCCGTCGGAGTGATCTGCAGGGAGAGCATGTTGGCCGTGGGCAGCCCGGCCAGGATCAGCAGGTCGCCGAGGTCGATGAGATCGGCCGGCTGGGGCGAGGTGGGGAGGCCTGCTGGGGGCGGCACCGGGACCGTGGTGGACGTGGCGGCCAGACGGTCGCTTCCGGGCATGAGGT
This sequence comes from Actinomycetes bacterium, assembly GCA_021801525.1. Lineage (GTDB taxonomy): Bacteria > Actinomycetota > Acidimicrobiia > Acidimicrobiales > JAJYXR01 > JAJYXW01. Next base: position 30,066 of record JAJYXW010000096.1, read on the forward strand.
CGGTCGCCACTACCAGGAACGGCGAGCCGACCACGTAGCCGAGGAATCGGCGCCGCGACAGGGTGTGGCGGAGTCCCTCGGAGGGTGGTCTATCCGGGGTGGCGGCGTTCGTGCCGCCGATCGGCGTGGGATCGGGCATGGCGACCTCTTCGGCTGCGCGCGCCCCCCGGCGACGGTGACGCCCCAAGGCCCGGAATGCACCGGCGGCGTCCCTCGGAACGGTACCTCCGCGGCCACCTCGCTGCAAGCCAGGTGCTACGGGCCGTCACCGCCCCTGCTAGGGGCCGCCCGTCTTGCGGTGTCCGGGCGCGGTGCCGAGCGAGCGGCGTCTGGAGGTGCCGCCGTTGCTCATTGTCGAGGTGGCCTCGCGCTCGACCCGGCTGCACGACCTGAACGACAAGTTGGCAGCGTATGCCGCCAACAGGTGCCTGCATTACTGGGTAGTTGACCCCGACGAGCCGTCGGTGGTCGCCTTCCGGCTCGCCGGAGCGCACTACGAAGAGGTGGTCCGGGTGATGGGCGACGCACGCTTCGAGGTGGGCGATCCTTTCGCGGTCGCCTTCAGCCCGAGCGAGCTCGTCGCTGATTGATCAGCGCGTCGGATCTCCCGCCAGGACGCCTCTGGCGCCAACGGCCATCAGAAATTGGATATCTTCCGCCGTACCGGAGGATGCCAGGCCGCGGCCGTCAGATGGTGTCCCCTGAAAAGCAGGTGTTGAGCTGTCCCTGTGCGAACCGGACGAAGCAGCGAGAGTCACTGAGGCGCCTGTTGCCGAGGGCGGTCGATCTGGGAGATTCGAGCGTCACTGCTTGTGTCCGCCAGCGGGACTCCAGGGGTCGACCAGGCGCACACCAAGATCCCTGAAATGCCGGATATTACGTGTGGCGACAGGCGCTTTCCGTGCAAGCGCTATCCCCGCTATCTGAGCATCCCGTATCTCGACCGCCTTGCCGGCCCGCTGGCTTCGAGCGACAACTTCACCCGCCGCATCTGCTGCG
>JAJYXW010000096.1:31074-60294 GCA_021801525.1 Actinomycetes bacterium
GAAGGCAGCTTCGAGATGCCGACGTCGACGCGACGGCGTCAGGAGCTCCAAACCCGTTCGGATCTCGAACACCGTGACCGACGTCGTCCAGATCGATTCCGATGGCTGGGCGTCGAGCCACTCGACCACGACCGCCTCGGGCTCGGATCGCATGAGTGCCGACAGCACGTTGGTGTCGAGCAGGATCATGGCTCCGAGAGGTCCGCCCCCTGCGCCGGGTGGCCACGCAACTCGGCGAAGTCGTGTTCGACTCCGTTGCCACGGAACCGCGACGCGATCACCGAACCAAGCCGAACCGGCCCGGACGGTCCCGCCCGCACGGCGTCGCGCAGGATCTCTCGGACCTCTTCTTCGGTGGAGCGCCCATGGGCTCGGGCCCTACGTCGGAGCGCTTCTTTCACGTCCTCGTCGAGTTGGCGGACCAATAGCTGTGCCATGCAGTAATGATAACATGCTATCACTCTTAGCGGTGTTGGCCCCTGAAAGCAGGTGACCAGCAGTCTCGAACACGTTCTCAGGCGGAGCAGCGGTTCGGGCCGGCCTCCAGGTGGCGAAGCGCGTGCGGCGACTCGCCCCACCTGCCCATGTTCGCTTGGATTATCGCCACGTAGTTAGGGGGTCTCGGCGTGACCCTGGAGGTGGCCCATTCGACGAATGCCTCCTCGTCGAGCGAGAGGGGCTCCAGGGTCGCCCTGAGATCCCCTGCCGTGGCCGCGACTGGCTCCCCGGGCCTCACGGGGACGCCCAGCCCGTAGTGGGCCGGGAGCACCGTCGTGTCGTCGGGAAGGCTCACTACGTGCTCGTGCAGCGACTTGTGGAGGCTGCGGGCGAACTCCTCGGCACGCTCGGCTAGGTCGGGCCGCCCGACGCCGTCCACGAAAACCGTGTCGCCGGTGAGAACGGCCTGCTCGCTCGTCGCCCCGTCGACGGACAGGAGCGTGGAGCCCTCTGTATGCCCGGGAGTGTGGATCGTCGCGATCGACACGCTGGCGTCGCCCGGCAGCGGGAGACGGTCTCCGTGCGAGAGCGGCTCGAAGGGGAACCCGAAAGAGTCGGCGGGGTTCAGGTGGATCGTGGCGCCAGTGGCAGCCGCCAGCTCCCGTACGCCCGAGAGGTGGTCTGCGTGCAGGTGGGTGTCGATCACGCGGCTCACCCGCCAGCCGCGGGCGGCGGCAGCTTCGAGGTAGCGCTCGACGTCCATGGAGGGGTCGACGACGAAGGCCTCGTCACCGGAGCCGACGAGGTAGGAGAGGCAGCCCTTTGCCCGCCGCCGGAGCTGCACCACCGTAGTGGCTCCCACCCCCAGCTCCGCCTCGTCGTATACGCCTCCCCAGGCGGCCATCCCGCCGGAGAGGTTGGCGACGTCGAAGCCGGCGCCGGCGAGGGCCTTGCTCGCCACACGGGAGCGGTTCCCCGAGGCGCAGAGCACCACCACGGGCCTGTCCGACGGCAGCTCGGCCAGGCGGGCCCCCAGATCGCCGAGTGGGATGTTCAGCGCTCCTGGCATGGGCCAGGCAGCGACCTCATCAGGCTCGCGCACGTCGAGCAGGAACGGCTCCGAGTCGGTGCCCATCACGCGTGCCAGCTCCTCGGCTGCCAGCTCGTCGTAGGAAGCCTGGGCGCCATGCCCTATGGCGCCGCTCCATCTGCTTTTCACGAGGCCACCTCCTGGTTCGTCCCAACCCAGTCCAACAGGTACCCCCCAGGGTATATTCCGCCCGGCAGCGGGAGTGGTCAGCCGGGGGCGCCCTGCTTTGCGCTCCTCGAGTGCCAGGAGGCCGCGTACCAGCCGCCTTCCCGGAGGAGCTCCTCGTGCGTCCCGTCCTCCACGATCCGGCCTCCTCGCACGACGAGGACTCGGTCCATCCTCGGCGCGCTCTCGAGCCGGTGCGCGATGACGAACGTGGTGCGGCCGCGGGCGACCATCTCCATGGCGGCGTGCACCTGCGCGTCGGTGGCGGGGTCGAGGCTCGCGGTGGCCTCGTCGAGCAGCAGGATCGCGGGCTCCACCAGCAGCGCCCTGGCGAGGCAGACGAGCTGGCGCTCGCCCGCGGATAGGGAGTGCCCTCGCTCCCCGACGAGCTGGTCGTAGCCATCGGCCAGGCGCATGATCGCCTCGTGAGCGCCCACCGCAGCAGCGGCCTCCTCGACTTCCCGATCGGATGCGCCCGGGCGGCCGAAGCGGATGTTCTCGGCCACGGAGGCGCTGAAGAGGAAGGGCTCCTGGGGCACGTAGCCGAGCTGTGACCGGTACCAGTGGATGTCGAGGCGGCGCAGGTCGTAGCCGTCCACGAGCACGCGGCCCGAGGTCGGGTCGTAGAAGCGGGCGATGAGCTTCACGAGGGTGGACTTGCCGGCGCCCGTCTCGCCGACGAGGGCCACGCGTTCTCCGGCAGGCACCCGCAACGCCACGTCCTCGATGATCGTGCGATCCGTGCCCGGATAGGCGAAGGCCACGCCGGCGAGCTCGACGTCCCCTCTCAGGCGACCCGGGCGGGCGGGACGTGCAGCGTTCGTGACGGACGGCTCCTCGGCGAGGACCGTCGCGAGCTTGCGCATCCCCGCGCGTGCGCGCTGGTAGGAGTCGAACACCTGGGCGAACTGCTGCACCGGCGAGAAGAGCTGGGTGACGTACAGCAAGAACGCCACGAGAGCCCCGATCTCGATGGAGCGGTTGTGGACCAGGCCGGCCCCCACCCACAAGACCATGACCGTGGCCACGCTCGAGAGGAAGTCGGCAAATGCCACGTAGGTGGCCTGGATGCCGAGGGCGTCCAGGCTCGCGTCCTTGTACGCGGAGCCGAGCTCGCGGAAGATGGCGAGCCCCTCGCTCTCGCGCCCGAGAGCCTGGACCACCCTGATCCCCGAGAGGGTCTCCTGGAGGTGCGCGTTCAGCACCGCAACGTGTTCGCGCTGGCGGTCGTAGGCGGGAGCGGCGCGGTTGCGGTAGATCACCGTCGCAACGACGAGAAGCGGCACGACCGCCAGGGTGAGCGCAGCGAGCAAGGGGTTCATGGTGAAGAGCAGGATCGCGATACCGCAGAAGCTCGCCAGGCTCACCAGGGCGTTCACCAGCCCGTTCTGGACGAGCTCGGAGAGGGTCTGCACGTCGTTGGTGGCCCGGGTGACTATGCGACCTGCCATCTCTCGCTCGTAGAAGTCGAGCCCGAGGCGCTGCAGGTGGGCGAATACCCGTACGCGCAGCCCGAGGAGCACCCGCTCACCGGTGCGTCCGGTCTGGACCGCTTCGGCGACCATGTCGCGCCACCACAGCACGTTGATCACGAGGTATGCGGCCGAGACCACCTCGAGCACTCCGAGCGAATGGTGGAGCACGCCGCTGTCGATCCCCACCCGCACCAGGAGCGGCCCGGCCAGCCCGAAGACGGCGTCGAGGGCCACGAGCACCAGGCCGACCGCGAGCTGCGCTCTCCATGGCCGGATGATGCGCGAGAGGGTGAAGGGTGTGTCGTTGCTGGACGCTGCCTCGACGTCGAGGTCGTCGACATCCCGGGGAGGGGGGAGAGCCGCTATGCGGAGCGCCATCGCCTCTGGCGGGCCACCGGACGGAGCGCCGGGGGGCCTCCGGCTTCCTGGCGTCATCCACCTCGCCCCAGCGGCCGCACCAGGCCCACGAGCGAGCCCTCCCGACAGTGTTCCGCGGAGCCCACCAGCCCCGCCGGCCAACCCTCCCGACAGTGTTGCGCGGGCTCCACCGGCCGGCCCCTGAAGCGTCGTCGCGCCGGCCCCGTCTCCTAGCGGTGTCGCGCCAGCCCCGTCGCCTACCGGCGCCGCGCCGGGGGAAGTAGCGAAGGCAGCGAGCCAGGGGCTCTGCCGTACGAGGTCGGCCGGGGCGCCCGAGGCAGCCACCCTGCCCGACTCGATGACGACCACGCGATCGACGAGATCGAGCACCGAGGAGCGATGCGATGTGACGATCAACGTGCGCCGCTCTCCTTCTCCGCCCCGGGTCGCCCGGTCTCGCAACGCGGAGAGGATCGCTGCCTCCGTGCGCGGGTCGACGGCGGAGGTGGCGTCGTCCATCACGAGGATCCTCGGGTCTAACAGGAGCGTCCTCGCGAGTGCCAGGCGCTGGCGCTGGCCACCCGACAGCGTCACCCCGCCCTCGCCGACGACGGTGTCGTAGCCGTCGGGGAGGGCGGCCACGAACTCGTGCGCCGAGGCCGCGCGGCATGCCTCCTCGATCTCCTCGTCCCCCGCCTCGGGATTTCCGAAGGAGACGTTCGCCCGGATGCTGCCCTGGAACAAGAAGCTCTCCTCGAACACCACGCCGACCTGGCTCCTGAGCGAGCGGAGGCTTACCGTCGACACGTCCACCCCGTCGATCAGCACCGAGCCGCTGACGGGGTCGTATATGCGCGACACCAGCGCGCACAGGGCGGACTTGCCGGCTCCCGACCTGCCGAGCACAGCTACTGCCTCGCCCGGGTGGATCTCCAGGTCCAAGCCGTCGAGGACCGGCTCTCCGGGGACGTAGCCGAAGGTCACCGACTCGAAGCGCACGCTCCCCTCCACCGGTCCGATCGGCCGGGCCCCGGGCTCCTCGACGAGCGTGGGCTCCAAGTCGAGGATCTCTCCGATCCGCTCGACGCCGGCCCTGGCCTGCTGGCCGACCGTGAGTATGCCGGCGAGCATGCGGGCGGGGGCGGAGAGCTGGGTCATGTAGGTGGCGAATGCCGCCAGGGTGCCGATCGACACCTGGCCGTGCATCGCGAGCCATCCTCCGAGCGCGAGCACGCCTAGAAGTCCGAAGGATGGGATCGACTGCAGGCGGGCTGTCATCTGGGCGCGCAGGCGGATGTTGCGAAGGCGCGATCCGTAGAGCCGCCTTGCAGCCTCCACGAAGCGCCCGACCTGGCCCTCCTCGCGCCCGAACGCCTTCACGACGCGCACGCCGGTGGTCGACTCCTCGACGACGGTGGTGAGCTCGGCCTCCTTTTGCTGGGCGTCCCAGCTCGACGGGAACACCGACGACCCGAGCGATCTGGCCGAGAAGAACGTCGCGACGGGAACCGCCAGGGCTATCACGAACAGGGGAGGGGAGAGGGCAGCCATGATGGCGAGCGAGATCACCGCCTGGAGCACGCTCCCCATCACCATCGGACCCCAGGCGAGGAGCTGCTGGAGCAGGCCCAGGTCGCTGTTGGCACGGGAGACGAGCTGGCCCGTCCGGAGCCCGTCGTGCACGGCCATGTCGAGGGACTGGAGGTGGCCGTAGAGGGCGTTTCGCGCGTCGAGCTGCACGTCGTAGCTCACCCTTCCGCCCACGAATCGCCTGAGCAGTGTGGTGGCGAAGCGGACGGCACCGATGCCGAGCATGACGACGATCCAGAGGTCGAGCGGGCTGTTGTGGGCGAGGATCGAGCCGTCGATCACCTCGCGCTGGACGAGCGGCACGAGGGAGAGCGCGCCCATCGACACGGCCGATGCCGCCAGCGCTATCGCCAGGCGCCCCCGGTAGGGCTTCAAGAATGCGACGACGCGCCCGGTCGAGCTCACAATCCGACGTTAGGCGCTGGCGGCAGGAGGCCACGTTGCCGGGCTGGAGCGCCAGTTGCCGGTCAGTTGCCGGTCAATTGCCGGTCACTTGCCGAAGCACTGGAGCTGCTGGTGCGGCCCTCCGTAGCTGGACGGGTTGTCGAAGGCGAACCACGTCCCGCCGTTGCAGTAGAGCCAAGCCCCGGGCTTGTTGTCGAAGGCGCTTGTCGCGCTCGGGTTCCACCAGGTGATCGGTCCCGTCGCAATCGGGTCGAATACCCCCTGGCCGTAGGTCCAGGTGCCGAACTGCCCGTTTCCCTCCGAGGGCGGGAGCGAGAACATCCCCGCCTCGAAGCTCCGAGGTGTGAGGTCCGGGCCCGCTGCTTGCAGGGCGCCGAATATCTGTAGGAGCTCCTCGTACGCGACGTAGAAGTACTGCTCTGCCGGCGGGTGGCCGGGGTCCGCGAGCTCGAACGCCTTGTAGGACTCGGTCGTCTTCAGCGGCGGGAACTGCGGCCCGTTGGAGAGCGCGTGGTCCCACTGGTCCTGGGAGAAGTTGCGGGTGTCGGGGTCGCCCCAGTAGTTGGTGATCCATTCGGGGTAGTAGTCCTGCTGGTCGGCGGCCCTCGAGATGAAGATCGGGATAATCGGGTCGCACGCGCAGATCACGGTGGTCACGCCCTGCGCCTTCATCTTTGCCACCATGGCGGTGGCCTGGCTCTCCATCGCGGGGACGTCGATGGTGTAGCTCTCGCGCTCAGCGAGTGCCACCCCGCAGGCGGCCAGGTTGGCCTGGATGTCGTTCCCGACCTGCATGTAGACGGGGTTGTCGGGGGTTATGAGCCCGAACTTGCGCGTGGTGCTCCCGAACTGCGGGCTGAATATCGCAGGCATGCCGGCCATCCGCCGGCATATCATGTTGCCGGCAGCCCTCGCCGCATTGGCGCCGGTCGGGGTGAAGACCGAGTACTCGAATGGCGCGTAATGGGCGAACCAGGACTGTGGCAGGTAGGGCGCTCCGAAGCCGAGCACGCCCTGAGCGGCCAGATCCTGCCAGTAGGGCTGCGAGGCGTACAGCGGGAAGGTCATGTCCCCGAAAGCTCCGAGGCTGTAGGCCGTCGCGGCGTCCGCCTGGGCTCCCTGGAGCCCCTGACCCTGGTCCTCGAGCAGGTAGTCGCCCTGGGCCTGGAACGTCTTCAGCACGACGTGGCGCCCGTAGAGCTCGTACTGGGTGTTGAAGAACCTGATGAGCGTCTGGAGATCCTGGACGTATGCCGGGTCGTTCACGTTGGCGCTGCCCGTGAGCGCGTTCACCGCCGCCTGCTGGGAGGAGTTCGGCAGCGCGTAGGAGAAGGTGATGGTGCTGGCGGTCACCCCGTGCGAGGTGGCGCCGCCGTTGCTGCCGTGGAAGGCCGGCACGCACATGGGCGCGTAGGCCGACCAGGCGAACTGCCGCACCCCGGGGCCGCACTTGACGCCGCTCACGGCCACGCCGGAGGCGCCCGAAGACCCAGATGCCCCTCGAGTGGCCGCGACAGCGTTCCCCGGTGCGGAGCCTCCCGAGGGCGAGCCCCCTGCCTGGGAGCCCGAGAGGCCGGCCGAAGCGGCAGGGCTCGAGTATCCGCTGGTCGTGCCGGTGGTGCTCCCGGTCGTGCCCCCAAGGTGGCGCCTCCCGAGGGCGAGGCGGCTCGAGGTGCCCTTCGAAGGCGATGCCCCCTGTGGGCCGCTGCCTGCAGCGAGCCCGGCCGGCGCGCTCGAGGCCGGGGCCAGGGCGACTATGAGGGCGAGCGCCGCGGTGCATGCAAGGAGCGGGCTCCAGCGTATGGCGACCTTGGCCGCGTACCGGCGCATTGCTGCGTCCATGGAGGACGGGCGCACCGTGGCTGGGCTCGTCGGAGATGGGCCCTGCGCACCTCCGGTTCCCGAGGTGTTCGCTGAATCGTCCATTGGCACTAACCCTCCCCAAGGCTTCATTGCGCCATGCGGTCCTGCTCCATGCGGTCCTGCTCCATGCGGTCCCACCCGGGAGCGAACCAGGTGACGACCACCCTCCCCGTCACGTGGAACGGCGCATCGGGCGGCTACTTGCGCTCCGAGCCCCGGGGGACCGGAGTGCCGGGCTTGCCGCCGATGCTGGCGCGACTCACGACCGCGTTACGTATGGTGTCGCGCGCGAGCAGCGCGAAGCAGTACTTCTCCTTGACTGAGGCGGCCCTCTGGCGCAAGGTGGGAGACGGAGCTCGGTTTCTCCCAGGTGAGGCCCGAGTTGCGGGTGACAGGGGGAGGCGCGAGCGCATGGGCATCGATATCGGGAATGCGGGAGCGACGGGTGGGAGCCTGCGCGGACACAGCGGGTTGGGGGAGGGTCCCGACGAAGCCGCGATCAGGGCATATGCGCGAAAGCGCTTGGGCGAGCTCGGCCGGCGCTACTACCCCTTCGGCATCGGCGCCGCCTTTTTGGCGATGCTCGCAGGCTTCTTCCCGACGACCGTGACCTCGTCCCAGCTGCTCGGCCAGGGCTTCAGCGCCTACGCGGGTGCTGCCTCCAGCTTGGGAGTGGGCCCCTCGGGCAGCGCCTCCGCTGCTCGTGCAACCCCAGGGGGGGCCTCCGGCTCAGCGGGGTCCTCCGCCCAGGGGGTAACGAACACGAGCGTGCTCGGCGTGCTCGGCGCCTCTTCCGGATCGGGCTCCTACGGGTCCTCTGCGGGACCGCTCAGCGCCGCGTCCAGCGGGTATGGCTCCTCCGGCTCATCCGGCGGATACGGGGGCAGCTATCCCTCCGGCGGCTACGGCGGGGGGTCTGGCTCCTACACCGGCGGCGGCGGGGGCGGCGGCGGTACTTCGACCTCGACCACCTCTTCCTGCCCGCTTCCCATACCTGCGTCCACAGGAACTCCGCTCGACCCGGTCCTGGACCCGGTCCTGGCCCAGATCCTCGCGGTCTGCTCCGAGCTCGCCGGTGCAGCGCCGGCTGGAGCGCCCTCTGGCCTGCCCGCCGGAGCGCCCGTATCCCCGAGAGCCGGTGCAGCGCAAGGCTATGCCTCCCCCTGGGCCTCTCCCTGGGCCTCTCCCTCGGCTCTCTCTGCCACTTCCTCTGCCACTCCCTCGGCGGCTGGGGGTCAGGCGGCTCGGGTGCCGGGGCCGGGGAGCATCGGGTGGGTGTCGGCGGCCGGACCGCTCTCCCCCGGAGCCGGGCGGATCGTCGTCTCTTTCGCCCTGCCCTCGGGGGCGCCGCTTCCCTCCGACCTCCCGGCTCAGCTCATAGCCCTCGCCGCCGACGGCGTGGTCCCGGAGGTTATCCTCCTCCCCCCGCCCGGATCGGGAGCGGGTGCGGCGGGAGCGCAGGGCTTTGCCACATGGGCCCGTGCGCTGTCCGCGAAGCTGCCCGCCGCGAAGCTCTGGGCAGTCGCCACCGGGGTGCCGACCGGCAACGGTGGGGAGTCACTCTTCGCTCCCTCCGGCGTCCTCGCAGGCCTGGAGGCGCTTCGGGGTGCTGAGGCACCGCGAGGCGTGCCGGTCGGGCTGTGGTGGCCCTCGACGGGGACCACGAGCGCGGATCGTGCTCTCTGGGGAGAGCTCTCTGCCGGATCCCGCCTGTCGGGCGGGCTCTTCGCAGCGGCTCGCTTCGTCTCGGTCGTCGATGTCGGCAGCCTCTCGTGCGCGCCACAGAGCGCGTTGCGCCATATCGTCTCGCAGGCCGGCGCGCCGGGATCGCTGCCGGTGATCGCGAGCGCGGTGCCGACGGTTCGGGCAGCGGGAGGCTCGACGGGCAGCCTGGCGTGCTTCGCCTCGGCTGCATCGAGGTCGCCCGGGCCCCTGACAGGGCTCGTGGCGCTCTCTCCCCTGGAGCCCCTCGCCGGCACGGCAGGGCGTTGAACAGGGCGTCCGGATGAGACCAGGGCTGAAGGAACCGGGGCTGGCGGAAACAGGTGGCCGAGGCGGAGATGAGCCCCCCTTGGGGGAGCTCACGCGTGTCCTTCGAGGCGTGCGGGTAGGCCACCCGCTCGGCTCGAAGGTGGTCGTCGGTATCCTCGGGAGCTACGTCGCCTGGCTGATCGCCGGAGCGGTGCTCCCTGCGGGCCTCCCCGTCGGGGTGGTGCTCCTCGGGCTCGTCCTCGGGTCCCTCTACGCGCTCACAGCGATGGGACTCGTCCTCATCTACAGGGCCACGCGCATCATCAACTTCGCGCAGGCGGAGATGGGGGGACTCGCCGCAGCCGTGGCGGTCGTGATGGTGGTGGGAGCCCACCTTCCGTACTTCCTCGCGCTCCCTCTCGGGTTGCTCGTGGCCCTCGCGACCGGGTGGGTGGTGGAGGCGGCAGTGGTGAGGCGATTCTTCAGCGCCCCCCGGCTCATCCTCACCATCGCGACCATCGGTGTGGCCCAGATCCTCGGAGCGGGCGAGCTCGGGCTCCCGAGCCTCTTCTCGCACCTCTCCCCGCTCACCACGTTCACCACGCCATTCCACTTCACCTTCATCGTGGGGCCGATCGTCTTCAACGGCAACGACGTGGTGGCCATGTGCGTGGTGCCGGTCGTGCTCTTCGGCCTGTGGTGGTTCTTCGGCCGCACCGACACCGGGATAGCGATCCGTGCCTCCGCCGACTCCAACGAGCGGGCCATGCTCCTCGGCATACCGATAAGGCGCCTGTCGCGGATCACCTGGGTGCTCGCAGCCGGGCTCTCGGGCCTCGGGGCAATACTGAGTGCTCCGATCACGGGGCCGGACCTCGGCGTGGTGGTGGGCCCGGTCGCGCTCCTCGTTCCCCTGGCCGCCGCGGTGGTCGGGCGCATGGACCGGCTCACCACGACCTTCTTCGCAGCGCTCGGGATCTCCGTGTTCGAGCAGGCCGTGTTCTGGTCCTACCCGCAGTCAACCACGGTCGACGTGGCCCTCTTCGTGCTGGTGCTCGGAGCGCTGCTCTTCCAGCGTCGCCAGCGCCGCAGGGTCGACGACTCGGGCCTGGGTGGCTACGTGGCGCTCCGGGAGGTCCGCCCCATCCCCCAGATACTCCGCTCGCTCCCCGAGGTGCGGATCACGCGGCAGGTGGGCATCGCCCTCATCGTGGGTCTCGCAGTCCTCGTGCCCGCCGCCCTCTCGGGCTCCCAGGTGATCTTGCTCACCTACGTGGCCATATACGGCATTCTCGCCATCTCGCTGGTGGTGCTGGCGGGATTCGCCGGCCAGGTGAGCCTGGGGCAGTTCGCCTTCGCTGGTCTCGGCGCGGCGACGGTCGGGAGCCTGCTCGTGCACCTGCACGCAGACCTCTTCGTCGCGCTCCTCGCCGCGGCGGCAGTCGGGGCGCTCGCAGCCGCGCTCGTGGGGATCCCTGCCCTCAAGATGCCCGGGCTGTTCCTCGCGGTCACCACCATGGCCCTGGCGGTACCGGTGTCGAGCTACTTCTTGAACTCGGCGTACTTCCCCAGCTTCACGCCGTCGATCATCCCGCGCCCGACGCTCTTCGGCCGCCTCGGCCTCTCCTCCAACCTCACCTTCTACGAGCTGTGCCTAGGGGCCCTCGTCGTCTGCTACGTGCTCGCCCGGAACTTCCGGCGCTCGAGGGCCGGCCGGGTGGCCGTCGCGGTGCGCGACAACGAGAGGGGCGCCGCGGCCTTCGGCGTGGACCCGAGGCGGGCCAAGCTCGTCGCCTTCGCCTTCTCCGGAGCGCTCGCCGGGGTGGCCGGCGGCCTCTACGGCGTGGCCCTGAGAGGCATAGGGTTCTCGGGTTTCAATCCTGAGAAGAGCGTCGTGGTGTTCACGATGGTGGTGGTGGGAGGGCTCGGGTCCCTGCCCGGCGCGCTCTTGGGCGCCCTCTACGTGGAGGGGGCGCAGTACTTCCTGACGGGCGCTGCACAGCTCCTTGCCACGGGAGCCGGCCTGCTCGTGCTGTTGATGGTCGTCCCGGGCGGGCTCGGCGAGGTCGTGTACTCCGTTCGCGACCGGCTGCTCGCGATGCTCGCCTCCGCCAGGGGCATCGACGTCCCCTCGCTCAGGCGCTCCGCCGACGACGCGAAGCGCGCCGGATCTGGCGCACCCGATGTTCCCGCGGCTCTTGCCGGACCCGACGGCTCTGCCGGCGGGGACGGCCCGTCCGAGACGCCGGTTCCGGCCGGCGTGGGCGTGGGCGCGGGCGGGAGCTCGAGCGGGATCGGTGGCTCGGACGGCACCATCGAGGCTGGCACCATCGAGGCTGGCACCATCGAGGCTGGCCCTATCGAGGCTGGCCTGCCCGGCAACGCGGGTGCCGAGGCCGTGCTCCTCTCCTGCGAGGGGGTGGACGCTTCCTACGGCCAGGTGAAGGTGCTCTTCGGCGTTGACTTCGCGGTGCGCTCGGGCGAGGTCCTGGCTCTCCTCGGGACCAACGGCGCCGGCAAGTCGACCGCCCTGCGGGTCATATCGGGGCTCATGCGGGCGACCTCGGGCAGGGTCGTCTTCGAAGGCCGGGACATCGCGTCGCTCGACCCGGTGGAGAGGGTGAAGGCGGGCGTGGTGACAGTGCCCGGTGGGCGCGGCGTGTTCCCGAGCTTGAGCGTCGCCGACAACCTGAGGCTGGGCGCCTGGCTCTCGCGCCACGACCAGGCGTTCGTCGACGCTGGGATGCGCAGGGTGTTCGACCTCTTCCCGGCCCTCGGGAACCGTCTCGGTACCCCGGCCGGTTCGCTCTCCGGCGGCGAGCAGCAGATGCTCACCCTCGCCCAGGCGCTCCTGTGCCGCCCGAAGCTGCTCCTCATCGACGAGCTCTCGCTCGGTCTCGCGCCGACGATCGTCGCCGAGCTGCTCGACGTGGTGCGGCGCCTCGCGGAGGAGGGGACGACGGTGGTCGTGGTGGAGCAGTCCCTGAACGTCGCTGCGGCCCTCGCTCCGAACGCGGTGTTCATGGAACGGGGCCAGGTGCGTTTCAGGGGGCCGACTGCCGAGCTGGCCGACCGCCCGGACCTCGCACGTTCGGTGTTCCTCCGTGCTGCCGAGGGTCCCGCGGGCATGGAGGGTCCCGCGGGTCTCGATGGTTCCGCGGGTCTGGAGGGCCTAGGTGGTGCCGAGGGTTCCGGGGGTTCCGGGGGTTCCGGGCTGGCAGACGGAGCCCCGGGTGCCCTGCTCGCAACAGTGCCGGACGGAGGCGGGCTGTCGTCGGGAGGCGGGCTGCCGTCGGTAGGCGGGCTGCCGGGAGGGGTGAAGTCCGGAGGGACGCTGTCGGTGAGCGGCGTTTCGGTGAGCTTCGGCGGGGTCTCCGCGCTCGGCGGGGTGGACCTCGAAGTCGCCTCGGGCGAGATCGTCGGGATCATCGGCGCGAACGGCGCCGGCAAAACCACCTTCTTCGACGCAGTGTCGGGCTTCCTCACGCCGGACGCGGGCAGGATCGTCCTCGACGGGGTGGACGTGACGGAGCTCTCCGCGGCGAGGCGCGCGGAGATGGGCCTCGGGCGCATCTTCCAGGACGCGCGCCTCTTCCCCTCCCTCACGGTGGCCGAGGTGCTGCGGGTGTGCCTCGACCGCCACCTGGGGGTGCGCGAGGCGACGGCATGCATCTTCGGGGTCGGCGCAGCCCTCGACTCCGAGGAGGCGGCTGCGGCCAAGGTCGAGGAGCTGATTGCCACCATGGGGCTCACCCCCTACAGGGATGCGTTCGTCTCGGAGCTCTCCACCGGCACGAGGCGCATGGTGGAGCTCGCCGGCGCGATGGCTCACGACCCGGTCGTGGTGCTGCTGGACGAGCCGTCCTCGGGGATCGCCCAGCGCGAGACCGAGGCACTCGCGAGGATGCTCCTCCAGTTGAGAGCCAGGACGGGCGCGACTCTCGTGCTGATCGAGCACGACATGCCGATGGTCACCTCGATAGCCGACAGGCTCGTGTGCTTCCACCTCGGCCAGGTCATAGCCGAGGGCTCTTCCGAGGAGGTGCTGGCCGATCCGGCCGTCGTGGCTTCCTATCTGGGCACGGACGAGGTGGCGATCGCGCGCTCCGGGCGCGGCCGTGACGGAAGGGGCGCGGCCGTGACGGAAGAGGTGCTGGCGTGATGGAGACGAGGCGCTACCTTGCGAAGGTGGCCATGCGGTGGTCGCCGCTGCTCGTAGCCACGGCCGTGCTCAGCCTCGTGGTGGGTCTTGCCCCGCCGGCCGTCACCAACCTGGCGAGCCAGTCCAGCGGGGGTGCTGCGAGCACGCGTGCCGCCTCCAGGCATCTGGGCGCAGGAACGGCCGGGGGCGGCTCCGGCGCTGCGGGCGGTGCGGGCGGTGCGGGCGGTGCGGCTTCCACGTCGGCGGGCGGCTCTTCGGGGTCGGGCGGCGCTCTCGGGACGGGCTCGGGAACGGGCACGGGCGGGAGCCCGGCTGCTGGAGGGGGCCAGGGGGTGTCGTCCGCCGTCTCCGTGACTACCCCGCAGGGAACGGGCTCAGCCTGCAGCGGCGGCTCCAAGCAGTTCGCATGGTCTGTCTACGCGCCTCCGTGCCGGGGACCGTTCCACGGATCGAACGGCGGCACGACCGGCCAGGGTGTGAGCGCCAGCACCGTGAACATCAGCTTTGCCGAGCCGAACTCCAGCCAGCAGGCGGCGGTGAACGCCTTTGCGGGGACCGCGGCGATCAACACCCAGCAGTTCATCGCCGACATGAACGTCTACATCCACTACTTCAACCGCCAGTTCCAGCTCTACGGCCGAAAGGTCGTGCTCCACCCCTTCCAGGCTCAGGGGAGCTACCTCGCAGAGACCGCGGGACAGGACCTGGCGGGCGCCCAGGCAGACGCGCAGACGGCCGCCTCCATACCTGCGTTCGCGGACCTCACCTTCCCGCTCTTCGCCTCCGCCTACTACGAGCAGGACCTGGCCGCGAACCACGTTATCGGCACTGCCGGAATTGGCATGCCGCTGTCGTGGTACGAGCAGTACGCGCCCTACGAGGTCTCCTACGTCCCAACCGGCACCGCCGCCGCGTACGGCTTCGCCAACGCCATCTGCACCCGCATGGCCGGCCTGCCCGCGATCTTCAGCCCGCAGTATGCGCACACGACACGAAAGTTCGGCCTGATCGTGCCCAACTCGCCTGCGTACCTGGTCGTGGAGCGGAACATCGCAGACCAGCTCCAGCGCGCGTGCGGGATGAAGATGACGATCGTCGAGACCTACGACGAGGGCAACCTGCAGACCTACTCCACCGACGCCGCCACCTTCATGGCCAAGATGAAGTCGCTCGGGGTCACCACCGTGGTCTGTGGCTGCGACCCGATCTTCCCCATCATGGTCTCGCAGGCGGCGGCCCAGCAGAACTACTACCCAGAGTGGGTCGCCATCGGCTGGGGGGACCCGACCACGAGGGACTACAACCAGAGCGAGTGGTCGCACGCCATCTCCCAGGAGGGCCAGTACCCCGTGAACCAGCAGACCGAGGCGTACAAGGTCTACCTGGCGGCATCGGGGGGCAAGCCCCCGGAAGAGAAGTACTACGAGGTTGCCTATTACATGCTGCTCTCCTTCTACGACGGGCTTCAGCTTGCCGGGCCCGACCTGAACGCCGCGACGTTCCTTCACGGCTGGATGTCCATGCCCCGGACGGCCGCGGGCCAGGATGGCATCTGGCAGGGAGGACCCCAGGCCTTCAGCCTCGCCGACGTGGTGACCGGCATGGGATGGTGGGACCCGAACGCCACCAGCAACTTCGACGGGCAGAAGGGCGCCTGGGAGAACTGCGGCAACGGCCGGCTGTACTTCTACAACGAGCCAGGCGGCTGGGGCACTCCCCACACGCAGTTCAACTGCTTCGGCCGTTAGCTCCGCGGCGGACAGGCGCGGCGGGGAGGCGTGGCGGGGAGGCGCGGCGCGGAGGCGCGGCGGGGCTAGTGTGGCGCACTGTTGGGAGGAAGGGCGCCGTGCGGCCAAGCGTAGGATCTCGATGAGCATCGACACCGTGCCGCGGGCGTTCCCGAGGCGGCTGCCCCAGCCCACGCGCCGGCATCTCGCCCGCCGGGGCAAGACGATCGCTCGGGTGGCCGCTCGCCACTTCGGTCCACTGGTCGTCCGCCAGGCCCGGAGGGCCCGCCACGGCCCCCTTCCGGCGAGCGAGCTCGCCCGCCCGCTCAGGAAGACCTTCGAGGACCTGGGCGGCACCTTCATGAAGTTCGGCCAGCTCGTCGCATCGTCGCCGGGGGTATTCGGCGACGGCCTAGCCGAGGAGTTCCGCTCCTGCCTCGACACCGGCCCCGCGGTTTCGTTCGATCTGGTGTGCCGGCAGGTCGAGGAGGACCTCGGCATGGCGATAGGCGATGCCTACGCCGAGCTCGAGGAGGAGCCGATCGGGCGCGCCTCCATGGCGGTGGTTCATCGCGGGCGGCTCCACGACGGCCGGGTGGTGGCGGTGAAGGTGCTTAGGCCGGGCATCGCGAAGCTCGTGGCCACCGACCTCGACCTGCTCCAGCCCTTGCTCGACCTCATCGCCCACCACACGGGCGATCAGACCGCGGGATCCCTCCTGCAGATGCTCGACGGCTTCCGGGAGCAGATAGGCGAGGAGCTCGACCTGCGCAACGAGGCGAGGGCCATGGTCCACTTCCGTAGGCTCCTCTCCGGGGCCGGCCTCGAGGTGGTGGTGGTGCCCGAGGTGGTGGAGGAGCTGTCGGGGCCGAACGTGCTCACGATGGAGTTCCTGGACGGCGTGCCCATCGACGACCTGGCCCAGGCGGCCGGCTACGGCGTTGACCCGGCACCGCTCGTCGTGGAGGTCCTCCGGGGGTTCTTCCTCATGACGCTCAGCTGGGGCGCCTTCCACGGCGACGTGCACGCGGGCAACCTGCTCCTGCTGGCCGACGGGCGTGTGGGTGTTCTCGACTGGGGGATCGTCGGCCGGCTCGACGAGGGTACGTACCGCTTCTTCCGCCGGGTGCTCGAGGCTGCGCTCGGCGACGAGAGCGCCTGGGACGACGTCGCGGCCCATATGGTCCGCACATACGGTCCAGCGCTCGAGGCCGGGCTCGGCCTCGACGAAGCAGCGCTCTCTGCGTTCATGCGCAGCGTGATCGAGCCGGTGCTCACGCGGCCGTTCGGGGAGGTGAGCCTGGGCGAGCTGCTCACCGCTCCGCAGGTCCAGGTCGCCCGGGCCCGGGGGATCGAGGCGCAGAGCCGTTCGGCGAGGGCCATCTTCACCCGCCTGCGCGCCCAGAGGAACATGCGCCGGATGGCCGAGGCCCACGGCGGCCTCGCGTCCGAGTTCGACCGGGGGACCTTCCTTCTCGGCAAGCAGCTCCTCTACTTCGAGCGCTACGGCAAGCTTTTCATGGCCGACACCCCGCTGCTGTCGGACCGCGAGTTCTTCGAGTCCCTGCTGCGGCACACCGCTACCCGGGCAGGGCAGCCGGATGTTCACGGCGAACCGGGTGGGGTCGGCTAGCGGGGCGCGCTAGCGGCGGGGGTCGGCTAGCGGGGCGCGCTAGCGGCGGGCGCCATTGGGCGCCAGTGCCAGCAGCCTCGGGTAGAGCCACGGCGCTGCCCACTCGCCGCCGGCGGGGACGGTGAAGTGCACGCCGTCGGGGTTGCGAACCTGCACAGAGCCGATGCGGGCTGCGAAATGCCCACCCGGGTCGGCGTGCGCTCCGAAGGGCACGACCGTGGCGACACCGGGGAAGCTGGCAGCAACCTTGGCGAGGATCTGGTTGAACCGGACGACGCGTCCCGGGTCGTCCTCGGAGAAGTGGCGGTTGCATCCGGGGCTGCAGGACTTGACACCGATCGGCTCGAAGGGCTCGGTCTTCGCTGCGTAGTAGGGGGCGGTGAGGAGGGCCACCTTGGCTCCCCCCGCAGAGAGCACGTGGATGGCGAGAGCCAGCTGGGAGGCGATGTAGGCCGCGTAGCCGGAGTTGTAGATGTCGGTCCAGTGGCCGCGCCAGTAGGCGTCCGCCACCTCCCATCGCCCGGCCAGGAGCACGGCGACCTGAGGGTGGAACTTGGCCACGTCGTGCGCATAGATCTGGGGCCAGGTCTGGCAGTAGGGCTCGGTGGGGAACGGCACTCCGCCGTAGTCCATGGGCGTGGCCCGGGTCACGCCGCAGCCGATCAGCGCGTAGTCCTCGAACTCGACGTGCCAGCGCGGAGCCTCGACGCTGAGCCCCCACCCGAGGGTCTCCGCGACGGATCCCCCTACGAGCATGATCCGGGTGTCTTTGGGCGAGGCGGCGACGCGCGCCGAGGCGCCCGAGACCGCACCTGTGGCGAGAATCCCGGCAGCCAGCAGCGTCGCGCACACTACGGCCACCGGCAGTGGGTCGCGGGCGAGCCTCCCAGGTGAGAGCTTCGCGAGCCGTGCGCGACGTGCGCTGGGTGCGGGCCGTGCGCTGGGTGCGGGCCGTGCGCTGGGTGCGGGCCGTGCGCTGGTTGTGCGCGCTGTGCGACTTGTGCGACTTGTGCGCGCTGCCGGCCGTGCGCTGGGTGCGGGCCTGCCCTGCCCGGTGCCGCTCATCGGACGTTCATAAGCGCTTGGTCAGTACGACTTGGGCAAGCCGAGGGAGTGTTGGGCGACGAAGTTCAAGATCATCTCGCGGCTGACGGGAGCAGTGCGCATGAGCCGCGCCATGCCCCACAAGTCGGCGATCCCGTACTCCGACGAGAGGCCGTTGCCGCCGTGTACCTGGATGGCGTGGTCGAGAGCGCCGAGGGCGGCTTCCGCCGCGGCGTACTTGGCCATGTTGGCGGCCTCGCCGGCCCGGCCGGCGTCCGCTGCCGAGTCGTATGCCCAGGCGGCCTTCGAGCACATGAGGCGCGCGAGCTCCACCTCCACCTTCGCCCTGGCGAGCGGGTGCGAGATGCCCTGATGGCTTCCTATCGGGACCCCCCACACCGAGCGCTCCCGGGCATATGCGGCCGCCTTTTCGATCGCGTAGCGGCCGATGCCGTTCGCAGTCGCGGCCGTGATGATGCGCTCGGGGTTGAGCCCGAAGAACACCTGGCGCAGGCCGTCACCCTCCCCGCCCACGAGCCGGTCCGCGGGCACCTCCACGCCGTCGAAGAAGAGGGTGAACTGCTTCTCCGGGGCGACTATCTCCACCGGGATGAGGGTCTTCTCCACGCCGGGCGAGTCCAGGTCCACGACGAAGAGCGAGAGGCGACCCCTGCCCGTGTCCGGATCGCTTCCCGTGCGCGTCACCACGAGGGCCGCCTCCGCCTCGTCGCAGCCCGAGATGTAGTACTTGGTCCCCGAGATGCGGTACACGTCTCCGTCGCGCCGGGCGGTGGTGGAGATGTTGTGCGAGTTCGAGCCGGCGTCCGGCTCGGTGATGGCGAAGGCCATCTTCAGCTCCGCCGTGGCGAACCTCGGGAGCCAGCGGCCCTTCTGCTCCTCGGTGCCGAAGCGGGCGATGATCGTGGCGCAGATCGCAGGGGACACGACGAGGAGGAGGAGAGGGCAGCCGGCCGCGGCCAGCTCCTCCACGACGATGGCCAGCTCGCTTATGCCCATACCGCCTCCCCCGAAGGCTTCGGGCACGTTCACTCCCAGGTAGCCGGCTGCTCCGAGCTCGTTCCACAGCTCGTCGGCCTTGGCACCCGAGCGCGCGCAGCTCGTGTAGTAGTCGTGCCCGTACTTGGCGGCGACGGAGGCCACCGCTTCACGGAGCATCGCCTGCTCCGGGCTCTCGTCGAAGTTCATCATGGGATCAGGCGCTCCGGTATCTCCACCATACGGCTACGAAGGTACTCCCCGAGAGCCTTGGCCTGGGGATCGGGTCGTGTCGAGGAGGCTACGCCCTCGCCGAGGATGCCCCGGACGACGAAATTCAGGGCGAGCAGGTTGGGAAGTTCGTAGCGATCCACAAGTTGACCTCCTGTTTCGGGGACCAGCTCGCGGAAGCGCTCCGGGGTCAGCTCTCCTGCAAGCCACTCGTATGCCTCCGGGGTCCTTGCCCAGACGCCGACGTTGGCGTTCCCGCCCTTGTCGCCCGAGCGCGCCCCGGCGATCTTGCCGAGGGGGAGCCTGCGCGTCGCTCCCGGGGGGCTGGCCGGCGGCGAGCCCGCACCTGAGCCCGCACCTGAGCCCGCACCTGAGCCCGCACCTGAGCCCGCACCTGAGCCCGCACCTGAGCCCGCACCTGAGCCCGCCGAGATGCCCGTGGCCCAAGGCAGTTCGGCCGTCACAGCAGGCGCCGGCGGGACTTCGACCCGGCGGCCGTCGTGGTGGACTACCACCTGGGCCAGCTTGGAAGCGTCGACGAGGGCCGGCCAGTAGACCCCGTACGCCGTGGCGTCCCTCGGCAGGGATGTGAGGTGGAAGCCGGGGTAGCTCGCCAATGCGATCTCGGTCACCGCTCTGGAGAAGGCGCGTCCGATTGTCGCCTGGTCCGAGCCCTTCACGGTCACGCGAAGCTCGGCGCTCGCTTCCGCCTCGCTCGGGGCGTCCGGCTTGTCGCTCCTCACGAGCAGCGTTTCGAAGCTCTCGAAGTGCCCGGTTCCCCCGAGGGTGCGCTCGATGCCCTGGAGAGCGGCTCGAGCCTTCTCCTCGATGTCGAGGCCCGTTAGGACGAAGGTCATCGAGTTGCGCCAGCCGCCGATCAGGTTCAGGCACGCCTTCGCCTTGTTCGGGGCGGGCAGGCCTCGGGTGCCGGAGATCGCGACCCTGTCGGGGCCTGCTTCGCTCAGGCGTATCGTCGAGAAGTCGGCCACCACGTCGGGGTTGGCGTAGAGGGGGCCGGCGATCTCGTAGAGGAGCTGGGCTGTGACCGTGCCTACCGAGACGAGCCCCCCGCTGCCAGGGTGCTTGGTCACGACTGCGGAGCCGTCGGACCGCATCTCGGCGATGGGGAAGCCGGGGTGGTCGAGCCCGGGGACCTCGTGGAAGAACGCGTAGTTGCCGCCCGTCGCCTGTGCCCCGCACTCGATCACGTGCCCGGCGACCACCGCGCCGGCGAGGCGGTCCCAGTCGTCGCGCTCCCATCCGAAGTGCCAGATGCAGGGGCCGACGACGAGCGCTGCGTCCGTCACCCGCCCGGTGACCACCACGTCGGCCCCGCCCGAGAGCGCTTCGGCGATGCCGAAGCCTCCGAGGTAGGCGTTGGCGGTAACGGGGGAGCTCGGGGCCTCCGACAGGAGCCGGCCCGTGTCCAGGTGGGCGAAGTCCTCGCCCGCGGCCTGCATCTCCGGGATCCTCCGCAGGATGTCGTCGCCCTCGACGTGGCTGACCCTGGCATCTATGCCGAGCTTCGCCGCGAGCTCGCGGAGGCGCTCGGCCAGGCCGGCAGGGTTCAGGCCGCCGGCGTTCGCCACCACCTTGATGCCGCGCTCGACGCAGGTGCCGAGCACCTCCTCCATCTGTCGGTAGAAGGTGGTCGCGTACCCGAGCGCCGGGTCGCGCTGCGCGGACTTCCAGAGTATGAGCATGGTGAGCTCGGCCAGGTAGTCCCCCGTGAGCACGTCAATGGGGCCGCCCTCGACCATCTCTCGAGCCGCGGCGAAGCGGTCTCCGTAGAACCCCGAGCAGTTGGCGATCCTGAGCGGCTCCTCCGAGCTCATTGCGGCCCTGGCCTTTCGTTAGTCATCGCTGCCAGCGGTCCACGAGCGTAGCCCCGCCAGCAGAGCGGGAGCCCAAGATCACTTGCGGGAAGGACCGCTAGGGCGCGAGCCAGAGCATGAGCTGTGCCGTGACAGCGGTGAGCGTCTCGTCGGTGGCCGTGCCGACAAGCCTGCCGAATCGCTGCAGAGACACGGCCCGCGCTGCCTCGCACATGGCCCAGCTGGGGCGCTCGAGCCCTCCGTCGTCAGTGACGGCGACGTGGTGCGGAAACATTCGCTCGCGGCTGGTCAGCGGTACGACGATTGCCTGGCGGATTGGCAGGGCGTTGAACCGGTCGCTGGAGACCACGAGGCAGGGCCGGGTTCCGCGCTGCTCGTTGGCCACTGTCGGGTCGAGAGCCACCGACCATATCTGTCCCCGGCGCACAATCACGTGTTGTGCTCAGGCCACTCCTCGGCGGCAGCGGTGTCGGGCTCACCAGCAGTGAGCTCGGAAAGCTCGGCCAGGTAGTCCTGCCAGGCCGGCGGGTGCTCACGTTGGAGCCGATGGCAGGAGGACTCGATCGCGATCCAGCGTTGCTCGGCCTCGAGTCGCCGTGACTCCGCGTCGAGCAGGGCTCCCATTGTCGTGCCCCGGCTGCGGGCGACCGCGGCGAGGCGGTCACGTACGGCGCTGTCCACCTTGATCGTGGTTGAAGCCATACCTGGCAGTATACCAGCGGGTATACCGTGGCACTGCATCTCAGGTGCTCGGTGGCACAGCATGTCAGGTGCCCGGCAGTCAGCGGCAATATTGGTGTTCCGGTGACGAGACCGCGCGTTTCACCTAGATCAGCTGCAGCCCGTAGCGATGGAGAGCACTTGGCAGACCGCGTGAAGACGCTCGGGTCCGAGGCGGCAGATGCGCTCGACCAACCACCCCTTGGGCATCGTGACCACGTTGTCGAAAGCCAGTGCACAAGGTTCGGGCATCCCGTCGGCCTCGTCGAGTGCCACCTCGGTAGGGATTCCTCTCACCCGGCGCGTAGCCGGAACGGCGATCACGGCATTGAGCACCGGGATCGCGGCCTGACGGGTTATGACTAGGTAGGGACGCCGCTTGTCGTTCGGTGACTCGGCCCACCACACCTCACCACGGTTCACCACGGTTCGGCTTCGATGCTCGCCGTAGCCAGGGCGATCACGTCGATAGTCGGCTTCTCCGCCGGGAAGCGTCTGTACCCCGCCACGATCGCTTCGTCGATAGCGGCGTCGGCATCAGCAGCGAGGTAGGCACTTACGGCCTGACGGATCAGGGCCGATCGGGACGTTCCCAACTTCGAGGCTCGCTGGTCGAGCATGGCCACGAGAGCGTCTTCGAGCTGCACGAGGGTCTGTGTTCTCGCCATGACCATATGGTATCATATGTTTCACCACCGCAGCACAGCGCCACCGCTGCATGGACCGGGTTAGCGGGCGCGCGACCCTGTAGCCAGGATCTTCGCTCAGCCCGAGGCGCCGAAAAGCAGGGTTGTGAGCGGCCGTCATAGTACCGGCATGACGTCATAACGGAATAGTGGTATCTTCCAGGCGTGGCAAAGAAGAAGACGACGGTCTACCTCGACTCCGACGTGCTCACGGCAGCGAAGGCTGTAGCGCTCACGTCCAACCGGTCCGAGAGCGCCGTGATCGAGGATGCGATGCGGTCTTATCTTCGAAGCGGCCGCGGCGATGCGGTGCGGGGCGAGCTGGGAGAGCTGCTGGATCGCGTCGCATCGGCGAGCGACCTCGACGAGGACGCAGCACTCGCTCAGGCGGTGACGGAGGTGGTGTGGTCCGTCGGGAGCGGCGGGCACGAACGGTGAGTGGTGGGTGAGCGGTGCCGGATTGTCCTCGACACGAATGTCTTCGTCGCGGCCGTCACATCGCGAGAGGGCGTGTCCGCTCGTTTGCTCCTTGCTGCGAGGGCTGGGCGGTTTCAGCTCGTTGCCTCACCGTTGCTGCTCTACGAACTGGCGGACGTGCTCACCCGCCCGAAGTTCCGGCGATATCTGAGCATCGAGGACGCGCACCACTTCGTGGATGCGATCCGAGAGTTGGCAGTCCTCGTGGACGACCCCCCGGAGGGGGCCGAGACCGTCGATCCGGCAGCCTGTCGGGGGGACGTCATCTGCTCCATCCTCGTGCGCGAGCCGTGAGCCATTTCGTACGAAAGGCCCTTCAGGAAAAATAGGTCGCCTGTCAACATTCTTGTTGACAGTTGGTCACGGTCGCCGTGGCACACGACGCACAGGCTTGCTCGTGCGAGTGTCGCCCTCGGGACTAGCGAGCTGACGCTCCAAGTCCGTGAAGGCAGCGATGATGTCAGGCGCCTCGAAAGCTCGGTTCCGGCGGCCGACGGTCACCTGCTTCAGGATTCCCACCTCGACGAGACGTGCCACGGCTTCGTTCGTGTGGACGAAGCTCCTGCCGATGAGGTTGGCCGCGCTGCTGACCGAGATGACGGGGGCGCCCACGAGCAGCCGAAGGAGGAGGTCGGCTGACGACCGGGCACGGACGCGCCCCAGACGTTGCCGCCACTCCGTCTCGATGGCCTGTGCCCGCCGCTCGAATGACGAGGCGTCCTCGACTGCCCTCGTGCACGCCATGGCGAAGCGTCCTATCCACAGGTTGATGCCCTCGCTCGCCTTTCTCGACGTCGCTGGTCCGCGGTAGCGGTAGCCAGTGAGTGCGTCTATGTAGTCCTTCGACCACGTTGCCAAGACGAGCGACACCGGCGGCAGCACCCGTGTTGCCAACCCTCGGCGGCGAAGGATCAGGTGGATCAGGGCTCGCCCGGTTCGCCCATTGCCGTCCACGAAAGGGTGGATCGTCTCGAACTGGGCGTGCGCGATGGCGGCCTGAGCGACAGCAGGCAGCGCGTTGTCGTTCGAGAAGGCAACGAGGTCGGTGACGAGGTCGGCGACGTACTCCGGCGGTGGGGGGACGAAAGCGGCCGCACACGGGTTGTACTCACTCCCGCCGATCCAGTTCTGCTGCTCACGGAACTTCCCGCCGTACGGCTCGAGTCTCGTGTTGGCGATGAGACGCTGGTGCACGCCGAGGATGAGATCGACCGTGATTTGCTCGCCGGGTCTGACGTGCTCGATGGCGTACACCATGGCGTCGATGTTCCCGAGGATTTCGACGGCCGTGACGTCCCGCGGGTCGTCACCAAGGTCTCGGGCTGCTTCAGCTCTCAGCAGCCGCCGTGCCCCGATCTCCAGTCCTTCGATCCGAGAGGAGGCGACGGACTCCGCCCGTAGCAGGATGCGGGCAAGGGACTCGGTGTCGACGAGGCTGGTCGCTTCGAGGTTGAGGCGAGTGATGGCAGCTTCGGCGTCGGCGATGTCGGCAGCGACGTCCCCCTCGATGACAAAGGCACGACCGGAGAGTGGGTCCGGCACGTAGGCTTCGTACTCGCACCCGCGGTTGTCCTTGCGGGAGGGACCGGCGTGCTCGCTGAACCAACGGCGGCGGATAACCGTAGACATGGCTGCTCCTTACTTACGTTTATTCTATAACAGTAAATAAGGTTTGTGTGTAGTTACGGTTCGTCCTCACGGGCCCGGCCTCTCCGGCCCGGCCTCTCCGGCACCGCCTGGCGCTCAACGAGTCGCTCGCCCCACTCCATGACGGCGACGGCTTCATCCAGGGCGTCGGTGCTCCCGAGACACATATTCAGCCTCGGGGAGTGGGAGGAGATGGGTTGCCTCGGGCTCTTCCAAGAGGACGCTCGCGTGGAGCTGATCGACGGGGAGATCGTGGACATGACGCCGATCGGGGCCAGGCACCAGGACTGCGTGAACAGGCTCACCAAGATGCTCGTCGGCCAAGCGGACGGGAGTGGACGCGCTGGACTCGTGTCGACGGCGCCCGGACGACACGCAACGCCGAGGCCGAGCACTCACACGATCTTCTGTCCAGCAGGGACCTCGACCACCGAGCGGCGGGCGGCTGCACCTGCTCGTCGGCCTCACCGCCGCCGCATCACAGCGGGCGACCTCGGCTCATGACCCCGCTGAGCCGCCGAGCGATCCTCGGTGTCCCTGGCACCAGCCATGATGCACCGAGGATCTCTCCTCAGCTGGTTACCGGCAGGATCTCGGCATACCCAGCCAAGCCTTGTTCGTCGCCTACCCCTCTGCCACCAGCGCCGCCCGACCCAGCGACGCCTGGGGTCCCACCCCCGACGCTGCCTAGTCCACTAGCGGCATGTCCTGCCAGGAGGGTTCCGGTAGAAGAGACGGCACCACCAGCACCCCCGGTACCCGAAGTACAGACGGCGCTGCCGCCCACGGGCGCCGCACCCCCACCAGAGCCACCTTGGCCCGTGACGATAGGAGCCGTTGGTGAACTAACCTTAGTGGAGGTGCCGGGCGATCCTTTGGTTATGTCGTAACCGTAGATGCTCGTCGTTCCCGCTGCCCCACCCGCACCAACATCAACTGTGAGGACCTCTCCCGGCGCGACCGCCACAATGGCGGTGAGTCCGCCGCCCTGACCGCCCCCACCACCGGCGCAGCTCTCCGTCCCGGCGCCGCCGCCTCCGCCGCCGCCTCCTCCGCGGACGACGACCTCTAGCTCGGTGATGCCGCTCGGAACGGTGTACGTGCCCGACGCAGTGAATATCTGAGCACCGGGGCCAGCCGGACCTGTTGCCCCGGTTTCACCAGCCGGACCCTTCGGGCCAGCCGGACCTGTTGCCCCGGTTTCACCAGCCGGACCCTTCGGGCCAGCCGGACCTGTTGCCCCGGTTGCACCAGCCGGACCCTTCGGGCCAGCCAGACCTGTTGCCCCGGTTGCGCCAGCTGGACCCTCTGGCCCCTCTGGACCCTCTGGACCCTCTGGCCCCGGTGGCCCTGCGACATTCCAGGTGATCGTCTGCTCACCGGTCGGGCAGGTGGTCGTCCCCGACGGGAGGATGTGGAGAGAGCCCCCGTCTTGGTCGATCCCACCCGAGACATCGAAGATCAACTGTGCTCCGACCTGGTTGTAGATCTCGAACGTGCCGCTCGGTGAGAGTGGGACGTCGACGGCATCCGCGACGGTCTCACCAGCAAACGAGGCGTTCAGGTTGCTCGCGAGTGGTCGGGAGCCGGTACCCCAGAGGGTGAAGAACCCCCGGCCGGCAGTTCCTGCGACCGTGAAAGTCCCGATGACCGAGGTTGCCCCCGGTAGGAGTTTGGCCACAGAGACCATCGTCGTCGAGCCTGGCGCGACCGGGCCCTTGGCGCTCACCCCAACGGGGACGCGGGTATCGAGCACCCGCACAGGACTCGAGAGCGTATGGACGACGGTGCTCGTTGCCACGCAGGCAGAGATCTCCAAGGACGACGTGGCGCTGGCGAGAGCTATGGTACGGGCGCTCTCGAGGGAAGCCGATGGTAGGTGCTGGCCCGATCTGCTTCCGAGAGCGTAACTACCTGCGCCAGCTGCAACGAGCAGCACTGCAGTGCCGAACATGGTTCCACGCTTACCGAGCAATCGGGGGGATCTTGTCGCTTGCGATGACATGAGGGGGTTTCCTTCCTGGTCTTGTCTAGGGTTGCTGCGGACTACCGAAAATCCCCGCCCACTTTCGATCACCGGATTTCCCCAGGCAGTCGAGCAGTGCGGAGGGCTTGATAGGAGCCCACGGTGCTGTCAAGTAGCCCCCCTCTGCCCGAGCGGTTCTGTGATTGCAGCTGGCTTGTCGTAGGTATGGACAGCGGTATCGGTACCCACCGCCCAACAGGTCGCCGAGCTGACACAGGAGATCGCGTTCAGCGTCGTCGTCCGGTTCACGGCCGCGGCGTTGCCCACGCTCGCCGAGGCGATACCGGGGCGCGCTACGACGACCGCTCCCACGACTGCAGCCCGCGACCAGCGTGATCGCGAGCAGAGCCGTCGCGGCGGACCGAGCGAGGCAGCGAGACGTGCCTCCCACGCTTCCGGCCTTCGCGGCCACTCGACTGCCAAACTGTTGCACGAAACCGGCTTGCCCCATCCGACTTGCTCCTTAGCGCTGTCCCTCCCCAGGCGAGAACCCGGGAGCACGTCCCTGGAAGCGAGTATGAGGCGGTGCCGCTGGGCACGCATCAGTGATGATCACTGATCTATTCGCGAGGCGGATAGCCCATGCTGGGCAGGTGAACATCACCATCCGCTTGCACGAGCTCGGGCTGAGCACCGCGAGCTCGTCCACCGCCCGGCGCTCGAGGGGTCCGAGAGCCACGATCCCGCCGCGGCCGGCCACGCGTCCGCGGACGCGTGGTGGCAAGTGTGATCGGCATATTCGCTCCAAGGACTGCACACCGAGCAACAATCTCGGCCGTGAGGAAGCATCCAGTTCACTCCGCCCTCTCTGCTCACCAGGGATACGCCGTGCCGTGGTGGCAGGTTCGGGCCATGGCGTCGGTGCTGCCGAGACACGTCTTCAGCGTCGCCTCGGTCCCGGGGTTGCGCCTGAGCGCTGCCGGCATCCTGGGCCTCTGAGCTCGCAGGCGCCGGCGAAGTTCGCGTGGATGTGTGGTCGCGAGTGAGGGACGGTCTCGCCTTCCGCAAAGGCTTGCCGGTCGCCGGCTACACCCACAAGATGACCGTGATCTCGACCAGCAGGGATCCGGCCCACGTCTCGATGCCGGCGGTCCACCAGGTGGCGGCCTTGGCCTAGCGCTGGCTGCGCGGAACCCACCAGGGGGCGGTGTGCGCCGAGCACCTCGACGCCTGCGTGGACGATCAGCTTCCGGTCCACTGGGCGGGGTCCCGATCCCGCGGGCCGCTGTTCTATCGTCTGGCGGGGGGCTGTTAGCACCGTCTGATCCGCTGACCAGCGGTTGCAGATAGATTGCAGACCAAGCTATACTGCCGGAATGGGCAATGGCACCAGAACCGGAAGGGACCGTACGGTCACCGTCGGTTTCTCCATAGCCGCGGCCGATCAGCCTCGGCTCGACCACCTTGTGGATGTTTTCGCAGGTGGGAACCGCAGCGCCTTCCTCCGTCTCGCCATGAGGCGGATGGAGGTTGTCGACCGGGCACAACGTCTCCGGTCCATCCAGGCCTACGGAGCGCAGCGGAGTAAAGAACTGGGTATCACTCCGGACGAAACCAGTGAACGGGTCAAGAGGGTCCTGGCTCGAAAGGCAAGGACCTGACCCTCCGCGAAGAGTCGCCCCTGCCGGTCGTGTTCGACGTGAACGTACTGATAGACGCGGTCGTTTGGCGCGATGACAACGATTTCGAGTCTTGGCCCTCGCCACCGCCGGTTTCGCGCAACCCAGCGGCGGACTGCGTCGGGATCATCAATGATGCAGTGGAGTTCGGCCTCTGGCTAAGTCCCCACATCCTCGACAATGTCGACCGGGTGCTGGCAGCGGACGAGACCGACGGCGGGTATGAGTGGGATCCGGGCAGGATCGAGGAGTACCTTGGCGCCCTCGAGGAGATCAGCGAGGAATCGGGTGGAGGCATTGTCGAACCTGACTTCGTCATAACCGACTGCCCGGACTACGAGGACAATCGCATCCTCGAAGCAGCTTGGGCAAGCCAGGCAGTCCTCATCGTCGCGAACGACAAGGACCTTGTGGAGGACACGCCCAATCCGTGGCGAGGCACTCCCATAATCAGGCCGAGAGAGTTTGTCGCTCGGGTCGACGCTGCCCGTCGTGCTGGGCGCCAGCGGTACTGACGGGCTCTAGGGCACAGCACCTCAGGTGCTCGATGGCACAGCACCTCAGGTGCTCTAGGGCACAGCACCTCAGGTGCTCTAGGGCACAGCACCTCAGGTGCTCTAGGGCACAGCACCTCAGGTGCTAGCAGGCACAGCCCAGCCCACCACGTCCACGACCACGTCAGCCGATCCGGTGTAGTTGTAGAGGCTTACGGCGCCATAGGCGCCTGTGGGCGCGGTGCCGCCGCTGCCCACGGGCAGGATCACGCCGTCTGCGATCGTCTGGCCTGCTTGCCAGTCGAGTACCGAGGTCAGCGGCCGGGTCGCACCTGCCGGCTGCGTAACTGAACCCGACGGAGTCGGGTATGCCGTCAGGTACGACGAGGCCGTCGTGTTCGTGGCTGTGATGTTCACTATGACTGCGGTCGCATCCGTTGGAACCCCGCCGAGCCCTGTTGCCTGGATACTGAGTGTCCCATTGGGCCCCAAGGTCTTTCCCTCGCAGTTGGTGAGAGCAGCCCCAGAGAGGTTGGAGGGGTTACCCGCCCGGGTGTCACAGATCCGAG
>JAJYXW010000159.1 GCA_021801525.1 Actinomycetes bacterium
GGGAGTGCATGGCTCCCTGTGGCACCGGGGCCGACGGCATGGGTGGCCCGATGGCTACCCCCGGCTGGATGCGCGGCACCCTGACGGTGGCCTGAGATGGGTGGCAGGCAGGAGAGCGAGAGCGGCAGCGCTTCAGGTCCCCTGGCGGCGCTCGACGCCCTCGGCCGGCGCGTCATCGTGATGATCGATCAGCTCGGCCGGCCCTCCACCAGAGAGAGGGCGGCCCGTGCGAGCCGGACACCGGCGCTGGCCTTGGCAGCGTTGGTGGCCGTCCTGGGCGGGCTCGGGGTCTCCGTGGTAGCCGTTGCAGGAGTGGCTACAGGCGTCCATGCCGGTGCCGCCCGCCTCGCAGGGAGCAGGTCCGATCCGCCCCGTTCGGGGAGGATCGTAGCTGAGTCCATGGAGATCCAGACCGGGAAGATGGACGGCAAGCCTGGCTGGCCGCGCTACACCAACGCGTTCTGGAGCGTAAGGAGCGGCGACACGGTCGTGCTCAGGATCACGAGCTACGACGACGGCACGGCTCCCCTCGAGGGGCCTCAGGCCGGGCTGTTCGATCGGGTGCAGGGCACGCTCGGCGGCACCGAGACAGTCGGCGGGCGTCCCGTCTCCTCGATCCCGAACGGCGATGTCGCGCATACCTTCACGGTGCCGGCGCTCGGCCTGAACGTACCGATACCCGTAGCGCCGAAGGGCGGCAGCGTGACCGTGGTTGCGCGCTTCGTGCCTGAACGGACCGGTGTCTTCGTATGGCAGTGCTACGCGCCCTGCGGGACGGGCATGAACGCAATGGGCGGCGCGATGTCGACGATGGGATGGATGGAGGGAAAGGTGACGGTGCTCGCATGACAGAGGAGAAGCTCGCCAGGCGGCGGTTCCTGCACGGGGCGGCGCTCGGGGCGGCCGGATTGGCCGGGATCGGGAGCCTCGGCGGCGCGTTCGAGGCGTCGACCTCGCTCGCATCCAGCCGGGATCCCGAACCCGGTGGCGCCGCGAAGCCGGTGCACCAGTGGGCCATGGTCATCGACCTCCGCTACTGCAACGGCTGCAAGCTCTGCACAGCAGGCTGCCAGGCTGCCCACGGGCTGCACGCGGACCAGACCTGGATCGAGGTCTTCACGATGCGAAACGCCGCAGGGGAGACCTACCACATGCCGAGGCCGTGCATGATGTGTGAGGACCCGCCATGCGTGCAGGTCTGCCCGGTGAGCGCCAACTTCCGGACCGCCGAAGGGCTCACCCTCGTGGACCAGAGCCGCTGCATCGGGACGCGCATCTGCATGAACGCGTGTCCCTACCAGGCCCGCTACTTCAACTGGAGTGCGCCGAGGCCGGTGCCGCGCCAGCCCTTTCCCCAGGAACCGACCTGGCCGGTGCCCCAGGTGGAGGGCACCGTCGGAAAGTGCATCTTCTGCGCGGCGATGCTCCCTTCGGGGATGCTCCCCGAGTGCGTGACCCGCTGCCCGATGGGAGTCATCTACCTCGGTGATCTCGAGGCGGACGTGGCGACCAACGGCATGGGAAACACGGTGACGCTCTCGAAGTTCCTGGCCGAGAACGACGCGGTGAAGTTCAAGGAGTCCTACGGGACCCACCCGAGGGTGTTCTACATTCCCGGCCACGGCCAGGACCTCGAGTCCGACACGGCGGGGGGTTGAGCGATGCTCACACTCGAAGAGAACGTTGTCGCCGGGCGGGACGACGTCGTGGCGGCTGCAATGCGGCCCGTGGTCGACACCCCATCGTGGTGGTGGCCGGCGGTGGCGGTCCTCGGCGCGGTGGTGGCCCTCGGCGTCGTCGCCTGGGCGGTGCAACTTGCTGATGGCCTGGGCGTGGCAGGTTACAACGACCGCGCGTTCTGGGCCGTGTACGAGGCCGACCTGGTGGCCTTCGTCGGGGTGAGCTACGGCGGGGCGGTGGTGTCGGCGATCCTGCGGCTCACCAATGCTACCTGGCGAGCCCCCCTCACGCGCATAGCCGAGGGGACCGCCCTCGTCACACTTCCGATCGGGATGATCTTCATCATCCCCCACCTCGGGAGCCCCTGGCGGGTCTGGGAGCTCGTCTGGCCGCCCTACTGGAACCTCTCCTCGCCGATATTGTGGGACTTCTTCGCTGTGAGCACCTACCTGCTCGCGACGGCAGTCTTCTTCTACCTGCCGCTCGTTCCCGATCTCCCGATCGCGAGGAGATGGCTGGCCGGCCGCGGAGGGCTCCGCACCCGTGGCTGCCGGGCGCTGTACAAGCTGCTCGGCGGAGGTTGGGAGGGCACGGAAAGCCAGCGACGGCTCCTGCACGGGTCGATCGGGCTCGTCGCGATAATGGTGATCCCGATGGCGGTGTCAGTGCACTCGGTGCTCTCCTTCGCGTTCGCATCCTCGTCGCGATCGGGGTACTTGGAGACGATCTTCCCGGTGTACTTCGTCGTGGCGGCACTGTACTCGGGTGTTGCCCTGGTTGTTCTGGCGGTCGCAGCCGGGAGGCGCCTCTTCCACTTGGAGGCATTCATCCATCCCCGCCACCTGGTGCGCCTCGGGTTTGTGATGGTCGTGTTCGGCGCCGCCTACATATACCTGACCTTCACGGAGTACCTAGTCGACGGGTACTCCGGGACCACCGACAACGCCGCCTGGGTGCGCCAGATCCTCGTCGGCCGCTACTGGGTGCCGTTTTGGTTCTACTTCGTGGCTGCCGGGCTGGTGCCGATCATGGTGATGGCTATACGGCGCACCCGCAACGCGACCGGCGTCATCGTGGCCTCGGGGCTCGTCGTCGTGGCCATGTGGGTGAAGCGCCTCGTCATCGTGATCCCGCCGGCTACCGAGCCGCTAGTGCGCTCCCCGCTTGCCGCAGCCGGCATCGCCGGGAGATGGGGCAGCTACCACTTCACGTGGGTGCCCATTTCCATCACCTTGGCCGCTACTGCTGCGATCCCCCTGCTGTTGCTGATCCTCTTCCGCTTCGTGCCCATCCTGCCGATATCGGAGATGGAGGAGCTCGCGGGCGACGGGGAAGGGGCGCAGGGAATGCCGATCCGGAGGGAGGGGCTGTGAGATTCGAGAACATGCGCCGCCGGTTGCGACCCGTTGGTCGCAGTGCTCTCGGGGCAATGCTGCTCACGGTGCTCCTCGCCGGGGGCGCCGGGCTCGCCGCGGCGCGCTTTGCAACCGGGCCTCCGAGGAACGCTTCCCCCCAGGTCTCGAGTTCGAGTGGGTCCACGCGTGCCGCTCGCGCCGGCGAGCTGGTCTCCTGGTCTGCCGCCAGGGATGGCAGCCGACCGGACGAAGCTGTCATGGCTGTAGCCGTGGACCGCTCGGCTGCGAGCGCTGTAGCCGTGGACCGCTCGGCTGCGAGCGCTTCCCGGGATGCTGCCGCCCGTTTCGGAGGAAGGGTCGAGGCTTCGAGACCCGACGGCACGATCGGGCGGTGGGTCGTCGCCGTGTTGCTGAGCGGCGTGGTCGTTCTCTGGTTCACCCTCTTCGTGATCGTCGTGCGAGTGCGCAGGTCGCTCCGGAGCCCCGGAGAGCCGCCGGCAGCGCACTAGCCGGGAGGAGTCGCTGCGGGGCCCGCCGGGGGGCGCCTGAGAGGTGCCGCGAGGTGCCGGGGCTCCGGAGCGCCTGGTGCGCCTGGTGCGCCTGGTGCGCCTGGCGCAGATGTGGGCCTATGATCGAGCCGGTGAGCGGACCTGACGCTACTGGTGCCGGAGGCGGCAACGCACACGATGCGAGGAGCGCTGCGCTTCGAGACTTCGCCCGCTACATAAACCCCCAGAAGGTCCGTGTGCTGAAGGCAGCGGGCCTCGACCTGATCGAGGGCGCGCGCGAGGGCGTGTGGGTCACCGACTTGGACGGGCGGCGCTTCCTCGATTGCTTCACCTCTGCCGGCTCCTTCAACATCGGTAGGCGACACCCCCGCGTGGTGGCTGCGATGCACCGGGCCGTGGACAGTCTCGACCACGGGAACTTCCTCCTGTGCTCGGCGCAGAAGGCCGAGCTTGGCGCCAAGCTCGCCGAGATCACCCCTGCGAAGCTCACCTGCAGCACCTTCGGGACAGGCGGGGGAGAGGCCGTCGACTTCGCGCTGAAGCTCGCACGCGGGGCCACTGGGAGGTCCAAGATCGTCTCCACTGTGAACGGGTACCACGGACATACCGGCTTCGCGCTGTCGGCAGCGGGTCGGAGCGCCTACCGGGCCTCCTTCGAGCCGCTCATGCCGGGGTTCGACCAGGTGCCCTTCGGTGACGTGGGCGCAGCACGCGCTGCCATCGACGGCGACGTGGCCGCGGTGATCGTGGAGCCGGTACAGGGAGAAGGCGGCGTAGTGGTCGCGCCCGACGGGTACCTGGCTGAGCTGCGCGAAGCCTGTGACGCATCGGGGGCGCTCCTCGTCCTCGATGAGATCCAGACCGGCTTCGGCCGAACGGGCCGGTGGTTCGCCTCCGAGCACAGCGGCGTGCTGCCCGACGTGATGACCGTGGCCAAGTCGCTCGGCGGATCGCTCGTGTCGATATCCGCGACCATATACACCGAGGAGCTCCGCGAGTTCCTCATCCCGAACCCCTTCGTGCATTTGTCCACCTTCGGCGGGTCGGACCTCGCCTGTGTTATCGCGCTGGAGACCATCTCTGTCATAGAGGACGAGGGCCTGGTGGAGAACGCCTCGGTCATGGGTGCCAAGCTGCTTGCCGGCCTCGAGGAGCTCAGGTCTGCCCATCCCGAGGTGATGGAGGAGGTCCGTGGGATCGGTCTCATGTGCGGGATCAAGTACCGGGAAGACTCCATGGGGCCGCGCATGTCGTTCCAGCTCGCCCGCCACGGCGTGCTTGCCGTCTACACCGGCAACGACCCCTCGGTCATGAGGATCATGCCCCCGCTCGTCATCACCGAGGGAGAGGTGGCTTTCCTCCTCGAGGCGCTCGACGCGGCGATGCGCGACCTCGCCTCGGGAGCCGGGACGGAGAGCACGGCGCCGTCAGGCCCCCGCCGCCGCCCGCAGCGCCAGCCGGCTTCGAGCTGAGGCGAGCTGCCTGCACGCATTGGGACCGCCCAGCCTGAACCGATCTAGCCTGAACGGATCTAGCCTGTACCGCCCAGCCTGTACCGCCCAGCCTGTACCGATCTAGGAGGAATGCCTTGGCAACCTGGGGAGAGCTAGAGGAGGCGCTCGCCGACTACACCGTGCAGTGCAATGCCAACGAGCGGCTCCGCAAGATGCAGCGTGACTGGTCGCGCCGGCTGCACTTCAGTTGCGTGGACAGTGACGTCACCTTCACCATGGTGGTGGACCACGGGGAGATAGTCGAGGTGAGCGAGGGTCACGACGGGGTGCCGGACATCGGCGTGTCGGCGTCCTCGGAGGTGTTCTGCGACATGTTCTGGGGAGACCTGAACCCGGTGAGCAAGTACCTGGCAGGCGAGATCAAGGTCCAGGGCAGCCAGGAGGACGTCATGCGCCTCGACGCCATCAGCGCCATCATCTGGCCCGACACCTGAGCGGGGGAGGGACGTTGACCGACGCCGCGGTGCCTGGCGCGCCCGAGGGCGCGGCTCCGGCACTCCAGCTACGGCGCGCGCTTGGGCTCGCATCCGCGACGGCCACCTCTGCTGGATTGGCCTTTGCCGCGATGGACTACCTCGCGGTCGTCTCCGTGGCGGCTTACGCCGCCGGTGACTCCGCGTGGCTCGCCATACTCGTCGCGGGCTTCCTCGCGCTCCTCGTGGCCGGGGTCTTCTCCGAGCTGAACGGGCTCTATCCGAGCGCGGCCGGCATCCGGCTCTACATGACGAGAGCCATGGGCCCGAAGAGCGCTTTGTCGGTCACGTTCACCTACATGACGACGATCGTGCTGGTGATAGCAGCGGACGCATTCATCATCGGCGCTGCGGTCCAGCACGGCCTCCACGAGCCCGCCGTGCTCGCCTACGTCTGGATCGTGCTGCTGGTAGGCGTGGCCATGGCGGCGAACCTCCTCGGGGTGAGGCTTGCCGGCCGGGTGCAGGATCTGGTGACGTACACGGTCCTCGGCTCCACGGTCGCCCTCTCCCTCGTCGCGATCTTCCACGTGCCTGGCCCGTTCCGCACGCCGTTCGCGGTCTTCGAGCACGGGCCACACGGGGCGATCGAGGCGGTCGCGTTCGGCGTCTTCCTCTACGCGGCCTTCGAGTGGGTGACCACCACTGCCGAGGAGGTCCGATCGCCGTCGGTGACGACGCGGGCGCTGTTCATCGCTCCGGGCATCCTTTTCGTGGTGACTGCTCTCGTGTCGTTCGCCATGAGCCACGCCGTGGCGTTCCACAGGCTCCACGGCAGCGCTTACCCGCAACTCCTGCTCGGCAAGGCCACCCTTGGCACCTTGGGCGAGCTGTGGATGCTCGCGACCACGGTGCTCACGGCTGTCAACACTTTCAACGGCGGGTTCCTCACTGCATCGCGCTTCATCTACGCGGCGGCGCGCGAGGACACCCTTCCGCGCTCGTTCGCACGCCTCAACCTTCGTGCAGTGCCATGGCTTGCGGTTGTGGTGCTCGGCACGACATCCATGGCAGTGGCAGCCGCGGTGTTCGCGACCCACCAGTGGCTGCTGCTCGTAGCTGTGGGCTCGACCCTCGAAGCACTCATCTACGCGTTCGCGTGCTGGTCTGTCCTGGTTCTTCGCCGGAGGGAGCCACGTAGCCGCCCGTTCCGCCTTCGCGCAGGGAAGCCGCTCGCCATTGCTGGTGTGGTCGTGTTCGCTGCGCTCGGGTTGGCGTCTGGGTTCTCGGACCCCAGGCACCCGAGCAAGCTGTCGGCGCTGCCGATGGCGGTCGTGGTCGTGATGGCAGTGCTGTCCACGTGCTACGTGCTCATGGCCGTCCCGCGCCTTCGAGCCAAGGCCCGAGCCCGCGCGGCAGCGGCTCGGCCCAGGCGCCGGCCTCAGCGCCCCGACACCGTCGCGCCAGGCGCACCTACCCCCGACCCGGCTGCATCGGACCCGGCTTCGCCGGGGTAGCGGACCGCGCCGGCCGCGCCAGGCGCACCTACCCCCGACCCGGCTGCCTCGGCCCCAGCCTCGCCGGGGTGCCTCACCTCGCCAGCCCTGCCGACCTCCCCAGCCTTGCCGACCTCGCCAGCCTGGGCGGTCTTCCCAGCGTGCAAATCCAGCAAGCGCGCTTGTGCCTTGTTGCGAGGCGGCAGCACGACCAGTGCTACGAGGGCGCCTGCTATGGCTGTAGCGGCCCCGACGATCATGGCGAGGCTCATTCCCGAGACGAAAGCGGCGTCGGCCACATGAGCCAGGGCGGCGCCCAGGGTGCCCCCAGCTCGGTCGGCCACCATGAGCGCTCCTCCGAGCGACGAGACGATCGCTTGGCGGGCGGCAGGAGGCACGTGGTGCCCGGCGATCACCGCGCTCACGCGCCCTGCATAGCGAGTCGCGAGCAGGCTGCCGAGCACTCCGACGCCAAGAGCGCCGCCGACTTGGATCATGGTGGAGTTGGTGGCCGACCCCACGCCCGCGCGCTCGACGGGAAGCGATCCGAGGACAGCGTCGGTGGCGGGGGGCATGACGAGGCCTATGCCTGCTCCGAGCAGCAAGAACCGCCAGATCACCTGGCTGTAGGCATCGCCTAGACCTAGTGCTGAGGTCGCGAGCAGACCTGCTGCCACCACAGCGAGACCCCCCGTTACGAGGAAGCGTGCCCCCAGGCGCCTGACGAGCAGCCCGGCGGCGGCGGCGGCGACGAACATCACTATCGACACCGGAGCGATGAGCAGCCCGGTGCGCAGCGCCGAGTTACCGAGCACGAACTGGAGGTACTGCGTGAGCATGAAGAGCGCGCCGGAGAGCGCGAACAAGGCCAGGGCGAGCGACGCGCTCGCACCCGCGAAGGCCCGGTGGGTGAAGAGGCGGACGTCGAGCATCGGGTGGTCGCAGCGAAGCTCCCAGACCACGAACCCTGCGAGCAGGAGCGCACCGGCGCCCAGCGCGCCGAGCGTGGAGGTTGCCCCCCACCCATGGATCGGGGCCTCGATGATCCCCCACAGCAGCGTTCCCAGGCCGCCGATGGACAGCAGGGTGCCGAGGATGTCCGGCCGCGAGTCGCGCCGGCCTGCCATGCGGGGCACGATCCAGAGGCTGCCGGCGAGCGCGATTGCCACAACCGGGACGTTCACTAGGAACACCGATCCCCACCAGTAGTGGTCGAGCAGCCACCCGCCGACCACGGGGCCGATGGCTACTCCCAATCCCGACGTTCCCGCCCAGATGCCTACGGCCCGGGCGCGTTCGTGGGGTTCCTGGAACACGTTGGTGATAATTGACAAGGTCGCGGGCATCAGCATCGCTCCGCCTACCCCCATGAGCGCGCGCGCTGCGATCAGGGCGGGCGAGCTGCCCGAGAAGGCGCACGCGGCAGAACCGGCTCCGAAGACCGCCAGGCCTGCGACGAGCAGGCGCCGCGCTCCGAAGCGGTCGCCGAGGTTTCCGGCTGTGAGCAGCAGGCCCGCGAATATCACGGCGTAAGCGTCGACGATCCACTGGAGCTGGCTCGTCGAGGCGTGGAGGTCGCGGACGAGCGTAGGCAACGCGACGTTCAGGATCGTCTGGTCGATCCCCGTCACTAGCAGGCTCAGGCACAGCACGACGAGGACCCACCACCGTCGTGTTCGCATGGTGTTCAGGCTACCGTCTCCCCCCCGGGGAGAGTCATGTCACCGTCGAGGCGGGCGAGGGCGACCGCGCTCGTGGAACCGAGCACGGCAGCCGCCTCGCCCGCTGCGCGCAGGTTCCCGGTTCCCATCCAGACGTGTTGGAGCGAGTAGTGCGGCGCCACGAGCGTCAGGGCGTCGACGTCGGGCTCCTTGCCGGCCGGTCCGGGGATCCACTTCCGGTTCAAGATCGGGAGTGCCGCGAGGTCAGCCACCGCCGCGGGGTCGGTGTCTTCGGGGGCGGAGCCTTCGAGGTCGATGAGGAGCTCGCCCGCTCTCTCGAGTCGGGCCCGCACGTCGCCGGAGCTCCCCAACTCGAGGTCGATGCGTGCCAGCTTCTTCGGGAAGCCCCACACCTCGCGGCCCTGGCAGAGGGCGACGTCGGTGGTCACGTAGATGAGCGAGCAGAACAGCGCGGGCTCGCCATGCCAGGTCACGGCTACGAGGACCGCCATCTCGCGATACGGGCCGATCGTGCTCTCGGGGTAGTCGGCGAAGAGGGCCAGTCGCAGGGGCATAGCCGCCGGTTGCGCTTGCTGGGGGACGACCCCGACCGGTGCGGGTCCCTCGAGGATGGCGACCGCCAACCGCGCGTCGCTGTACTCGACGGGTGGGTCAGGATACAGCGGGGAGACGAACGGGATGCTTGTCGCCACGCTCCTCCTTCCAGGGAACCAT
This sequence comes from Actinomycetes bacterium, assembly GCA_021801525.1. Classification (GTDB taxonomy): domain Bacteria; phylum Actinomycetota; class Acidimicrobiia; order Acidimicrobiales; family JAJYXR01; genus JAJYXW01. The sequence goes on from JAJYXW010000159.1 coordinate 9,364, forward strand.
TGATCTGCACACGGGCGGGCACGCTACGGGGTAGCCCCGATGCGGCTGGCCTCAGTCTCAGTCTGGCGCTATAGCCCCCGGCGACGACAGGGCCGAAAGTCCCCTCTCGCCCAGCGAGCCTCCAAGAAAATCCTTTAGCTCTTGACTCGACGAACGAGACGGTTTACCATCATCTGTGACGCTGACGTCAGGCAGCGATCGGCAGCAACGGCAGGTGCCCAGTCGGGTGCCCAGGTCGGGTGCCCAGGTCGGGCGTCTGCCGATGAGCAGGGGGGACCGAGGAGGGTGGTGTTGCATGACTACTACCGACAGGGTGATCACCCCGGCAGACTTTGCCGAAGACCTCGCCAAGCGGCCGTACTTCGAGAAGCTGCGCAAGGGTGACCTCGATCTCAGGTGGTTCGAGGCGGAGCCCGGGGGAGGAGTCTGGGGGACTTGGGGCTCCAAGGCCGAGCCATCGCGGCGCGGGCTCACCCTCATGGACGTCGACTCCGCCTCGGGGCTCGCTGCCGGGCTGGTGGGCCCGCCGGTGACCGCCCCCAGGGGTGCCGGGCTCGACCCTGACGCCGGCATGACTCCCTGGGAGATCAACGACAAGTGGGAGCTCTGGGCGGACAATCTGACCAACCTTTACGAGGAGGCCTGCAGCCGCCAGTGGAACGCCACGGCGGACATCGACTGGCGCCATCTCGAGGCCCTGCCCCCGGACATGGAGCGAGCGCTCTGCCAGTTCTGCACCTTCCTCACCATGGCCGAGTACCTGGCGACCGACGTGTTGGCACCCTGGCTGCCGAAGTTCAACACCTACTTCCACGAGATCAAGCTGTTCATCGCCAGCCAGGCCATGGACGAGGCCCGCCACACCGAGGTGTTCCGCAAGCGCGCTCTCGCCAACGGCGGGGGACTCGGCATGGCAATAGCCCTCGGCGGTGCCCTCAAGCTCATCAACGCGCCTGCTGCGGCGGCGGGCCGCACGGCGGGATCGACCGGGAGCCCGCTCGCGGACAACCCCCTCTTCTCCACGTGGCGCGACGTCTCCTATTGCATCCACGTCGTCTTCGAGGGGGCCGTGCTGTCGATCTTCCGCTTCGGGGAGTTCCTGGGGAAGACCGACGTCGACAAGTCGATCTTCCGCATGGTCATGCAGGACGAGGCACGCCACGTCGCCTACGGAGCGATGCACCTGAAGTACCTGCTCGAGGGCGCGCCCGACCCCGATGCCCAGCGCGAGGACCTGCACAGGCTCGCGGATCTGGCCGAGATGTTCTTCACGGACCTCTTCTTCATGCAGCCTGCGACGGTCGAGTCGCTCGCGATCCTCGCAGGAGACGGGATCGGAGGCGTAGGGGCCGGGCTCGAGGTCTACAAGGACGTGTACCGCAAGCTGCGCGAGGAGTACCTCTCGCGCACGGCGAGGGCCGGGCTCGACCGCAGGGGGCGTTGCTTCTTCCCGGAGGAGCTTCCCTTCTGACAGCGGAGCCGGGACAAAGGGCAGCCTGCTCGGAGCGACCGACCGGATCGGATCGACCGGCCAGGCGGCCCGACCGGAAGACGGATCGACCGGGTAGGCGCAGTGACGAGACGTTCGAATAGGTGCAGCAGCGACGAAAGGGCAAGCAGATGCCGGTGAAAGCTCATTCCCGTGACTACAAGGTTGTGTCCACCGACGACCACGTCGTCGAGCCGCCAGACGTCTGGCAGTCGCGCCTGCCTTCTCACCTGGCAGAACGCGGCCCGAAGATAGTCTCTACCGAAGATGCCGACGTATGGGAGATCGCGGGGTCGCGCCACCCGATAAGCGGGCTGGCGGCAATGGCCGGGCGATCCTTCGAGGAGTACACGCCGAAGGCCCTCCATTTCGCCGACATGCGCCCGGGCTGCTACGACCCGGCAGCGCGCCTCGAGGACATGGACCTTGACGGCGTCGACGCGGAGGTGATGTTCGGCACCATCGCAGGCCTCGCCGGCGGCACTTTCATAGAGCTTGCGGAGAAGGAGGAGGAGCTCGCGCTCGAGTGTGTGCGCGCCTACAACGACTGGCTGGCCACCGAGTGGTGCGCGACGGATCCGGAACGGCTGATCGCTCAGGCCATCCTGCCCTTGTGGGACTCCGGGCTGGCAGCGGAGGAGGTCGAGCGCGCCGTTGAGATCGGGCATCGCGGGGTGCTCGTCCCTGCCATTCCGCAGGCATTCGGTCTGCCGCCGCTGGCCGATCCCGTCTATGCCCCGGTGCTCGACGCGTGCCAGGCGGCGGGCGTGCCCGTGGCGCTCCACATCGGAGGCTCGATTGCCCGCAAGCAGGCGGCCGAGCTCATAGGCGGGTTGACCCCCGGCGCGGGCGTACCGGCGGAAACGATCGTCGCTCTCACGCCCCTGGGCAACTTCGGCGTCTTCGCGAACGTGATCTTCTCGGGGATCCCGGTCCGTCACCCCGGGTTGAAGATCGTCTCGGTGGAGAGCGGCATCGGTTGGGTGCCGTACTTCCTCGAGCGGATGGACTGGACCTACACGCGGCATCGCTTCTGGACCAAGTCGGCGCTCACCGAGCCGCCGAGCACCTACTTCCGTCGCCAGATGTACGCAACCTTCCTCGTGGACGACAGCGGGATCGAGGCCATCGAGCGCATAGGTGCCGAGAACGTCATGTGGGAGTCGGACTACCCGCATACCGACACCACCTGGCCCAAGTCGCAGGAGCTGATCGAAGAGCACCTGGGAGGCCTCCCGGACGCCATCCGCCACGCCGTGCTGGCGGGCAACGCCGTACGCGTCTACGGGCTCGGCTCCTGAGCAGACGAGCACAGGCCAGACCGAGGCCCGGGACCGCGCCGCACACCCAGGACGAAGAACCAGGACGAAGAAGGAGTGAGGACATGCAAGTCACTTCCGTGCAGGAGCACGAGCGGGTAGCGCCACCGGAGCCGGGTACCGAGCCCCTCTTGTTCCCCTCGAGCGAGTGGTTCGAGGCGCTGGCGAGCGTCGCACGCTCCCAGCCCGAGCGCTACCGGCGCCTCGGTGCCACTGAGATCCGCATCGGGATCGACGTCGGGGACAGCGGGTGGCGGGTCGTGTTCGAGGACTACGAGGTGACCGAGGTGGCAGTACGGCACCCGGGTATGGCGGTCGACTGCACGCTGTCCGCCTCCCCGGAGGACTGGCGCGAGCTGGTCGAGCACATACGCGAGCGTGGCAGCGCGGATCCCACGCACACGCTGAACAGCCTGGTGCTCTCGGGCACGCGCTTCACCTTGAGCGGCGAGGATCAGCTGGGCGTCGATCGCTTCTACCGCTTCAACGCGACGCTGCAGGCGTTCATCGACGGGGCCAAGGACGTCCTGACCCGCTTCGCGTAGGGGCCGGGGCGTACCAGGGAGATCGCAGAGACCGAAGAGCAGAGAGCGAAGACCGAATAGCAGAGACCGAAGAGCAACGAGCAACGAGCAAAGACCGAAGAGCAGAGACCGAATAGCAAAGACCTGCAGATGGGCAGGGAAAGGAGCCGGTGATGACGGCGAAGGATGCCGAGGTACGGCCTGTGAACGTAGGTGCATCGAAGAGCGAGCGCGTGATATCTACCGACGACCACGCGTTCGAGAAGCCGGACACGTTCCTCTCGCGGGTGCCGCAGAAGCACCGCGAAGAGTGCCTGCAGGTTCGCCGGCAGGACGATGGCACGGACTGGTGGGTGTTCGCCGGCCAGAAGGTGCGCGCCGTGTCCACCGGAGCCGCCGCCATGCGCACCGACCGCGGCGCGGTGAAGACCTGGGACGAGCTGCCTGCAGCGGCATACGACGCGGCAGCGCGCCTCGACGTGATGGACGCTGACGGTGTGGACGTGGAGGTCCTGTTCCCCCAGGCGTCCGGTTTCGGCGGCGGGGCGTTCATGACCGGGAGGAAGGGCGAGGAGCTGTGCCTCGCGTCCATCCGCGCCTACAACGACTACCTGGCGGAGGAGTGGCTCGGCGTGAGCGACCGCTTCGTCCCTCAGGCGCTCGTGCCCCTGTGGGACGCGAAGCTGGCGGCCGCGGAGCTTCGCCGGGCGTTCGATCTCGGCCACAAGGCTCTCGTGTGGTCGGGAGCTCCGCAGAACCTCGGGCTCCCTCACTTCAACGAGACGAGCTGGGACCCGGTCTGGTCGACGGCTCAGGAGCTCGGCATGCCCGTGGCGCTGCACATCGGCTCGGGCGGGCTCGCCATGGACCTGTGGGAGGGCTACACCTCCATGCGAAGGCTGGCGATGGTGTCGGTGAACGCGATCACGTCCAACATCCAGACGGTCGGCAACCTCCTGCTGTCGGGCGTGCTCGAGCGCTATCCCGACTTGAAGGTCATCTCGGTCGAGAGCGGCATGGGCTGGGTCCCCTACCTCCTCGAGACCACTGACCACCAGTTCGAGCAGCAGCACCTGGGCGACGACGGGCGCTCGATGAAGCCGAGCGAGCTGTTTCACCGGAACTGCTACGTGAACTTCTGGTACGAGCACAGCGGGATCGAGCAGCGCCACCGTGTCGGGATCGACAACATCATGTGGGAGGCCGACTTCCCCCACCCGACCTCCACCTACCCCAAGTCGCGCCAGTTCATCGACGAGTGCCTCGCCGGGGTGCCGCAGGAGGAGAGGCGCAAGATGCTTTCCGCTAACGCCGAGCGCGTCTACGGCCTCGCTCCGGCAGCCTGAGCCGGGGCAACCTGAGCCGGCCTCGGCCAGGAGCGCGGCCTGAGTCGGGGCAACCTGAGCCGGGGCGGCTCGAGCCGGGGCAACCTGAGCCGGGGCGGCCGGGGAGAGCCAGGCCAGCCGAGGGCACGGCCTGAAGCCCGGGACAGTCGGGGAGAGAGTGACCAGAGGAGGATCGAAGTGGTGAACGTGGACGCAGCAGCGCTGGCCGAGCGCAAGGGACCTGTCGGCAGTACCGGCCAGGTCGACGCAGTCACGGCGCGAGTTATCCGCTCGGCGATGGAGACCATCTGCTTCGAGATGGCCGTCTACGTGAGCCGGACGGCGATCTCTCCAATCCTCAACCAATCCAACGAGCGCAACGCCACCATCCTCGACTCGAACGGCCGCCTCGCGGCTCTGAGCGTCGGGATCCCGCAGCTCATGCTCCAGTCCACGCTGCCGGTGCGCTTCGCCCTGGACTTCTTCGGCAGGGACCGCTTCCACGAGGGGGATGTCTTCCTCGGCAACGACCCCTACCACGGAGCTGGCCACCTGCCCGACTACAACGTCTACGCCCCCTGTTTCGCGGACGGGCGGCTCGTCTGCTTCGCTTCCATACAGTGCCACCACGCGGATACCGGCGGGAGTGTCCCGGGCGGCTACAACGTCACCGTCGACGAGGTGTGGGGAGAAGGGACGCGCTGGCCGGCGGTGAAAGTGGTCGACCGCGGGGAGGAGCGTGACGACGTCCTCTACGCGCTGCAGGCCAATAACAGGGTGAGCGCCTTCGAGGGGGACATCCGCGCCCAGATCGGAGCGGCACAGCTGGGCGTGCGCCGCCTCGGCGAGGTGCTGGAGCGCTACGGGGCTTCGACCTTCGATGCGGCGGTGCAGTGGAACATCGACCACGCGGCGCGGCGCTTTGCCGAGGAGGTGCGCTCGTGGCCCGACGGGCTCTACGAGTCCGACGTCTACGTGGACCACGATCCCCGCGGGAACCCTGACATCCATATCCATCTCGCAGTGAGGGTCGATGGCGACCACCTGCATCTCGACTTCAGCGGCTCGGACTCCCGGCCGGAGCTCCAGGCGTGGTCCACTTTCGGCAACACGCGGGGCTACGCGATAGCCGCGCTGGCGGCCTTGATGGACAGCACGATCCCGAAGAACGAGGGGTTCTTCGACTCGGTCAGCCTTCACGTGCCGGCCGGATGTGTACTGAACCCTTCCCCGGGCAAGGCGGTCTCCGCGGGCACCCACCATCCCGGCATCGAGGTGGGCGAGGCGATAGCGCTGGCCCTGTCGCAGGTCCGCCCCGAGCGCTGCGCGCCGCAGGTCTACAAGACGGGGATACCCACCACGATCGTAGGCGAGCACCCCCGCTCGGGTGCAAGGTTCATCGACAACTCCGCCGAGGTCTATGCCGGATGGTGCTCTGCCGTGAAGGGGACCGACGGCTGGGGCGCGTTCAACGCCGCCTTCGGCAACCTCTGGAAGGCCACAGCGGAGATCAACGAGTCCATCTTTCCTCACCGCCAGTGGAGCCGCGACTACCGGACCGACTCGGGTGGGCCAGGGCGCTGGCGCGGAGGTCTCGGCAGTCACTACGTGAAGGAGGTGCTCGTGCCGGCCAAGGTCTACACCTACGTCGTCGGCATGAAGTACCCGATGCCCGGCATAGCCGGCGGATGTCCTGGTGAGCCGAACAAGCTGACGCTCAGGGCGGGCTCCCCCGAGGAGGTCGTGGTGAAGGACACGGCCGACTGGGTGCCCGTCGAAGCCGGCGACCGGATCGTCTACGAGTACGGCGGGGGAGGCGGATGGGGCAGCCCCCTGGAGCGGGATCCCGACGCGGTGCTCGACGACGTTCTCGACGAGTACGTGAGCGTCGAAGGGGCGTTGCGTGACTACGGCGTGGTGCTCACGGGCTCCCTCGAGGACCTCACGCTCGAAGTGGACCTGGCGGGAACCGAGCTCGAGCGCGCGCGGCGCCGTGCCTCGGGCGATGGTGCGGCCCCGGGCACCATGGCGGTGCCCGGGAGCGGATGGAGCGAGCCTCCGAGCCCGGAGGCCGGATTGCTCGGAGGTGCATGAGACCATGGGTTATCGCATCGGGATCGACATAGGCGGCACCTTCACGGACCTCATCTGCGTGGGCCCCGACGGAGAGGTCCTCGTGGACAAGGCGCTCAGCACTCCGGGGGACCAGTCCGTCGGCGTGATGAACGGGCTCGGCCAGCTCGCGGCCCGGCTCGGATGCTCGCTTGGCGAGCTCTGCAGCGGGATTGATGTGTTCGCGCACGGCTCCACCGTGGCGGACAACACGATGATAGAGATGAACGGCGCGGCCGTGGGGCTCCTCGCGACTGCGGGGCACCGCGACGAGATAGAGCTGCGGCGCTGCTTCAAGGAGGAGATCTGGGACCCCGCGGCCCCTGCCCCCCCTCCCATTGCACGTCGCCGGGCCCGGATCGGCATCGACGAGCGGATAGGGGCTGATGGCGAGGTAGTACTGCCCCTCCCCGAGGAGCAGGTGCGCGAGGCGGCCAGGCGCTTGCGCCGCCTCGGTGTGGAGTCCGTGGCGGTTACGTTCCTGTTCTCGTACCTGAACCCGACCCACGAGCTGCGTGCGCGCGAGATCCTGCTCGAGGAGATCCCCGAGCTGTCCCAGGTGTCGCTTTCCCACGAGGTGCTCCCCAAGGCTCCCGAGTTCGAGCGGACCTCGACGACCCTGGTGAACGCCTACGTTGGACCGCGCCTCGCCCACTACGTCACCAGGCTGACGGGCGCGCTTCGGGCTGCCGGTTACGGGGGGAGGGTGCTCCTCATGCAGTCCACCGGTGGCGTGATGCACTCGGACTACGTCGCGAGGAACGCGGTCTCGCTCCTCGGATCGGGGCCGACGGCGGGGGTGCTCGGCGCTGCAAGAGTCGCGCAGGCGGCTGGCGTGGGCGACTTCGTGTCTGTCGACATGGGAGGGACCTCCTACGACATCTGCCTGGTGCGCGCCGGTGAGCCTGAGGTTTCTCTGGACTGGAACTGGCGGCACCGCTACTACATCGGCCTGCCCATGGTGGACGTGAGGGCTATAGGCGCAGGAGGAGGGTCGATCGCGACGGTGGAGGCCGGCTCGCTGTCGGTCGGCCCGAGGAGCGCCGGCGCGGATCCGGGCCCCGCCTGCTACAGCCGAGGCGGCAGGGCAGCCACGGTGACCGACGCAGACCTCCTCCTCGGCTACCTGCCTGCCAAGGGATTCGCCGGCGGCCGCATGGAGCTGGACCCCGACGCCGCATCGGAGGCGATACACCGCAACGTCGCCGAGCCCTTGGGCCTCGACGTGGTGGACGCAGCGTGGGCGATCAGGAGGGTCGTGGACGCCACGATGGCGGACGCCGTGCGCCGAGTGCTCGCGGGCCGGGGTGTGGATCCCCGCGACCTGGCGCTCGTCGCCTACGGCGGCAACGGACCGGTCCATGCCTGGTCGCAGGCTCTCGAGCTCGGGGTGTCACGAGTGCTGCTGCCGCGGAGCGCGCCGGTCTTCTCGGCGCTCGGCCTGCTGGTTGCCGACTACCGCTTGGAGGGAGTCCGCGCTTACGTGACTCCCGCCGGCATGATCGAGCCGGCCAAGGTGCGCCAGGCGTTCGCGGAGATGGCCGAGCAGGCCCACAAGGAGCTAGACCCTGCCGAGGTGGAGCAAGAGCGCGTGGTCACGCAGTGCTTCGCGAACATGTGCTATCCGGGGCAGAATTTCGACGTGTCGGTTCCGCTATCCGACGGTCCTGGCTTCGGCGACGGGGACGTGGCTGGTCTCGTCGAGCGCTTCCACGAGCTCCACCAGGCTGACCGCGGCTTCTGCTTCCGCAACAACGAGCCGATGCTCAGGAGCCTCCGCGTGCTCACGGTAGCCGGGGCGTCATCCGCGCCGGCACTGGCCGCCGCGGGAGAAGCCCCGCCTGCAGGCGGCACAGCAGGTTCGCGCAGGGCTTACTTCGGTGAGTGCTTCATGGATGCGAGGGTGTTCCCGGGCGAGTGCGTCGAGCCCGGGATCTGCATCGAGGGCCCGGCCTTCATCGACGAGCCCTTCACGGTTGTGGTCGTGCCTCCGGGCGCTACGGCTGTGCTCGACGAGGCGGGCCACTTCGAGCTGTCGGCCGCCGGCTGAGCGTCCCGGCGCTGGTGTGGGGCTTGGCCCTCGCAGTCGGCTTGGCGTTGGCAGTCGGCTTGGCGGCAGGCTTGGCGGCTGGCTTGGGGACAGCCCGTCGGTGCGAGTCGGCGGGGACCGGCCTCTTACCCTGGGCAAGGGCCAGGTCGTCGCCCGCGACCTGGGCAAGGGTGGCGCTCGCGAGCTCGCCGGCGAGAGCCTCCCTGGCCGAGGACCACACCCAGTGGAGCGCGCACACCTCTTCCCAGTGGCAGGGCCCGCCGAGCAGAGCGCAGGCGTCGTCGAGGGGGCCTTCGAGCGCCTCGACTATCTGCAGGATGGTGATCGCCTCGGCAGGGCGCGCGAGGGCGTAGCCGCCGTTGCGGCTGGGGAGCGAATCGAGGAGCCGGGAGCGCTGCAGCTCGCGCAGCACCTGGTGCAGGAAGCCCTGGGGTATGTCCATAGCGCCCGCGATGTCCGATGCCTTGGTTCGGGTGCCGTTCTGCTCCGCCAGGTAGACCATCGCCCGAATGCCGTAGTCGGTCCGCCTGGTCGGAACCAGCTTCATGCTCGAATCCTATCCGGTGGCCATGGCCGCTCGACCTCTCATGTGCCGGTCGCTTCAGATGCCGGTCGCTTCAGATGCCGGTCGGTTCATGTGCCGGTCGGTTCAGATGCCGGTCGGTTCAGATGCCGGTCGCTTCAGATGCCGGTCGCTTCAGATGCCGGTCGCTTCAGATGCCGGTCGGTTCAGATGCCGGTCGGTTCAGATGGCAGTGAGCCGCCGCCCGGTGAACTCGGGGTTGGCGATGAGCACCCAGTTTGACCGCTCGCCCGGAGCCCATGGATCGAGCGGCAGCGCGCGTACGTGCTCGGAGAGAGCGTCTGTCGCATCGGTTATGTCCCTTCCGATTCCGCGCACCTCTACGCTCCATCCCGTGCCCGAGGACTCGTCGACTTCCTCCGCCTCGAACGCGACGTGGCCGAGGTCCGCCCAGTGGAGCTTGGTCCCCTGAGCGGTACGAAACGCGACGGTCCTGCCGTCGAGAACGTAGTTCACGGGGAAGATCTCCGGGTGGCCTTCGTTCACGACCGCGATCCTGCCGTAGTCCTTGCCAAGCAGTAGCGCCACGCACTCGTCCTCGGGGATCTCGTCGAGGCGCCTTGGCGCCGTGCCCGGCGTTTCCACATGGCCGCTCGGGCGGGAGGTCCCGGCATGCTCGCCGGCGGGACTCGCGCCTGGCGCTTCGACGGGGTCACTGTCCAGGCGGTCCCACGAGTGCACAACCAAGACCGGGCACGGAGCACGCCCGGAGAGGTAGTGGCTCACCGATCCCAACAGCATCCCCGCAACCCGCCCGTGGCCCCGGGTGCCGACGACGAGGATGTCGGCGCCGGTACATCTCACGCGCAGCACGGTTGCGGGCGCGCCAGGCAAGACCTCGCGCTCGATGGTCACACCTGGATCTCCGTCGTCGAGCACCGTCGAGAGCGCCTGCTCTGACGCCTCGCGGGCGTCTTGCTCGGGGTCGTCCTCGTCGGCCAGCACCGGGGCCATACCGGCGGACGCCGCGAAGTGCGGGTGCCAGACCGTCACGACTCGGAGTGTCGCGTGCCGACGGCGGGCCTCCGCGAGCGCGAAACGTAGCGCGTGGATGGAGCTGCCGGATCCGTCCACCCCGACTACAACCACTGGGTTGCGATACTCCACGGGCGCACCTGTCGTTCTCATCGAGCATCGTCGGCTTGCTCATGCCGCTCGCATCTCGCGCCGCTCGCATCTCGCGCCGCTCGATGTGTCTTATCTCACGCTACAAGGAAGGCACAGCGGCGGGTAGGGTCCAACGTCCCTTGTATGACCTTGTGCCCTGGCAATCCGGCCAGCCGGCGGATCAGAATGGGCGTATGTGGATCGACGAGCACGGGTCGGAGATCCTCGGAGCTCCCGAGTGCCGCCGGCTGCTGGCGCTCGGGGCCAAACAGGGGCTCCATGGCCACCTGGGCACCCCCGGTGCGGGCGCGCCGGTGGTGTTGCCCGTTGACTACGCCGTCCATGGCTCGGATGTGGTGCTGCGCGTAGGGGAGGTGCTGTTCCACCAGGCGACCGGCAAGCTGGTTGCCTTCGAGGTCGACGGGCTCGACGGCGAGTGGCGCTGGAGCGTGCTCGTGCGTGGTCTCGCTCTTGCAGGTGACGGGCTGGCCGTCGGCACCGACACGCCCAAGCCGCATGTACCAGAGCCGGGAAGGCGGCTCCTCGTGATCCGGGTCGATCTCATCACCGGCCGGCGCATAGGGCCGAGCCTGGCGTCTCGAGCCGAGCCGGGCCGCCTGTGATGATCGCGCAACGAAGGGCTACGGAGCCGCTCGACCCGAACGAGCTGGCCCGGCTCGATCTGTGGTGGCGGGCAGCCAACTACTTGTCGGTGGGGCAGATATACCTGATGGACAACGCTCTTCTCAGGGAGAAGCTGCGTCCTGAGCACGTCAAGCCCCGTTTGCTCGGCCACTGGGGGACGACCCCGGGGCTGAACCTCGTCTGCACGCATCTGAACCGGCTGATTCGCGAGCGGGACACGGATGTTGTCTTCGTCTGCGGTCCGGGCCATGGAGGTCCCGCCGTCGTCGCCCAGAGTTGGCTCGAGGGCAGCTATACCGAAGTCTGGAGCGAGGTGACCCGTGACGGCGCCGGGATGGCCCGCCTGTTCCGCCAGTTCTCCTTCCCGGGCGGGATCCCGTCGCATGCGTCGCCGGAAACGCCGGGCTCGATCAACGAGGGCGGCGAGCTGGGCTACTCGCTGTTGCACGCCACGGGCGCTGCTTTCGACAACCCGGACTTGGTGGTGGCCTGCGTCGTCGGCGACGGCGAGGCCGAGACCGGGGCGCTCGCGACCAGCTGGCACGCCAACAAGTTCCTGAACCCGGCCACCGACGGGGCCGTGCTGCCAATCTTGCACCTGAACGGCTACAAGATTGCCAACCCGACGATCCTGGCCCGCATTCCCGAGACCGAGCTGCTCCGCCTCTTCGAAGGCTACGGCTGGGCGCCGACCGTCGTCGAAGCCGACGATCCGTCCCGGATCCACCAGCCGCTGGCCAGCGCTCTCGACGCAGCCTTCGACTCCATCGCGGAGATCCAGGCTGCGGCCCGGCGACCCGGTGCGGACGGCGGGCAACGTCCGTGCTGGCCGATGCTGGTGCTGCGCACTCCGAAGGGCTGGACGGGTCCGAAGACGGTCGACGGTGTGGCCGTCGAGGGTACGTGGAGGGCCCATCAGGTGCCCCTCTCCGAGGTGCGGACCAACCCGGAGCACTTGGCCCAGCTCGAGTCGTGGATGCTCTCCTACCGGCCTGAGGAGCTCTTCGACGAAGAGGGACGTCCTCGCCCCGAGGTCGCGGCAGCGAGCCCGGTGGGAGCCCGTCGCATGGGGGCCAACCCGCACGCCAACGGTGGGCTGCTCACCCGCGGCCTCGATCTGCCCGACTTTCGCGGCTACGGGGTGACGCTCGATCGTCCGGGCGCCATCCGTGCCGGAGCCACCGGGGTGCTCGGCGGGTGGCTACGTGACGTGGTGGCTTCCAACCGCGGGCGTTTCAGGGTGTTCGGTCCCGACGAGACGGCATCCAACCGGCTGTCGGCAATATTCGACGTGACTAACCGGGCCTGGCAAGCCGAGCGCCTCGCGACCGACGATCATCTGGCTCCGAGCGGCCAGGTGATCGAGGTGCTCTCCGAGCACTGCTGCCAGGGCTGGCTCGAGGGTTATCTGCTGACCGGCCGTCACGGCTTGTTCAACTGCTACGAAGCGTTCATCCACATCGTTGACTCGATGTTCAACCAGCATGCCAAGTGGCTGAAGGTCACCCGGGCCATTCCCTGGCGCGCTCCGCTGCCGAGCCTCAACTACCTGCTCTCTTCCCACGTGTGGCGCCAGGACCACAACGGCTTCTCTCACCAGGACCCAGGCTTCATCGACCATGTCGTCAACAAGAAGGCGGAGGTAGTACGCGTCTACCTGCCGCCCGACGCCAACTGCCTGCTGTCCGTGATGGATCACTGCTTGCGAAGCCGCGACTACGTGAACGTAGTGGTGGCGGGCAAGAACGACGAGGCGGTGTGGTTGACGATGGACGAAGCGGTCGCCCACTGTGCGCGGGGGATTGGCACCTTCGGCTTCGCCTGCTCGGATGGCGACGAGATGCCCGATGTCGTGCTCGCCTGTGCCGGGGACGTGCCGACCCTGGAGGTCCTAGCAGCGACGGACTTGTTGCGCCGGCACCTCCCTGGGCTTCGGGTCCGCGTGGTGAACGTGGTCGACCTGATGCGGCTCCAGCCCCCGAGCGAGCACCCCCATGGCTTGCCCGACGCCGAGTACGACGTCCTCTTCCCGCCAGGCGTGCCGACCGTTTTCGTCTACCACGGCTATCCCTGGCTCATCCATCGCCTCACCTACCGCCGTGCCCATCACGATTGGCTGCACGTGCGCGGCTACAAGGAGGAGGGCACCACCACCACCCCCTTTGACATGGTCATGCTCAACGACCTCGATCGCTTCCGGATCGTCATGGACGTGATCGACCGGGTGGAGAACTTGGGCGCCCGCGTTGCGCACCTGCGCCAGGCGATGACCGACCAACGCCTTGCGGCAAGGGCCTACACCAGAGCCCACGGCGAGGACGACCCCGCGATAGCGGCGTGGACATGGCCGACCTGAAGCGCCTGCTCGTTGTGAATGCGGGTTCGTCGTCGACGAAGTGCTCAGTGCTCGACGAGAACGATGTCCTCGTCGAGCACCTCGGCTTGCCCGCCCCGGGCGAACCCGCGGTGGCCCAGGGGATCGAGGTGCTGCTCGACCGGTTCGCACCGGCAGCGAGCGTGCACCGGGTCGTCCACGGTGGTCCGCGCTTCCACCAGGCTGTGCTCGTCGACGCGTCAGTCGAGGCCGACATCGCTGCCCTTGGTGATCTTGCCCCGCTCCACAACCCCCCGGGCCTGGCCCTCCTGGAGCGGGTGCGCAAGGTTGCCCCGGACCTGCCAGCGATCGCCTGCTTCGACACCGCGTTCTTCGCCGGCCTTCCCGAGACGGCATCCACCTACGCCCTGCCCGCCGAGTGGCGGTCGCGCTTCGCCATCCGCCGCTACGGCTTCCACGGCCTGTCGCACGCATGGGCCTCGCGGCGGGTCGCGGAGCTCGTCGTCAGGCGACCAGAGGAACTACGCGTGGTGAGCGCGCATCTCGGTGCTGGCGCTTCACTCGCCGCCATCGTGAACGGGCACCCGCTGGACACCACCATGGGCTTCACGCCGCTCGATGGTCTGGTAATGGCTACACGGCCTGGCTCAGTCGACCCTGGGGTGATAACCCTCGTCCTCCGCCACAGCCGCATGGATGTCGACCAGGTCGAAGATGCGCTCGAGCGCCGCTCGGGACTGGTCGCACTGGCCGGCACTCCTGACCTCGAGGAGGTGATCGAGAGGGTCGAGGGCGGCGACCATCGGGCCGAGCTCGCTTACGGCGTCTACCTGCACCGGCTGCGTGCCGGCATTGCCGCCATGGCCGCGGCCATGGGTGGCATTGACGCGCTTGTGTTCACTGGCGGCGCTGGCGAAGCGCCGGGGCCGATGCGTAGCGACACCTGCCGCGGGCTCGGGTTCCTCGGGCTTCATGCTGACGGCCGCACCGGCGAGGGGTCTGATGACCGGCTGCTCTCCGGCGACCGGTTCCCCGCTGTCGCGGTAGTCCACTCTCGGGAGGATCTCCAGATGGCGCACCAAGCCAGGGAAGTCCTTGGATGGTGAGCGCAGTGGCTGTGGGCGGTGCGTAGAGCCGAGCCTCGAACGAGTGACTTTCGACCCTTCGATTCGGGATGCCGCTCCCGTAGCGTGGTGACAGTGGGTAGGAACGACCGGGCCGTGCCGTCGCCGCGTGCCATATCGGGAGCTCGGGCTTCCGGCGTTGCCGCACCTTCCGGCGTTGCCGCACCTTCCGGCGTTGCCGCACCTTCCGGCGTTGCCGCACCTTCCGGCGTTGCGCCGCTCGTCACGGTGGCATGGGAGATCACCCGCTCGTGTCCCCTCAGGTGCCTGCACTGCCGCGCGGACGCCCAGGTGCGTCGCGACCCCCGGGAGCTCACCCTCGCGGAGGGCCAGAAGCTGATCGGGGAGGCGGCGGCGGCCGGAGCGCGGGTGCTCGTCGTCACCGGAGGTGACCCGTTCGCGAGGGCGGATGTCTTCGACATCGTCCGCTCGGTTACCGAGCACGGCATGCACGCCGGTCTGTCTCCGAGCGCCACTCCGCGCCTCACGCCGGCTGCCCTCGATAGGGCGGCGAAGGCGGGTACGGGCACCGTGCACCTGAGTCTGGACGGCGCGTCAGAGGCAACCCACGACTCGTTTCGGGGCGTCAGGGGATCCTTCCGGCGCACTCTGGCGGCGTTCGAGCTCGTTCGGGACCGCGGGATGAGGCTTCAGGTGGGCACCACCGTCTGCCGTCGCACCCTCCCCGAGCTGCAGGCCATCGCGGAGATGCTCGAAGGCAGGGTGGACGCGTGGACGCTGTTCTTCCTCGTCCCTACCGGAAGAGCCCCTGCCCTCGAAGCGCTGGGCGCGCCCGAGCAGAGCCGGGTGCTCCACTGGCTGGCGGGGCTGCGTGCCTCCTTTGCCGTGCGGAGCGTGGAGGCGCCAGAGCTGCGCCGTGTGCTGGCGGACGGCCGCGGTGCCGGGCATCCGCCAGGCGGTGCCGGGCCTCCGCCCAGCGGGGTCGGGGTCGGGGACGGGCGGGGGTTCTGCTTCGTGTCGCACGTCGGGGACGTCTGTCCGTCGGGTTTCCTCCAGGTTCCGGTCGGCAACGTCCGCGAGCGGTCCCTGGGGTACTGGTACGAAAGAGCGCCCCTGATGCGCGCCCTCAGGGAGCAGGCCCGTTACGGCGGGCGCTGTGGCATCTGCGAGTGGTGGTCGCTCTGTGGCGGTAGCCGGGCACGCGCGTGGGCGGTGAGCGGCGACCCTCTGGCCGAGGACCCCGCGTGCGATTACTTCCCTGCGGCGAGCGCCCCCTCGGCGTCCCCTGAGGTTCCAGTACCTTCAGGGTGATCTCCCGGCTCCTCCGCAGGGGTGATGGTATAGATGCCTGTGCGGCGGGTGAGTGTCGCCAGCACCACCACGGCGCACCAGATTGCCGCTCCGAGAGCGAGGTGAAGGTCTTCGAGGGCCTCCGGGGCGCGAAGCACTGCCACTAGGGCACCGGCAGCGACCTGCGCCGCGAACAGTGCGGCGAGCAACCACGCGACGACCCGGGCGCCTGGAGCGCACGGCCGTGAGCGAAGCGCCTGCAGCACCAGGGCAGCGACGGCGATCCCCGCCACGAGAGCCATCGAGCGATGGGCCATCTGCAGGGCGACGAGCCCGAGCGGGGCGTGGCCGAAGCTGCCGAAGGGCCATACGGGCCAGGCTTTCGCGGCCCCGCCGTTCACCACGAGCGATCCCGACACGAAGACAAGGAACACCGCGGCGGCAGCACTCCATCCGAGCCACTCCCCGCTCCGACGGGCAGGTCCAGGGGAAGCCGCGAGGGGCGGCCTGGCGGCAGCCACTGCTGCGGCGCTCGTGACGAGGCCGAGGAGCGCTATCGCCATGAGCAGGTGGAGCGCGACGGTGACCGGTGCGTTGTGCGTCCAGACCGTGATCGCCCCGAGCACGATCTGCACCGGGATCAGCGCGGCCGCCGCCAGCGCCGGCACAGCGAGCGCCCGTGACGCCCTGTACCGCCTGGCTGCGATAGCCGTTGCTACCACCAGGATCGTGACCACCACAACCAGGTAGCGGTGGCTCTGCTCCATGAGCGCGTGGAAGTGGTCGATCGGGCCGATCTGCCCGTGGCAGAGAGGCCAGCCGGGGCAGCCCATCCCCGAGTGCGTGACCCGTACGGTGCTGCCTAGTACCACCAGGCAGTAAGTCGCGATCGCCGTGGAGAGCGCGAGCGTCGCCAGCCGGCGCCGTGCGCGCTTGTCCGGGGCGTATCCGGTCGGATCCGGTCTGTCGCTGCTCCTGTTCACCTTGCCGCGCTCGAACTCGCGCTCGAACTCGCGCTCGGGCTCGCGCTCGGGCTCGGGCTCGGGCTCGGGCTCGCGCTCGCGCTCGGGGCAGCGCTCTGGGTCACGCTTCGGGCTCCGGCGCGCTGCTCACCGGCTCTGTCGAGCGCACGTGGCCGTTGTGCGTGATGGTCCGGACGTCGGGATGGTAGAAGTCCCAGGTCGGGCGCTCGGAGCGTATCCGGGGGAGCTTCGTGAAGTTGTGGTGAGGCGGGGGGGATGTGGTGAACCACTCGAGAGTGTGGGCGTCCCACGGGTTGGCACCCGCCATCACAGGCTTTCGCCACGACACCCAGAGGTTTGCCGCGAACACGAGGATGGATGCGGCGATCACGAAGGCGCCGGCCGTCGAGACCTCGTTCAGTGTGTGCCAGCCGACACCGGCCGGGTAGGTGGACACCCGTCTGGGCATGCCCTCGAGGCCGAGGGCGTACTGGGGGAGGAATGTCACGCTCGAACCGATGAACATGAGCCAGAAGTGGAGCTTCCCCAGCTTCTCGCGGAGCATGAGGCCGGTCATCTTCGGTCCCCAGTAATAGAGGCCCGCCATGGCTGCCATCACGAGCGCCATCACCACGCTGTGGAAGTGGGCGACCACGAAGTAGGTGTCGTGCGTAGCGAAGTCGATCGGAGGCTCCGCGAGCATCACGCCGGTCAACCCGCCGAGTAGGAAGGTGAAGAGGAACCCGATACAGAACAGCATGGGCGTGTCGAACTTGATCTGCCCTCGCCACATGGTGCCGATCCAGTTGAAGAACTTGATCCCTGTCGGCACAGCTATCAGCAGCGAGAGGAGCGAGAAGAACGGCAGCAGCACGACGCCGGTCGTGAACATGTGGTGTGCCCACACCCCCGTCGAGAGCGCAGCGATCGCGATCGTCGCGTAGATCATGCCTTTGTACCCGAAGAGGGGCTTGCGCGAGAAGACGGGAATGATCTCGGTCACGACGCCGAAGAACGGCAGGGCGAGGATGTAGACCTCGGGATGTCCGAAGAACCAGAACAGGTGCTGGTAGAGCACGGGCACTCCGCCGCCCTTGACGGTGAAGAGGTGCATCCCGAAGTGGCGGTCCGCGTAGAGCATGATGAGCGCGGCGGTGAGCACGGGGAAGGCGATCAGGATGAGGAGGGCCACGACGAGCATGTTCCAGGTGAATATGGGCAGGCGGGTCATGGTCATACCCGGGGCGCGGAGGTAGAAGATGGTCGTTATCAGGTTGACCCCGGTGAACACTGCGGAGAACCCCGAGAGCAGGAGGGCCATGATGAACAGGTCCGAGCCGGCCCCCGGTGAGTGGACTGCGCTCGACAGCGGTGCGTAGGCGACCCACGCGAAGGACGCCGCGCCACCCGCAGTGAAGAATCCCATGAGCATGGTGATCGTCCCGCCCAGGTAGAGCCAGTACGACAGGGCGTTCAGGCGCGGGAAGGCCATGTCGGGCGCCCCGACCTGGAGCGGCACGATGTAGTTCGCAAGCCCTCCGAAGGCAAAAGGACCCACGAACAGGTAGATCATGAGAGCGCCGTGCATCGTGAACAGCTCGTTGTACTGCTGGAAGTCGAGCAGGGAGCTCTGCGGGCTCGCGAGCTGCGTGCGGATGAGCAGGGCCATTACGCCGGCTATGAAGAACACCACGAGCGCGGTCAGCATGTAGCTGGCGCCGATGACCTTGTGGTCGGTGCTGGTGAGCCACTTGACGATCCCCGAGGGTCCCCTCGCGTGCTCGGCTCGAGCCTCGCTCCCGTCGTGAGCCTCGAGCCCGCCGCGCCCTCCGTGGGCCTCGGCGCCGGTATCCGCCGGATCTCGTGCCCCCAGGCCGTTGGGATGCTCCCCCTCTGCTTGGCGTCCCGGTGCCTCGGGAAGCAGCGTCGTCGAAGCTCGCTGGTGGCCTTGGTGCTCGTCCTCGCCGGGCATAGGTGGTCGTCGTCTCCTATGGGCTCTCGCGTCAGTGCAAACTTCCGGGCGCCGGGTCGCGGCGCGTCACGCGGAGGTCGGTACGTCCCCCGGAGGAATTGAAGCGGGACGAGATCGATCGCAATAGGGCCGAAAGTCCCTATTGCAGCGGGGCTGCCCGGATTGGCAGGCGGCTGGCGGGCATGCCCGCGGTTGCCGCCGCTCTCAGCTTGCTAGGAGGCTGCCACGAAGTAGCCGGCTACGTCGACCAGGACGTTCACAGTGCTCCGAGAGCCGTTGTAGATCTCGATCGAGCTGTTGGTGCCGAACGCTGCCACCGCCATGTTCGCCACGGCAGGTTCGCCTGCGGCGAAGTTGACGTCGGAGATGACCGGCCGGGTCGATCCGGCCGGGAACACCGTGAGGTATCCCGGGCCCTGAGGCCCGACGGCTGTCAGGTTGGCTACGAGAGCGCTTGCTCCGGCAGGGAACCCGGGAGCCCCGCTCACTTGGACCGTGATGGTGGCGCCAGGTCCGAGCGTGCCGAGCGATGCGTTGGCTGCGGGTAGGTTCTCGCCTGCGCAGAACGAAGGCGGTGGCGAGGCTGCGCAGCGCGTGTCGACGATGCGCGCCGGAGCGATGCCTTCGAAGAGGGCTCCGCTGCCAGTCGTGTAGGAGCCGTTCAGGTCGACCACTACGTCGACGGGAGCGGAGGATCCGTTGTATATGGAGAACGCCCCCGAGGCGAGGGGCACCTCGATGCGGTTGGCCACGCTCTCCTCGGCGGTGAAGTTCAGGTTCGAGGCAGGGGGAACGCTCGTCCCGGCGGGGTAGGCGGTCAGGTACCCGGGTGCAGTCGTGTCCGTCACGGTCAGGTTCGCGACCACCGCCGAGGCGCCTGCGAAGCTGTTCGGCACGTCTATGGTCACCGACCCCCCCGGCGGCACTTGGCCGGCAGGAGACACCTGGTCGGGGATCCCTTTGCAGTAAGCGGTATTGGCTCCGGAATAGGAGGGGTCGAAGCAGCGGGTGTCGGCGATCCGCACGGGCGCGATCGGAACGAACGAGTCTCCGGACGAGGTGCTGCCGGCCGACGCAACGTACCCTTCGACGTCGAGGATCACGTCAGCCGCACCGGTCGATCCACCGAGCGTTACCGACACCTGGCCAGACGAGGAGAGTGCCACTTCCACCAGGTTCGCGACGCTGTGCCCGGCCTGGAAGTTGAGTGAGGATGCAGCCGGCGGGCTCCCCCCGGCCGGGTAGATCGCGAGGTAGCCGCCGGAAGTGGTGCCGGTAGCGGTCACGTTCAGAACCGCGTCGAGGGCTCCAGAGGGAATCCCGTCGACGCCGGCCACCTGCGCGTCGAGGGTCGGATGGCCGGCTGAGGCGTGGAGCACGAGGACGTTACCGCTGAAGTCCCCCGCAGCGCAGAAGCTCGTGGATGGGCACGAGACGGAGTCGATGCCGCCAGCGTTCGGGTCGATTGCCTGGGGGGCCGACCACCCAGACCCGTTCCACGTGAGGACATCGCTCAGGCCGTCGCCGGCCACGCAGGACGATGCCGAGGGGCAGGACACGGAGTCGAACCCGGTCGACGGGTCGATGGACACAGGGGCAGACCACGCCGAGCCGTCGTAAGTGAGCGCTCGCCCGTAGTCGTCGACCGCTGCACAGAAGCTCGGCGAGGAGCACGACACGTACAGCGTCCCCGCTTTGGAGTCGACGAGCGCGGGAGCAGACCACGAGCCGGCGTTGTAGGCGGCAGCGTACCCGCCGGCATCGCTCAGCATGCAGAAGCTCGTGGATGGGCACGAGACCGAGTCGACGAAGCCGTTGGGGTCCACCAGGACTGGCGCCGACCACGCCGAGCCGTTCCACGTGAGCACGTTCCCGCTCACGTCGGCTGCCAGGCAGAAGGTGGTGCTCGGGCACGACACGGAGGTGAAACCGTCGCCCCCCGGGTCGATCGAGCGGGGTGCCGACCACGCCGAGCCGTTCCACGTGAGCACGTTCCCGTTGTTGTCGAGCGTCACGCAGGAGCTCGCAGACGCGCACGACAGCGCTGCGAGGCCCGTGCCGTTCGGGTCGTTCACCGTGATCGGGGCTGACCACGTCGAGCCGTTCCAGGTGAAGACCGTGTTGTTGAAGTTCATGGCCATGCAGAACATCGCTGACGGGCAGGAGAGGGAGTTGATCTCTGTATCCGGGTCTATTGGCTGGGGAGAGGACCAGCCCGTGGCCCCCGGGGCGGACAAGGTGGTGAGCCCGGAGTTTTGTGACGGCAGGTGCTCACCCGCGCAGAACGACGGTTGGGGCGACGCGGCGCAACGGGTGTCGACCAGGCGCTGCGGAGGGACGGGGAAGTAAGGGCTGGCGCTCGACGATGCCCGCGACACGCTCCGCGAAGTGCTTGCCATCACGCCCCTGGTGCTGCTCGAAGCGGCGCTGGCAGTGCTGGTGGCGAGTCCCGTGCTCAGCATCGCCATCCCCAGCAACGCCGTGCTCAGTCCCGCGCCCAGCAACGCGGCCAGGACGTTCTTTGGTGCCCACCGGGGCATGGCCATCCGCGACGACTCCTGACGCCCCGTGCTGCGCCCTATTGAGTCGGGTAGTGCCACGTGCCACCGCCAGTGTCGAAGCCGACGATCATCGAGCCGTCATAGGCCATGGAATTGTTCGCGAGCCCCGGAGGCGGGCTCGCCTCGGGGCTTTGCTGCGCCCACGTGGACCCGTTCCACAACCAGGTGTCGTCGAGGCTCGGGCACGACCCGGAGCTATTGCACGGACCCGTTCCCCCGAAGAGCACGATCGTCTGGTTGGCCGGGTCATAGGCCATCGCCGGCACGGTGCGGGCCGAGGGAGAAGCCGCCGGGGTGAGCTTCGACCACGAGGTGCCGTTCCATGCCCAGGTCTCGTTGGAGTCGGCAGTTCCCGAGATTTCCCCGCCGAAGTAGAGGAGCTGGCTCGTGGCAGCGTCGTAGGCAAGGGACCCGTCGCCGGGAGGCCCGGTGGTCGCCACCTTGGTCCAGTTGGTCCCGTTCCAGGTCCAAGTGTTGGCCGTGGGACTCAGGAACACGACCACGCCGGCTGACGCGTCGTAGGACATCTCTCCGGGGGACATGCAGCAGGCGTTGCTGGACGACGGGCTCGTGGTCGGGAACTCCTGCGTCCAGCTCGTGCCGTTCCAGGTCCAGGTCTGGACACTCTCACCGCCAGAACTGTTGATGAAGCCAGCGAACAGCACGACAGTCTGGTTGGCGGCGTCGTAGGCCATGCTCAGCGTTTCAGCTCCGGCCGGCGAGCTGGACGAGAAGGCCGCCGACCAGTCCGAGCCGTTCCACGTCCAGGTCGTGCCGCTTGCGTTGCTTGGGTTGCACGAGAACCCCCCGAACATCACGTCTTCGCCGGTTGCCTGGTCGTAGGCCATCCCCGCGCCGCAGCGAGGCGATGGGTTGCCGGCCCCCGCCGGCAGGGCTTCGGTCCAGGTCGAGGCGGCGGCGGTGAAGTACCCGAGGACGTCTATCACGACGTCGGCCGAGCCGTTGTAGTTGAAGACCTGGATGCTTCCTCCGGGAGCGAGGCTCGCCACCACCAGGTTCGCCCTCGTCTCGCCGGCACTCCAGTTCAGGTCCGAGGCCGTCGGCTGGGTCGGACCGGGGTAGACGGTCAGGTAGCTGCCGGCAGTGGTGTCGGTCGCGGCCACGTCCAAGAGCGCGGCCGTGGGTGGCGTGGTGGAGGTGGATGCGGGCACTCCGCCCTGGCCAGCTACTTGCACCTGGAGGGTAGCGCTCGACGCACCTGCAGATCCCGAGCCCAGGGTCTTTCCCGTGCACTGGTCGGGCGCGCCCGAGACGCTCGCCGGCCGGGTGTCGCAGATACGCGCGGGTGCCACCGGCATGAAGAGGTTCCCCTGGGTAGCCGACCCAGAGGGGCCGAGGTAGTAGCCGCTCATGTCCACGACCACGTCGGTGTCGCCTGCGAAGTTGAAGACGGAGATGTCGCCGTTGGTGCCCAGCGCTACGACCACCCGGTTCGCGACCGTCTGGCCTGCCACCCAGTTGAGGTTGGATGTCGTGGGCGCGGCAACGCCCGCTGGCCAGACCGTCATGTAGCTGTTGGCCGTGGTGCCGGTCACCGTCACGTTGGCCACGACCGCCTCGACTCCCGTGACCGGTATGCCGCCCTGGCCGGCCACTGGCACGTCGAGGGTGGAGCTCGGTCCGAGGGTCTTGGACGTGCAGGGGTTCTTCGGCTGCGAGGTCCTTGTGTCGCAGATCCGGGTCGGAGCTTGCAGCGGGTAGTAGTGGCCACTGCCCGAAGACGAGGATGCTGAGACGTAGTAGCCCTCGACGTCCGCCACGACGTCAGTCGTGCCCATAGAGCCGTTGTAGATCGAAAGCGCGCCGGCCGGCGAAGCGCCGAGCTCGACGGTCGTGAGGTTGGGCACGGTCTCCCCGGTCTCCCAGTTGACGTTGGAGGAGGTCGGCTTCGAGGCCCCTGCCGGCCAGATCGTGAGGAATCCCGGTGCGGTCGTGTCGGTCACCGTGACATTCAGCACCACTGCGGACGCACCCGATGGGACGGATCCCGAAGTGCCGGCGCAGGCTATCGCCCCGACTACGGTCAGGGTTGCGCTCGCGCCGGGCGCGAGGCTGCCGGCCGGAGATACGTTCCCGCATCCCGACGCGGAGCGGGTGTCGGCGATGCGAAATGGCGTGACGGCGACGTATGCCTGGTTGCCAGCACCCGCGGGGAAGGTGCTCGGCGGTGTGCTGTGCGCGGCACCCGCCCCGCCTGCAACGCCACGCGTTGCGTGCCCGGCTGCAAATGCGTTGCCCGGAGCAATCGGGAGGGCAGGCCCGAGCAGGGCCAGGAACCCGAGAGCCGCCAGGAGCCTGAGCGCGTGCTCCGGCCAGAGCCTTCGCGCGACCTTCCGTCGCCCGAGAGCGCTTGCGATCATCGCCACCACCGCCCTTCGCCGCAGGCCCGTTCTCGCAGGCCCGTTCTCGCAGGCCCTTCGCCGTTCAGGGCCGTGAGCTGATGATAGTACCGCCGCCCTCGAGCTGCATTCGTGCCGGCAGCTCTCCGTTGCGGCGTGGGATGCGCCGTGCCCGCTGCCGCTGGCCCATGTCCGCCTGTCCGGTGGACCTCTCGTGCCGCTGCTCAGGACAGGCAGAGAGCCGACATGTCGAACAGCGCGTGCTCCCAGGTGTGTGGCTGGTCGTTAAGGGGGCCGGTCTTCCCGTCTCCCCAGCGCAGCCATCCTTCACCGAACAGGCCTGTGCTGGTGGTGAGGGCACTTGCCATGTAGGAGAGCGTGGCGCTGAGGGCGGCCAGCTTCGACGGGTCGGTACCCTTCCAGGCATGGCAGAGACCGAGCAGCGCAACCGCTTCGTAGAGGCCGCTGTTGCGTTCGAGCGACGCGTCCATCGACGCCTGCGTGGCGGCGGCCTCGCCCTGCATGTTCGGCGAGGAGTAGGCGTGCAGGTGGGTCGGCCAGAGCAGCAGCCCACCGTCTTCGTAGGAGACGGGCAGAGCCGAGGTCGATGACGGGCCTTCGCGATAAGCGTGGGCGGAAGAGTCGTACAGCGAGCCGATCGCAGCCTCGAGGGCGGCCGCGCGCGCCTGCCAGCTGGCGACGACCGGGCCGGAGCGCCCGAGCTCGCGGGCCGCTGCCACGGCCGAGCGCAGCGCGAGCAGGTCCGGCAGCGCGCCGTGGAGCGTCTGGCTCGGCGTGAAGTTGTCGTCCTCGCTCGCGGGGCACTGGAACCCGTTGGTGGGGTCCTTGCACGCAGTGAGCCAGTCGGCTCCGCGTGCGATCGCGGGGAACACCTTCTCGAGATAGGTGCGTCTCTGGCTGGCCGGCACGAAGCGCGCCTGGCGGGCGAGCGTCCACACGCCATAGCCCGTCTCGTCGATCTCGTAAGGGATAGGGCCGCCGGGCTGGCCGGTGACGTACATGTTCATCGGCCAGTTGCCGAAGGGCACCCCAGGGAGGGGGTTCGTCGGCGAGGACTGGGTGCGGGCGTAGAAGAGGTCGTGGCGCGTGGCGATCCAGGTGAAGCCGTTCTCGTCGAGGGCGGCGTTGACGAAGGATCCGTCCCTGATCCAGTCCTCCCCGTAGGGGCCCTGGGTGTCCGGAGAGGCGACGATGGCCCAGGTTTTCGGGTCGACGGCAAGGAGCATGGTTATGACCGAGCGCTTGGCGACGTACACCACTCGACCGCTGTTGCTGGAGGGTACGGGCACGTGAGCGAACAGCACCTTCCATGCACGTTCCACTTTCTCGAGCTCGGTCCGGAAGCTCTGGCGTCGTGCCTTTGCGATCTGGAGCGTGGCCGCCGCCGGGGAGGGCGCCTCGCTCACGAGCAGCCTCGTGCTCGCAACGCTGCCGGTGCTCCCCGAAGCGCCGCTTCCGGTGAGCCTTGGGGGGCCGGTGAGCCAGGGGATGCGTCAGGTGACGTCGTAGACGGGGCCGCTCCCGATAGACGAGCCGAGGCACCGGGCAGCAGGCCCAACGGCAGCCCGGCGACGGCGAGGGTGGTCCCGAGGATGCGGATGCGTGGATGTCGGGTCGGCAAGGTGGTCCTCTTCCCTGCCCCCTGCTGCGAGAACACGTCGTGGTTTCGAACCTTGCGCAAGAACCTGGTGATCGAGTCGTTCCCTACGACAGCTCGCCTCGAGGGCAATGACCAGAACGGAGACATCATGGTCCGCGGAAGGCATCTTCCGGCTCGTGCCCGGCGCCACCCCGCGCTTGGAGCGGCGGCGATTGCTGTGCTCGGGTTTGCTCTGCCACCTCTTTCGGGTGTGCTGCCAGGAGCCCATCTCCCTGTGACGGCTGCTGCCCACGTGAGATGTCCCCTCGGCCTGAAGCCCTCGGCGCAGCTCGACCCGGCCGGTGGGGCGCGTTCCACGGTGTGCTCCGGGTACGTGAAGAGCTTCGACGGGACGCCGTTGTCCACCGACGTCACGATCCCGGACAACGCGGATGGTCCGCTCCCCCTCGTCGTCATGTTGAACGGCTGGGGGTCCAACAAGTCGAACTTCGAGGCGACGAGCCTCGCGGGTAACGGCAGCCCATACACCTACCACTGGAACAATGCATGGTTCGCCTCCAAGGGCTTCGCCGTCCTCGATTACACGGCCAGGGGCTTCTGGCACTCCTGCGGGAAGGTCCCGGTGCCTGGTGCGCCGTCGCTGGGCGGGATGACCGCATCGGAGCCCGTCTACCTGACCGAGCCCGGGTGCGCAGGCAAGGAGAGCTGGACTCACCTGGCAAACCGCAAGTGGGAGGTGCGCGACGCACAAACCCTCGTCGGCAAGCTCGTCGATGCTGGCGTCGCGAAACCGAACCAGGTGGTCGTGACCGGCGATTCCTATGGCGGCGGCCAGAGCTGGCTGCTCGCGATGTCGCAGGACAAGGTCATGCGGCGCAACGGCACCACAGTCGCCTGGAAGTCGCCCGACGGCACCCCGATACACCTGGCAGCTGCCGTGCCGCTCTTCGGGTGGACCGATCTGCTGCAGGCCCTCGTCGACAACGGCAATGCCTCGATCTCCCAGTACGGCGGCAGGCCGGACTCGCCGCCTGCGGGCAGCCATTCCCGCCCCTATGGAGTTGAGAAGCTCAGCTACGTGTCCGGCCTTTTCTCCCTGGGTGAGGCCACTGCGCAGTACGCCCCACCAGGGATCGACCCGGGTGCCGACCTGACCTCGTGGTTCGCGGCGATTGGCGCCGGCGAGCCGTACGGTGCGAACCCTGTGGTGGCTCGCGCCGTGTCGAGTATCGACAAGTACCGCTCGGCCTGGTACATGCCAGTGCCGCGGCCACCCGAGCAGGTGCCAGTGTTCAGCGTGCAGGGTCTGACGGACCCGCTCTTCCCGGCTGTCCAGAGCCTGCAGATGGCACAGCGCCTCCGGGCCAGGTACCCGGGATATCCCGTCTGGACCGTGCTGGGCAACGTCGGGCACTCCTACGCGAGCAACCCGCCCTCTGTCTGGGAGCGCATACTCGGCGAGGCCAACACTTGGCTGGCCGAAGTGCTCGCGGGCCAGAAGCCTGCGCAGCCGAAGATCCAAGTCGCAACCGTTGCCTGCTTGCAGGGGCAGCAGACGACTTGGTACGGCGCCGATCATCTGCGCCAGATCCCCAACAGCATCATCGAGCTCGCGAGCAGCGCGAAGGTCGTCACCACCAGCGCCGCCGCCAATCCCGTGGGGAACGCGGAGACCGATCCGATAGCCACTTCCGGATGCCGCACCCTCTCGGGTACGGAGGCGACGAGCCCAGGCACGGCGACCTACACCTTCGAGCTTCCCAAGGACGCGGCGAAGAACGGCGCAACGCTCATGGGTGCCCCGGTAGTGACGGCCAAGGCGCTCTTGGCCGGGAGCAATGCCGAGCTCGCGGCGAGCCTGTGGGAGCTCGATCCTTCCACTGGCTCCGAGACGCTCGTCACCCGGTGCGTGAAGCGAGTGGTCGGGCGGCCCGGCCGGTCGCTCTCCCTGGCGTTCGAGCTCTGGCCGACCGCGTGGTACGTCGCACCGGGCGACGAGCTCCAGCTGCAGCTCACGCAGTCGGACGCGCCCACGTGGCGCCCGGACAACGAGCCTTCCAGCCTCGTGATCTCGGGACTGAATCTCCGCATTCCTGCCGTCATAGCCAAGTGACCGCGGCGGGTAGGCGCGGTCACTTCTTTCCGCTTCCCGGCTCGCCGCCCGCCGCTATGCCGCTTCCGGGTTCGCCGCCCGCCGGCCACCTGCGCCGGCTCTGTCGTCCGGCCGGCCACCTGCGCCGGCTTCGACGAGCTCAGCCGAAGAGATCCTTCACTATGGTCTCGAGGTCGCTCCGGCAGGCGCCGAGGTGCTGCCTGGCGGCCGTGAGCTGCCTGTCGGAGCTCACGAACACCTGGTGGTTGCCGGGGTAGCCCTGAGGAGTCTGGGCGAGAACGAGGTGCGCGACCCCTGCGCTCAGGGACTCGGCGTCGGCCACGTTGATCTCGTAGTCAATGAAGGCGTTCTCCGCACCTTTCACGTCGCGGCCGTGATTGGCGGCGTCGGCTATCGCCTTCTGGATGCCGGGCTCCATGCCCACCAGCGTCCACTCGATCGCCGCCTCGGCGTCGGCTCCGATCGTGAGGTCGACCTGGGGTGACATGACTGCGAACACTCGGTAGTCGTGGACCATGGAGTACGCGTCGGCGTCGAGCTCCTTCCAGGTCGTGTCGGAAGGGACCTTCTGGGCGAGTGCGGAGATCCCGGCAGTCTCGGCGGAGAGACGGCTCGCGAGAACGCTTCGGTCCTGGGCAGTTAGCGTCTTGGAGGCGCTGACGTCGGCGCTGAGGCTGGACAGGCGACTCGTTCGAGTTGCGAGGGCGGCCTCGACCTTGGCCTTGGCTTCCTGGAACTTGCTGATCCCGCATACGGTTCCGGCACTGGCCGAAGCACCCGGGGAGCTCGACACTGGCGTCGGGCAAGGCGGGCAATTCGGGCTTGCCGAAGCACCGGGGGAGCTC
Organism: Actinomycetes bacterium; assembly: GCA_021801525.1. GTDB lineage: Bacteria > Actinomycetota > Acidimicrobiia > Acidimicrobiales > JAJYXR01 > JAJYXW01. The sequence continues at coordinate 37,662 of JAJYXW010000159.1, forward strand.
GACACTGGCGTCGGGCAGTTGGGCTGGCTGAGAGCCACGCCAGCAGCGCTGGACCCCGAGACCGACGTGGCGAACGCCGTTCCGGGGAGCGCCAGGGCGATGGTGCCGACGAGCCCCAGCGCGCCGGCGCCAGCCAGCAATCGGCCTGCGTACCGTGCCTCCAGGCTGCTTGCCATGAGGTTTCTTGCCTTCATCTTCTGACCTCCTTGGTCAACTCCTTGGTCATACGGTCGTCGCTCTTGCGACGCTCGTCCTTGGAACCACCTCCGTCGCACTGCGAAGCCGTGCCAGCTCCTGGAGGGCCGCACCACTACGTGCTCGGGACTCGCAAGTGATGATCGTCCTCACCTGTTCGTCCACGGTGAAGCCGGTGTTATGAGATCGTGAGGCGCGAGAATGGCGGGCTATGGTGCTGTCGTGGCACTCCTGAGGTATGTGAGCGCGAAACCGGCCGGGGTCCGCTGATGGCCGACCAGGCGCGTTTCGCGGACATGGCCATGGAGCACATGTCAGCGCTCTACACGGCCGCGCTCCGTATGACCCGCAATCGCGCGGACGCGGAGGACCTCGTGCAGGAGGCCTACCTGCGTGCTTACCGTGGATTCGGGGGCTTCCAGGAAGGCACCAACCTGAAGGCCTGGCTCTACAAGATCCTCACCAATACGTTCATCAACAGCTACCGGGCGGCTCGCCGCAGGCCCGAGAAGGCGGACGTCGAGGACGTCGAGGACCTGTACCTCTACCGTCGCCTGAGCACTGCGCCCGCGGCTGCCTCGGGCCGATCTGCCGAGGAGGAGGTGCTCGAGCGCATAACCGACGACGAGGTGAAGGAGGCGATCGAGTCCCTGCCGGAGCCCTTCCGGATAGCCGTTCTGCTGGCGGACGTAGAGGGTTTCTCCTACAAAGAGATCGCCGAGATCACCGACGTGCCGATAGGAACTGTGATGAGCAGGATACACAGGGGAAGAAAGGCGCTGCAGAAGGCGTTGGCGCACTTTGCGGCCGAGCGCGGCCTTGTCGGCGCTCTCGATTAGGGGGCACGATGCTCTCGTGCATAGCTTCGGGCGGAGCTGCCTGCTCGCCTGGGACGTGAAAGGCGTGAATATGGAAGTGGACGATCCCGGGAGTGGCTGCGAGGAGACGATCGAGCGTCTATATCATTTCCTGGACGGGGAGCTGACCGAGGAGAGGCGCCGGGAGATCGAGCGTCACTTGGACGAGTGCGCTCCATGCGTCCGGGCCTACGGGTTCGAGGCGGAGCTACGGCAGGTCGTAGCAAACCGCTGCCGCGACCACGTTCCCGAGAGCCTGGTCGAACGAGTCCACGCTGCCCTGCTCGAGGAGGAGCGCTCCCGCGGGGCATGAACGTCCCCCGCGGGGACGTGCCCACGGGGACGAGCCCGCGGGGTAGCACTCGATGTACATCCGGAGCCCGGGAATACGAGGGTGCTTCGCGATGGTTGTGCGGGGCATGGAGGATCGCTCAGGGCGCACTACGGGTTCCATAGGTGGATCGGCGTTCACGGGCAGTAACCGGCCGTCCGTGGCTTTCCCCGTAGGGAGGGTCTGTCGCGAGCCGGGGTGTGGCACCCATCTGTCTATCTACAACGACGGGGAGTACTGCTACGTGCACGAGCCCCTTACGGCACCTCGACTGCGGGGCAAGAAGATCGCCTGAGGGGCCCGGCTCGCGGCTGCAGGGGCCACAGCGAGTGCGCTCTTCACGCAAGGGCCCGGTCGCACCTATGCTGGCCGGGTGGACCTTCCCGTGTCTTGGGAGCTGGCCGGCAGGGTCGGCACCCGCGTAGCAGGGGCGAGAGGTCTTACCCGGCTTGGCACGGGGCAGGATCCGCAGGCGGACATGTCCTCCCTCGAGTCCGACTTCGCCGAGGTGACGGCTATCGCCGAGGAGATGGTCGCCCGTTCCACGGGCCTGCGTCCTTTGGCGGGACCGGCTCGCGCGCTGGTGGTCGATCGGCCTGCGTGGGTGCAGGCCAACCTGGCGTCGTTCCGCAGCATGCTCGAGCGCGCGCTCGCCGAGGTGGACCGTCCTCTACCCGGGGGCCTTCTCGGTGGTGCTGCTGCAGGTGCCACGCGAGCAGCCGCGGGCGCCGAGCTGGGGGCGCTGCTCGGCTGGATGTCGAGCCGGGTGCTCGGGCAGTACGACATACTGCTGGCGGAAGCGGAGGACGAGGGAGGCGTCGTGTCTTACGTCGGGCCGAACGTGGCCGCGATGGAGCGTCGCCACGGCTTCCCCCCCCGCCAGTTCCGTCTCTGGATCGCCATCCACGAGGTCACCCATCGGGCGCAGTTCACCGGCGTGCCATGGATGAGGGAGTATTTCGTCGGGCTGGTGGAGCGCAGCATCGCTGCCTTGGTGCCCGATCCGGCTCGAATGGGCGAGGTGTTCCGCCGGCTTGCCGATTCTCTGGGGAAGGGGGTGAACCCGCTTGGCGACATGGGCTTGCTCGGAGTGATGCTCTCCCCCGAGCAGCTAGGCGCCGTCGAGCAGGTCCAGGCGCTCATGAGCGTCCTCGAGGGCCACGGCGACGTGACCATGGACAGGGCCGGCCACGACGCCCTTCCCGAGGCCAGGTGGTTCTCGCAGGTGCTGCGCGATCGCCGCCGCCATCCTCCCATCGGAGCGCGCATCGTTCAGCAGCTGAGCGGCATCGGGGCGAAGATGCGCCAGTACGAGCAGGGGGAGCGCTTCGTGAGGGCGGTGGAGGCCGCAGGCGGTCCCGAGCTGTTCGCGAAGGTGTGGCAGGGCGCAGAGTGGCTCCCGACGCTCGACGAGCTGCGAGAGCCGCAGAGTTGGCTCGACCGCTGCGATGGTGGTTCCGGCATGCCCTCCGCCGGCTCCGCCAACCAGGCTGACCCTGCCGGCTCCGCCAACCAGGCTGACCCTGCCGGCTCCGCCAATCAGGCCGACCCCGCCGGCTCCGCTGTCCCGGGCGCGCCGTCAGGACCGCCAGGCGCTCCGCAGGGTCATGCCGCGGCTGTCGACGTCCCGCTCGGCCCGTGAGCGACGCCGGCAGCTCGAAGTCCCCTTGGAGCTCTCCGAGGCCCGTGGGACTGCTCGACTCTCTGGCCGCCAGGTGCTCGTTTCCCCCTCCGGGCAGCGAGCTCGCTTGCGCAGTGTCGGGCGGTGCCGACTCGCTCGCCCTGCTGGCACTGGCCACCACGGCCGGTTGCGCGGTCACGGCCGTCCATGTCGACCACGGCTTGCGCCCCGGCTCGGCGGAGGACGCGAACGTGGTCGAGGGGGCGGCACGCCGCTTCGGGGCAACGTTTCGCTCCGTGAGGGTGGAGGTCGCTCCCGGCCCCAATCTCGAGGAGCGGGCACGCGTAGCGCGGCTAGCGGCGCTCCCTTCCCACGCGGCTACGGGCCACACGATGGATGACCAGGCGGAGACTGTGCTCGTGAACCTGCTCCGGGGAGCGGGGCTCGACGGGCTGGCTGCAATGAGGCCAGGTCCGCGCCACCCCATCCTGGGGTTGCGCCGGGCAGAGACCGTTGCTCTGTGTGCCGAGCTCGGGCTCGATCCTGTCGAGGACCCGTCGAACGAGGACGTGCGTTTCGTTCGCAACCGTGTCCGCCACGAGCTGCTGCCGCTCTGCTCGGCGATCGCGAGCCGTGACGTCGTCCCGGTCATCGCCCGCCAAGCCGGCATAGCGGCATCCGAGGCCGACTTCCTCGACGCCCTTAGCGCCTCCCTCGACCCTGCCGACACACGTGCTCTCGCTGCAGCGCCCGAGGTCCTCGCCCGCCGTGCACTTCGACGGTGGCTCCGCTCGGAGCTCGGCCACCCGCCTGCATCCGCCGCTGTCGAGCGTGTGATGGCCGTCGTGCGTGGCGAGGTGCGAGCTACCGAGGTGGCCCCCGGGACACGGGTGAGCCGCAGCAGCGGGCGCCTGTCGAGGCGTCCTTCGGGTAGTGTCGGCGCGCGATGAGCTCCTGGCCGGACGACCCAGACCTCGGGCCGGTAGTGCTTACCGGAGCACAGATCGCTGCACGAGTTGCCGAGCTCGGAGCCGAGGTTGCCGGGGACTACGCAGACCACCCACCGCTACTGGTCGGGGTCCTGAAAGGCGCGTTCGTGTTCATGAGCGATCTCGCGAGGAACATACCGCTGCCCGTGGAGATCGATGTCATGGCGGTCGCGTCCTACGGAGCCGGCACTACGACGAGCGGGGTGGTGAGGATCGTGAAGGACCTCGACACCGACCTCACCGGCCGCCATGTCCTCGTGGTGGAGGACATCGTGGACAGCGGACTTACCTTGTCTTACCTGCGCCGCAACCTCCGGGCACGCCAGCCTGAAAGCCTCGAGGTGTGCGCTCTGCTCGTCAGGGAGGGTCGCCAGCGAGCCCCTCTCGACCTGCGCTACACGGGGTTCCACATCCCACCCGAGTTCGTGGTGGGCTACGGGCTCGACGTGAACCAGCGCTACCGTAACCTTCCGGACGTGCGCGTCTACTGCGGTCCGGCTCCGGTCGAGTAGAGAGCAGCCGGTCGAGCAGAGAGCAGCCGGTCGAGCATCCGGTACGAGGGCTGGCATGACAGCCGGCATGACAGCGAGAGAGGAGACCTTTGGTGCCAGTCGACCTCGGCAGGGTCGAGCGCGCGATTTCCGAGCTGCTGGCTGCGGTGGGGGAGGACTGCGAGCGGGAGGGGCTCCGTGCCACTCCCAAGCGCGTTGCCGCGATGTACCAGGAGCTTTTCGCGGGCCTCGACGACGACCCGGCGCGCCACCTGACGGTCACCTTCGCGGCTGAGCACGACGAGATGGTCATGGTGCGCGACATACCGTTCGCGTCTTTGTGCGAGCACCATCTCGTGCCGTTCATCGGGCGCGCCCACGTCGCCTACATCCCCGGCGGCGACGGGCGCATAACCGGCCTGTCGAAGCTCGCCCGGCTGGTGGACGCCTACGCGCGGCGGCTGCAGGTGCAGGAGAGGATGACCACCCAGATCGCCGACACGCTCGAGAGCACCCTCGAGCCTCGTGGAGCGCTGGTGGTGGTGGAGGCCGAGCACCTCTGCATGTCCATGCGCGGGGTGCGCAAGCCAGGGACCCTCACGGTCACCTCGGCGGTGCGTGGGTTGTTCAGGGACGACCCGCGCACGCGTGCAGAAGCGATGCAGTTCCTCCGCAGCAGCTGACAGGCCCAGCTGACAGGCCCAGCTGACAGGCCCAGCTGACAGGCCCAGCTGACAGGCCCAGCTGACAGGCCCAGCTGACAGGCCCAGCGGGCTCGTCGCCCCTGCAGCACTGTGCGCGGCGAGGGCGTACTCTACTTGCGTGCCGATCGACTTCGAGAGCAGGGCGCGGCCCCTGGTGATGGGCGTGCTCAACGTGACCCCGGACTCGTTTTCCGACGGTGGGCGTTACGTCGATTACGAAAAGGCGCTGGATCGCGGCCTCGAGATGGCTGCCGAGGGGGCCGACATCGTCGACGTGGGAGGTGAGTCGAGCCGGCCGGGCGCCACTCCGGTCCCAGAGGCCGAGGAGCTCCGGAGAGTGCTGCCTGTGATCGCGGCTCTGGCGCCTCATGTGCGCGTGTCGGTCGACACGACCAAGCCAGCGGTCGCCCGCGAGGCGCTGCAAGCGGGCGCCACGGTGCTGAACGACATCTCGGCATCGATGTGGCAGCTTGCTGCCGATGCCGGCGTGGGGTGGGTGGCCATGCATATGCAGGGCACTCCACGGACCATGCAGGTCGCGCCCCGCTACCGCGACGTGGTGGCCGAGGTCTGCTCCTTCCTCGCCGAGAGAGCGCGGCGCGCCCAGGATGCAGGCGTTCCCGAGCTATGGATAGATCCCGGGATCGGCTTCGGGAAGACCACCACCGACAACCTCTCGCTGCTTGCGCACCTCGGGGAGCTGTGCTCCATGGGATGGCCCGTGCTCGTTGGCACGAGCCGCAAGAGGTTCCTCGGGGAGATCACGCCAGGAGCCGGCGGAGCTCTAGCACCGGTCGGCGAACGGCTCGAGGCTTCCCTGGCTACGGCGGCATGGGCTATGACGTGCGGTGTTTCGATGGTCAGGGTCCACGACGTCGATGCGACGGTACAGGCGGCCGCTCTGGTGGGTTGCCGGCGATGAAGGGGAAATGGGCCACCGGGATACCTCCGCGCAACTTCACGTGGGTGGTGGAGGACCACTTGGCGATGAGCGAGCGGCCTGGGGGGTTTGCACCCAATCATCGGCGGGTGCGCCGCCAGGAGGAGATCATCTGGCTCAGGGGCCAGGGCTTCACCCGCGTCGTGTCGCTCCTCGGATCACCTCACAACCTTGCTGCGTACGAGGAGGGGCAGCTCCCCTCTGCCCACTTCGCGTTGCCGGCGAGCGGAGACGTACGTGAGATCCTCGTCAGGCTGTTTGCTGAGTTGGAGCGCTGGATCTCATCGGGCGAGAAGGTGCTGGTTCACCAGGAGGAGCTTGGTGAGAGGGTGATGGGGGTCGTGGCGGCGTACTTGATGTGGTCGGGCCGCCTGCCGGATGCCGCGCAGGCCATAGCGGCAGTCGAGCGCCTCGGGGCCCGGCGCATGGGTCTTCACGGGCGAGAGCTGGTAGCCCAGATGGAGCCGCTAGCGCGCCGTTCGCAGCCGACACACAGCGCAGCGCAGCGCCCCCCAGCTTCGGGATCTGGCCTGTCACGACCGGCGGCACCAGCTACCGGGGTCCCGGGCACCAGGGCGCGAGACACCGGGGTACCGGGTACCGGGGTACCGGGCGCGAGGGCGCGAGGGCGCGGCGCTCGTCCGGGCGAGGGAGAGTGACCCGCGACTGCCTCGAGATAAGAGGGCTTAGGGTCCTCGGCGTCCACGGGATCCTGCGCGAGGAGCGCTCCAGGCTGCAGCCCTTCGAGATCGACCTCGACATCTACCTGGTTGAGCGGCCCTCCGGCGCCGACGACCTCGCTTCGACGGCCGACTACGCCCATGCGGTGACGGTCGCGACGGAGGTCGTGGAGAAGGAGTCCTGCCGGCTGCTCGAGGCACTGGCAGAGAAGGTGGCCCAGGCGCTCCTCCAGGATCCGCGCATAGCGGAGGTCACGGTAGCGCTCCGCAAGCTCCGCCCGCCGATCGCGGCCGACCTCCTGACGGCCGGCGTCCGGTTGACCCGCTCGCGCTGAGCAGGGCGTCGGAGATGCGCGCGTTCCTGGGGCTCGGCTCCAACCTGGCTGACCGCGTCGGCTACCTGCGTATGGGAGTGGCAGCGTTGGAAGACCTGGTCGCCGTGTCGCCTGTGTACGAGACGGCGCCCGTCGGGGGCCCAGATGACCAGGGACCATACCTGAACGTCGTGGCTGAGCTCGACACACGATCGTCGCCACGGGAGTTGCTGGCGCGCTGCGCGAGGATCGAGAAGGCGGCTGGGCGCGTGCGCAGCGTGCGCTTTGGGCCGCGCACGCTCGACGTCGACGTCTTGCTGGTGGGAGACCTGCGAGTCCAGGACGAGGACTTGGTCGTGCCACACCCGCGGATGTGGGAGCGCCGCTTCGTCCTGGCGCCCCTGCACGACCTTGCCCCTGAGCTGGTGCCCGAAGGCTTGCTCGCTCGCGCTGGTGGCGAGGTCACGAGATTGGGTACACTGGAGCTGTCCTAAATCCGATCGCCTGACGCGACCGGCACCCGCAGAGGGGCTGGAGCGCAGAAAGGGGTCTGGTGGTCAAAGTTCGCTTGATCGGTCCTGGTCGTGCCGGTGCCTCGATGGCAGCAGCCCTGGATGCCGTGGGTTGCCGCGTGCTCGGCGTGCTCGGTCGCGGGGATGACACCTCAGGTGCTGCCCGGGGTGCCGACGTCTTGTTCATCGCAGTTCGTGACGCGGACATCGCAGCCGTCGCGAGAAGCGTCGAACCGGTCGACGGCTGCCTGGTCGTGCACATGTCCGGGTCGCTCGGGCTCGACGTCCTCGCGCCTCACAAGAGGAGAGCCTCTGTCCACCCCCTGGTGCCTCTGCCCTGCCCGGAGGTTGGCGCCAGCCGGCTGCTCTCAGGGGTGCACTACGCAGTGGCAGGCGACCCGGGGGCCGCCGAGCTCGTGTCGTTGCTGGCAGGTAAAGCCGTCGAGGTGGCTGATGCGAAGCGCGGGACTTACCACGCGGCGGCCTGCATCGCCGCCAATCACCTGGTGGCATTGATGGGGCAGGTCGAGCGCGTGGCTGCGAGTGCAGGGCTCGACCTCGCACCCTTTATCGACCTCGCCCGCTTTTCCCTCGACGACGTGGAGCGCCTGGGTGCTGCGGGAGCTCTCACCGGACCGGCTGCTCGCGGAGATGCCGGAACGCTTCAGGCTCACCGGCGCAGCATCGACGCTTCGGAGATTCCCGCATACGACGCCCTTTCGGACCAGGCGAGGAGGCTGGCGCGCCACGTAGGTACCAGCAGCGCGCGCATGGTCACGGCGCCGGCAGGAAAGGCGGCACCGAGGGTGGTCACCACTTGCTCGGAGTTTGCTCGAGCGATAGAAGAGGCGCGGCAGGGGGGTCTCTCGGTCGGACTCGTTGCGACCATGGGCGCGCTCCATGCCGGGCACTGCTCCCTGGTGGAGCGTTCTGCCTCGGAGTGCGGGCTCACGGCCGTCACCATCTTCGTGAACCCACTCCAGTTCGAGGATCCGTCGGACCTGGCGGCTTACCCCCGGGACCTCCAGGCGGACGTGGCGTTGGCGGCGCGAGCTGGTGCGGGGCTCGTGTTCGCTCCCCCGGTGGAGGAGATGTACCCGGGGTACCCCGCTCCCGTTGCGACCAGGGTTCAGGTCTCTTCGCTCTCGGGTGTGCTGGAGGGCGCTTCGCGTCCGGGGCATCTTGACGGCGTCGCCACTGTGGTGACCAAGCTGCTGGCTCTCACTGGCCGGTGCAGGGCTTATTTCGGGGAGAAGGATTTCCAGCAGCTCGCGCTGGTCAGGCGGCTGGTCGAGGATCTCTCCCTTCCCGTCGAGGTCGTCGGGTGCGCGACCGTGCGTCAGGAGGACGGGCTCGCGCTCTCGAGCCGCAACGTCCGGCTCTCACCTGCCGAGCGAGCCGCGGCACTGGTGTTGCGCCAGGCGCTCCTCGCGGGGCGGCGCGCGATCCTGGGCGGGACACGCGACCCAGAGGCCGTCCGCTCGGCAATGCGGGCTGTGCTCGACACCGAGCCCCTGGTGGATACCGACTACGCGGAGGTAGTGGACGCAGTGACGCTCTCGTGCCCCGACGAGCTGCGTGGCGAGCTCCGCCTGCTGGTGGCGGCGCGCGTTGGACCCGTACGCCTGATCGACAACGAGGGGGTACGAGCCCTCGATGCCGAGCGCCATGCTTCGCAACGGCCTCCCAGTACCCGAGCTGGCAGGCTGCATGTTCTCCGACCCGCAAGTAGCGTGCTGTCGCCAGAGGTTCCAGGAGCGGCGCCCGTGCCAGGAGCGGCGCCCGTGCGGCCGGAGTACGTCGTTGCTTCCGAGACGGACCACTAGACCCCGCAGGCTGAGAGAGGAGATTGCTGGCCATGCGCCGACGCATGATGAAGTCGAAGATCCATCGGGCTACCGTCACCGACGCGAACCTCGACTACATAGGCTCCATCAGCCTCGACCCAAGATTGATGGAGCTGGCAGACATCCGTGAGTACGAGCAGGTCGCCGTGCTCGACATCGACAACGGAGCGCGCTTCGAGACTTATGCGATCGTGGGTGGGCCCGGGGAGGTCTGCCTGAACGGCGCTGCCGCCCGCCTGGTGCAGCGGGGCGATCGGGTGATCGTGCTCACCTATGCCGACTTCGAGGCAGCCGAGCTCGACGGGTTCGAGCCGCTTGTCGTCCATGTAGACGCCTCCAACCAGCCCGTTGGTGAGGATGCGGCGCGGCTCGTGGCGCTGGAGGCGAGCTTTGCTGCTCCGGCGTCGCACAGCACTCCGAGAGGGATCACCCGCTGAGCGGGTCCGGCCAGTGGCGGAGCTCGATGTCCTGGTGGTCGGAAGTGGCGTCGCGGGCCTCTCTGCTGCTGTCCGCCTGGCGGGCTCGGCGCGCCGGAGCGTAGGAGTCCTGACCAAGGCCGAGCTCGAGCAGTCGGCTACCCGCTGGGCTCAGGGAGGCGTGGCGGCCGTCCTATCGAGCGACGAGGACTCCACCGACCTCCACATGGCCGACACGATTGCAGCGGGCGCGGGTCTCTGCGACATGGACGCCGTGAGGATCTTGGTGAACGAAGGACCCCTGCGGGTCGAAGAGCTCGTGGCCCTGGGCGCCGTCTTCGACCGCGAGGCCGGCGGTACTTTCGCACGGGCCCGCGAAGGCGGTCACTCCACCGCCCGCGTGCTTCACGCCGGCGGCGCGGCTACGGGAGCGGAGGTCGAGCGGGCGCTCGTTGGAGCGCTCGAGCAGAGCGCTGCCGCCATATACGAGCGCTGGTTCGCTCTCGACTTGCTCGTGGACGGCGGCACCTGCGTCGGTGTCTCGGCGCTCGACCCTGAGGGGGCTCTCCACGAGGTGCTCGCGAGAAACGTAGTCCTCGCGACCGGGGGAGCTGGGCAGCTCTACGCGGTCACCACCAACCCTCCGGAGGCGACAGGCGACGGCATAGCCATGGCGCTTCGAGCCGGGGTTCCGGTGGCTGACGTCGAGTTCATGCAGTTCCATCCGACGGCTCTTCATCATCCGGCCATGCCGAGGCCATTGCTCTCCGAGGCGCTTCGCGGCCATGGCGCTCTCCTGCGCGACGTGTTGGGCGAGCGCTTCGTCGACGAGCTGTCGCCCCGTGACGTGGTGAGCCGGGCCATGGCCGAGCGGATGGCCACTCAGCACGCCGATCACCTCTGGCTCGACGCAACTGCTCTGGAGGCTTTCGAGGAGCGCTTTCCCACGCTTGCCGCGTCCATCGCCGAGGCTGGCCTCGACCCGGGCCGCGACTGGCTGCCTATTGCTCCGGCTGCTCACTACCTTTCCGGGGGCGTGCTCACGGACCTCGACGGAGCGACAGCCCTCCCGGCGTTGTGGGCGGCCGGGGAGACCGCTTGCACCGGCGTGCATGGCGCCAACCGCCTTGCTTCCAACTCTCTGCTCGAGGGAATGGTCTTCGGCGCGCGCCTCGCAGACGCCATAGCTGCCGGCAGGTCGAAGGCCGAGCCCACCGGAGCGATGGCTGCGCTGTGGGGGTCGGGTAGCGGTGTCCCGTGCCTCGTGGTGAGCGAGCTCGCGGGCGAGGGGCTTCGCCCGCATGCAGGCGGGAGCTCACTGGCTGATCTGGGTGAGGGAGGCGAGGCTGCTACGGGCGGCAAGGATCGCACGAGCACGCCAGAGCTGCGTTCCAGGCTGCAGGACGCGATGACAGCCGGAGCGGGGGTGGTCCGCTCGGGCTCCTCGCTGCACGACGCCGAGGTCGCGCTGGAGGAGGTCTCCCGCCTTGCTTCGCAGCCGGGGCAGGGAGAGATCGTAAATCTGGTCACCGTTGCGCGCGCCCTTCTCGGTTCCGCGAGGATGCGTGAGGAGAGCCGTGGTGCACACGGGCGCTCGGACTTCCCCGAGACGAGCGAAGCGTGGCGCAGGCGAATAGTCCACGCCCGCCACATCCCGGGTGTCCAGGTTGGCTCCGATGTCCAGCTCGGCGGAGCGGGTAGACGTGCCAGATGAGTGACGATCGCCAGGTTGATCCGCCTGCTCTGGCGGTGCGCCGCGCCGTCGAGGTCGCGCTGGCCGAGGATCTCCTGCCGCTCGGGGATCTGACCGCCTCCCTAGTTCCCGCCAGTACGCGGGCGCGGGCCGCTGTCGTGGCCCGCCAGGAAGGCGTGCTAGCGGGGAGGCTATGTGCTCTCGAGGTGTTGGCACAGGTCGACCCGGGCGTCGAGGTTCGGTGGATCCTTCCCGACGGGAGCCGGGTGCTTCCCGGCTCGGTGGTGGCCGAGATAGAGGGATCGCTGCGCTCGATCCTCACAGCAGAACGCAGTGCTCTCAACTTCCTGTGCCATCTCTCCGGCGTGGCGACGTTGGCATCGCGTTTCGTGCAGGCAGTCGCGGCGGCCAATGCGTCCACGCGGGTGCTCGACACCCGGAAGACGACGCCGGGCCTGCGCGCGCTCGAGAAGGCAGCTGTGCGCGCGGGTGGTGCGTGGAACCATCGCGCCAACCTGTCCGACGCAGTCTTGGTGAAGGACAACCATCTTGGTGGGCTGAGCATCGGGCAGGCCGTGTCGAGGGCGCGCGATGCCTGGCCTGGACGCTATGTCGAAGTGGAGTGTGACAGGTCCGAGCAAGTGGCCGAGGCGCTGCTGGCGGGTGCCTCGGCGGTTCTGCTCGACAACATGACTCCGAGCGAGGTGGCAGCCTGCGTGAGCATGGTGCGTGCTTCGGCAGGCTCGGCCGGAGTTCTAGTCGAGGTGTCGGGCGGAGTGACCCTCGAGAGCGCGCCGGCCTACGCGGCCGCCGGAGCGGACCTCGTCTCGGTAGGTGCCATAACGCACTCCGCGCCGGCGCTCGACCTTGGCCTCGACCTCGACCTCCGTCCGGCCCACGACGGTCCCCGCGAAGGCCAGGAGGGGTAGGGCCGGCAGGCACCGGCCAGGAAGGGTAGGGCCGGCAGGCACCGGCCAGGAAGGGTAGGGCCGGCAGGTACCGGCTACGAAGCGAAGGGAGGTATGTCGGACTTGCTGTTAGCCATAGACGTAGGCAACACCGAAACGGTCGTCGGCCTGTTCTCGACCGGGCCTGGGGACACTCCGCCCGAGGCTGCTTCCCGGCGTATGCCGTCGCTGCCCCCCGAGCCCGCCGGCCTCACGCATCACTGGCGGCTCTCCACCATCGACACCCGCACGGCGGACGAGCATGCCTTGCTGCTGACCGAGCTCCTCGGCCTGGACGGGCTCAGCACGTCGAGCGTTGTGGGCGGCATCGCCGTTACCTCGTCCGTCCCGCGGGTAACGGCTGCGCTCAGGCAGATGGCGGCCAACTGGTTCGACGTTCCGTGCCTCGTGCTCGAGCCAGGGGTTCGCTCGGGCATGCCCATCCTCTACGACAACCCACGCGAGGTCGGAGCGGACCGCATTGCGAACGCGGTGGGCGCCTACGACCTCTATGGCGGCCCCTGTATCGTCGTCGACCTCGGCACCGCGACCACTTTCGACGCCATCTCCGAGGCCGGGGAGTACATGGGCGGGGCCATCGCCCCGGGGGTGGCGATAAGTCTCGACGCGCTCTTCGACCATGCAGCCGCGCTCCGGCGTGTGGAGCTGGTGGAACCTCGCAACGTCATAGGCAAGTCGACCGTGGAGTCCATGCAGTCCGGCGCCCTCTATGGTTTCGCTGGGCAGGTCGACGGGCTCTGCCGCCGCTTCCTCGACGAGCTGGGACCGGCTGCCGTGATAGCCACCGGGGGGCTCGCAGACGTAGTGGCGCCCTATTCGTCGTGCATAGAGCATCGCGAGCCTTGGCTGACGCTTCACGGCTTGCGGCTCATCTACGAGCGCAACCAGCAGCCTCGCTGATCTCGAGCGCGGAGCTGGTCCGCGACCGCCGGCCGGTAGAGCGCGCTGTCGCAACTACCTTGCCGAGCCCCGCTGTGGCAGGCTCTTCGCCCGTGCACGACTCTTCGCCCGCGCCCGTTCCAGGCACGTCGCCCTCGCCCGTTCCAGGCACGTCGCCCGCGCCCGTTCCAGGCACGTCGCCCGCTTCCCGGGTGCCGTACCGCTTCGAGCGAACCTCGGGTGCCTCCGAGGTGCATGCGAGGTTCGACACACTGGCGTCCGGAGAGGAGTCCGGCCAGGTCGTCTCCGTGGCAGGACGCTGCATGCTCGTGCGCCGCCAGGGCCGTCTCGTGTTCGCCACACTCCGCGACGCGTCGGGGTCAGTTCAGCTCTTCGCACGCTCGGGGGTCACCGAGGATCTCGAAGGTTTCTCCAAGCTGTCACTGGGCGACTGGGTCGGCGCGAGCGGTCAGGTCATGAAGACGCGCCGTGGAGAGCTGTCGGTGGAGGTGGCGACCTGGGAGCTGCTTGCCGAGGCACGCCGACCTTTCGGTGACAAATGGCATGGCGTTAGCGATGTGGAGACGCGCTTTCGCCAGCGCGAGGTGGACCTCTGGGCCAACGAGCGCTCCCGTGAGGTGCTGCTGCTCAGGAGCCGGGTGGTCGAGTCGCTCCGGAGGAGATTGTGGGACCGGGGCTTCGTGGAGGTGGAGACGCCGATGCTCCATCCGATCCCCGGGGGGGCGCTTGCGAAGCCGTTCGTGACCCACCACGAGGCCCTCGACTGCGACTTGTTCCTCCGCATAGCGCCCGAGCTGTACCTGAAGCGCCTCGTGGTCGGAGGTTTCGACAAGGTGTTCGAGATGGGGAGGGTGTTCAGGAACGAGGGGATATCTCCTAGGCACAATCCCGAGTTCACGATCCTCGAGCTCTATCAGGCCTATGCCGACTATACGGACCTGATGATCCTTGTGGAGGAGCTCGTCAGCGCCCTCGCTGGCGAGCTGACCGGCTCGGCGGTGGTCTCCTACCAGGGCCGGCAGGTGGACCTCTCACCGCCGTGGAGGCGTGCGACCCTGTCGGAGCTGGTGGGCGAGGCGACTGGCGAGGAAGTCGACGTGCATACTCCGCTGGCTGACCTCCGGCGCCTGGCCGGATCGGTGGGGATCGAGGCCGAACCTGCATGGGGATCGGGGAAGCTCCTACTCGAGATCTACGAGAAGGCCGCCGAGGGCGAGCTGTGGGGACCGGTGCTCGTTCTCGACTTTCCAGCTGAAGTCTCCCCGCTTGCCCGCCGCCATCGCTCCGATCCCGACCTCGCGGAGCGCTTCGAGGTGATCGTCGCCGGCAGGGAGCTCGCGAACGCCTTCAGCGAGCTGGTGGACCCCGACGACCAGAGGGCACGCTTTGTCGCGCAGGCCGAGGCACGTGCCAGGGGAGACGCCGAGGCAATGGCGGTGGACGAGGAGTACCTTCGGGCGTTGGAGCATGGCCTGCCACCCACTGCAGGGCTAGGCATCGGCGTCGACCGCCTGGCCATGCTGCTAGCAGACGTGGCGAACATCCGCGAGGTGATCGCTTTTCCCACCCTTCGCCCGGAGCGCTGATCGCCGACAGCGCTGGTTGTCCACAGCGCTGGTTGTCCACAGCGCTGATCGCCCACAGCATCAGGCCCCGGCGCGTAGACGGCCTCGAAGAGCACCGAGCGCGAGGGTCATTCCCACGATGCCGATGCCGCCGAGAGCCCCGAGACCTTCGAGAAGGCTTGCCGGCCGCCATCCTGCGGTTTCGAGGGACCTGAGTGCCCCGAGCAGGTACGTCACCGGGTTGTACGTGGCGATGACCGAGAACCAGCCGGTCAGTGCTGCCTTCGGGACCACGGCGTCGGTGAGGAAGAACAGGGGGAAGAAGGTGACGAAGACGGCGTTCACTGCTGCTGGGCTGCCGGTCTTCAGAGCCACGGCGTACGGGAATCCGGTGAAGGCCAGGCCCCAGAGCGCGGAGATGCCCACGAACGCTGCGATGCCGGGTATTCCCGTGCGGAAATGCACGCCGACAGCGAAGCCGACGACCAATACAGGCACGCATAGGGCAATGACTACGACGACATCGGCCGCCATCAGCCCGAGCAGCAGGGCCACCCGGCGGACCGGTGTCATGAGAAGCCTGTCGAAGTACCCGTCCTGGATGTCGGTTACGAGAGTCGGCGCCCTGGACATTCCCGTAACGGCAAAGGCGACTGCCATCGGCAGCAAGAATGCCTTGTAGTCGAAGCCCGCTGCGCCGCTTGCCAGCTTCTCCAGGGCTCCCAGGTTCACGGCATAGAAGAACGCCGGCACGAACACAGCGGGCAGGACGGAGGACGGCTCACGTGGAACCTGGCGCAGCGCTCTTCCGGCGACGACGCGCAAGTCCGCTAGGAAAGTCGAGCCGGCGGCCCGCCGCTCGAGATGCCGCTCGGGATGCCGCTCGGGGTGCGGCTCGGGATGCCGCGCGCCACCCGCCGTGCTTCGAAGGTCATCCGCTCGCACTCCCAACGTTCTCGCGTTCACCGGAGAGCCCCCGCGTCGATGGCTGACCCTGTCGTCGCGAAGAAGACGTCGTCGAGGGAGGGTGTGCGGACCTCGAGGCTCTTCACTCGCAGTCCCGCGCTCGTCAGGCCGAGCACCAGCTCCGACAGGATGCCCGAGGCGTCTGGAGTGCCGACGGTGAAGGTGCTGCCTGACTGCGCTACGGACGTACAACCTCGCACCTGTCCGAGCGCCGCCAGCGCCTGAGAAGCTTCACCATCCACCTCCAGGGAAATGAGCTCCAGGCCCACTTCGCGTTTTAGCACTTCGGGCGGGCCTTGGGCTACGAGCCTTCCTCCGGAGATGATGCCTATCCGCCCTGCCAGCGCATCGGCCTCCTCGAGGTACTGGGTGGTGAGGAAGATAGTCATGCTCATCTCGGCGTTGAGGCGCCGGACCTCTTCCCATACCTTCGTCCTGCTCCAGGGGTCTAGCCCTGTCGTCGGCTCGTCGAGGAAGAGGACCTCGGGCTCGTGAACGAGAGCTGCGGCAAGGTCGAGGCGGCGCTTCATCCCGCCGGAATAGGTGGCGATCCTCCGGTCGATGGCACTGCCTATGTCCACCAGGTCGAGCACTTGCTCGAGCCGCTTGCGGACTTGCGCCGATCTCATGCCGAAGAGGCGCCCCTGGAGCACGAGGAGCTCTCTCCCGGTCTGCTTGCCGTCGAGGGCCGCCTCCTGGAGAGCAGCGCCGATCCTCGTCCGCACTTCCATGGGCGCTTGCGCGACGTCGAACCCGGCTACGACTGCCCGTCCGGCACTCGGCGCGAGCAAGGTGCAGAGCATGCGGACGAGAGTCGACTTGCCCGCGCCGTTCGGTCCGAGGAACCCGTAGACCTCCCCCTTGCGCACCTCGAGGTCGAGGTGGTCGACCGCTGTCTTCGCTCCGTAGGAGCGAGTGAGGCCCTCGGCCATGACCGCGACCGGGGCGCGACCCGATCCGCGTCCTCCAGCAGGAAGCTCTGCTTCTCGAGCGGCAGGACGCGACGAGAGTACATACTCATCATTATCTAACATACGGGACAGTATGACGTATTCTGATGAGTAGGACAAGTCCGATGTCGCAGCCGGGTTGGCCTGCCTGCGTGTGCCTACGCCAAGATGCCCAGTGCCAAGATGCCCAGTGCCAAGATGCCCAGTGCCAAGATGCCCAGTGCCAAGATGCCCAGTGCCAAGATGCCCAGTGCCAAGATGCCCAGAGGATGGGCCCATAGGGTCCGAAACGATTTTCAGGGGACCTGCCACCAAGGAACATGCCGATCGAGCCCCTAACACCGGAGCGCCGCCGCCAGCAGACTCGTGAGCACTTGCTCGCGGCGGCTGCGCAAGTCTTCGCCGAGCGCGGATTTCACGGAGCGACGCTCGACGAGGTTGCTGCGGTCGCGGGTTTCACCAAGGGCGCGGTGTACTCCAACTTCGCGAACAAGGAGGAGCTGTTCCTCGCCTTGTTCCAAGCCGGTTTCGAGCGCGAGCTCGAGGCGCTCCACGCAACTCTCGCGATGTCGGCCGCTCCGCCCGAATCTCGTATCTCCGACTTCGTGAAGCTGATAGAGGACGAATGGCAGAGCGAGCCTCGTGATCTCGGAGTCCTCTTCCAGGAGTTCTGGCTGTACGCGCTGAGAAACCCGGCAGCGCGCGAGCGCCTCGTGGATCTCGAGGAGCAGCAGGTGCGATCGATTTCCCACATCCTCCAAGAAGAGCGTCAGCGGCTCGGCTGGGAGCCTCTCGAATCGCCCGAGAGGACTGCGCGCCTCGTCGTGATGCTGTTCCGAGGAATCTCTTCGCTCAGGATCCTTCAACCCGAGGCAGTGGACAGGGATCTGGTCGAGGCCGCCATATCCTTCGTCGCGCGAGCTCTCGAGGGCGCATGACGCGGTGGTAGGTCCGGCCGGCCGAGGAGAGGCCGTGCCGCCTGGCTGGGTGCTGCGGCCGGTAAGCTTCGTCTCCCGTGCCAGGCAAGCATTCTCGGATGGCGCAGAGCGCCGTGAGGTCGCGCGCAGCCGTTCACCGTCGCAGGAGGCTGACGGTCGTGGCGCTGGGCGCCCTGCTCGTGCTGGCGGTTGCTGCCCTTGCCGTTGCCGCCGGCAGGCATGGCGAGCCTGGCAGATCGAAGACCCCGCGCGTAACCGAGGCCGCTCCTAGCACTGCGGGCGACTCCACCACGACCTCGGATGCGAAGGGATCTGTGCCTCGGGCCTATGCCATCGGCTCCACGAGCATCGTCGTCAACGAGCCCGGCAAGGAGCTGCTCCCGCCCCACAGCCCGGATGGGAACCTGCCTGCTCCAAGGCGGGTGACGGCGGAGATCCTCTACCCGGCTGCGGGGCCGGCGCCTGCTCAGCCTGCTCCGGCTGTACCCGGCGCGCATCCTGCAGCGGGGGGACCGTTCCCTCTGGTGGTGTTCGGTCCCGGCTTCGACGAGCCTGTGTCCGCATACCTCCCGCTGCTCGAAGCGTGGGCGCGAAATGGATTCGTGGTGGCAGCTCTCACGTTCCCGCTCACCAACCCTGGCGCTCCCGGGGGGCCTTACCGGCCCGACATATTGAACCAGCCGGCCGACATGGCCGCGGTCACGAGAGCACTGCTCTCCGACGCAGTATCGACCACGGGTGTCCTCCACGGCATGGTGGAGCCTTCCGAAGTGGTGCTGAGCGGTCAGTCCGACGGCGGGGACACAGCGCTGGCGCTGGCCTACAACACGTGCTGCCGTAGCATCGACGTCGCAGCTGTCGTGGTGCTTTCCGGCTCCGAGCTCCACTCTTACGGAGGCTTTCCCGGTACGTTCTTCCCCGCCGGTGCAAAGTTGCCGCCGCTGCTCGGCTTCCAGGGTACGAACGACCCGACCCTGAACCCACCGGCGTACACCGACCAGTACTTCGCCGCAGCGCCGGAGCCCAAGTACCTGGTTTGCCTGAGCGGTGCGGACCATCTCGAGGCGTACACGACGACCGACGCCTACGAGCAGGTCGTGGCGGCAGCGAGTACCGACTTCATAGATCATTACGTGCTGCACCGGCCGGGTTCGCTCGCCGCAATGCTGAAGACGGCGGAGGTACCTGGAGTGGCCTACCAGGCGTCGAGCTGCCCCCTCCAGTGAGTTGGAGCAGCGAGCGTCACAGGCTCCAGGTAGCGTTGACAGTGATCGGATCACGCTGGTGATCCCCCTCGACCGCCGGCTGCTCGTGCCCGGGTGGGCCGGATCGGTCACTCGCCCCTAGTACTGGGGTCTCAGTGATCGCTTACCTGGCAGGGCGTCGTCCGGGTAGCTGCAAGTCCCTAGGCATGGCGACGGCTGTGCGCTTCGGGCCGCGCCGCGCCCTTGCCCTGCCTCGTTGGGTGCATCACGTTCGCACCAGATGGAGGGAGCAGGAGATGACCGTCAGGAACAATCACCCAGAGCTCGTCGAGAAGTTGGCAGAGGGGATCGCGAACCTCACCTCGACTGATCAGTGGCAGCGCTACCTCGACTTCCAGAGCCGGTTCCACCGCTACAGCTTCGGGAACGTCCTATTGATCGCCGCCCAGTGCCACGAGGCGACGCAGGTGGCGGGCTTCAATGCGTGGCGGAAGATGAACCGCTTCGTCCGCAAGGGAGAGAAGGCCATCTTCGTGCTCGCCCCGATGGTCTACAAGTTCGCCGATACCGACAGCGGCGAGAACGATCGGGTGATCCGTGGGTTCAAGTTCGTGCCGGTGTTCGACGTCGCCCAGACCGACGGCGAAGAGCTGCCTTCCGTCTGCAGGCGGCTCGACGGTGACGATACCGGAGGGCACTACAGCCAACTCCTCGGTGTTGCCCAGTCCCTCGGATTCAAAGTGGTGGACCAGGAGCTCGACGGATCCACCAACGGCGATTGCGACCACGCCGAGCGCCGCATCCGGGTCGAGGTACGGAACACTCCCGCCCAGCGATTGAAGACGCTCGCTCACGAGATCGCCCATGCACTTCTCCACGAGACCTTCGACAGCCGCCCCGTCGCAGAGCTGGAGGCGGAGTCCGCTGCCTACGTCGTCTGCCAGTCGCTCGGGGTCGACACGAGCGACTACTCCTTCGGGTACGTGGCATCCTGGGCTGGCGGCGGCGACCGGGCGATCGCCGGGATCAAGGCGTCCTGCGAGCGTATCCAGAGGGCAGCAGCGACGATCCTCTGTGCTTTCGAGCCTGTCGAACGCGAGGAGGCAGCATGAGCTGGGTGCGCGACCGTGAGCTCGAGGATGCGATCTTCGAGCAGCTATCCCGGGTTGCAGCGTCAACCGGCCCGTCGTCAACCGGCCCGTCGTCGTCCGGCCCGTCGTCAACGGGCCCGCTTGGCGCGGCGTCCGCCCGGGGGCGCTTCGAGCCCCACGTCACGGCAAGGCACATGAAGGATCGGCCTCTACTTGTCACCTCGACGCTTTGGCTGCGTGCGATCACTCACTGCTCGCGGACGAGGATGGAGCAGATCACGTCCTCGGGGCAGGCTGCTGGATCGACCGAGTCTGCGTGTCGGAGCAGCCCCTGAAGCTCGCGCTTTGCCGCCCGTAGCTCGGCGAGCCGGGCGTCGATCTGCTCGAGGTGGTGGTGGAGGAGGTTCTGGACATGCACACACGGGGCTCGGCCCTCCGAGCGAATGGCAAGGACCTGGGCTATCTCCCGCAGCGTCAGACCCGCCGACCGGGCGTGCTGCACGAAGTGCAGGCGCTGTGCCGCGTCCGTGCCGTAGGAGCGGTAGCCGTTCGCTTCCCGTTCCGGCGCTGCGAGCAACCCGATCTGTTCGTAGTACCGGATCGTCTTTGTCGGGAAACCCGTGACATCCGCCAGCTCGCCGATCTGCATGCGATACCTCCTTGACCTTCCACCCTGATGGAAGGTTTACCCTCAGTGTAGGAGGTATCACCATGAACGTAACCGTCTTGTACATCGACGGCTGCCCGAACCTGGAGCCACTCTTGGCCGAGCTGGACGACCTGCTTGCTGACCGGGCCGGTACCGTCGTCACTTCGACCATCGTCCGCACCGAGGACGAGGCTCGGCGCCTCGGCTTCCATGGGTCGCCAACCGTGCTCGTGGACGGGCGCGACCCTTTCCCCGCGCCGTCTGGGCCGGTCGGTCTGTCGTGTCGTCAGTACCCGTGCTGCAGCGAAGACGGTGGGCGAGTGCCTGGGTTTCCGTCGCGGGCGAGGCTGGCAGAGGTGCTAGGGCTCACCGCCTGACAGGGAGACGGGGTCGTCAGGTAGGGGAGACCGTCGAGCCACATCCCTTCGATGTCGGCGCGGCTCGGCGTTACGGACGAGCACGCGGTTCGCGCCCGTTCTGATCGCCAATGCGAAGGCACAGGTCAGGATCCAGGTGGGCCGTAGTCACTCGTATTCGAACCTCGACGACGTCTGGAGACGTCTCGCCTGCAGGCTCCCCCGCGGTGATATAGTCTTAGTTATGGTCACTTCTGCTTCCGAACAGGTCTCCCTGGCCGATGCCAAGGCACGTCTGTCCGAGGTCGTCGAAGGGATCGAGACCGAGCACCGTCGGG
This sequence comes from Actinomycetes bacterium, assembly GCA_021801525.1. Classification (GTDB taxonomy): domain Bacteria; phylum Actinomycetota; class Acidimicrobiia; order Acidimicrobiales; family JAJYXR01; genus JAJYXW01. Next base: position 59,178 of record JAJYXW010000159.1, read on the forward strand.
TGGTTATCACCAAGCACGGCCGCCCGAGCGTGGTAGTGCTCGCGGTCGAGGACCTCGAGGCGCTCGAAGATACGCTCGACGTACTGTCGGATGCCGACGCGATGGCCGACCTCCGGGAGGCGGCAACCGCTCGGCGAACCGGCCAGACGATCGAGCTGACCAAGGAGGCCGCGGTCGCCCGCTGGTCGCGTGGATGAGTATGGCCTCCGGTGGTCGCCGCCCGCAGTTCGCCAACTCGACCATCTCGCGAAATCCTCGCCACGTGTCGTGGGCGCAGTCGTCGAGTTCTGCTTCGGACGCCTGATCGCCAACCCGCACCGAATCGGTCATCCTCTAGGACGGGAGCTCGAAGGCTGGTACAGCGCGCGTGTCGGGGCGTATCGCGTCATCTACTGGATCGACGAAGACGAGCGCGTCGTCTACGTCGACCGAGTCGACCATCGAAGCGACGTCTACCGTCCGAAGTGAGCATGTCCACCGGGCTCTCACGGGCCGAATAGCGACGCAAGGCCTCCTCGCTGGTGGGCCGTAGTCGCTCGTATTCGAACTCCGATGACATGCGGCAAACTCAAAGTGCTCGAGCCCGCTCAGGAGATGATGTAAGCTTACATCATGCAGCGGACTCAGATCTCTTTGACCGACGAGGAGCGGCGTGCCCTGGATGCCGCCGCGCTGCGGACTGGTCGATCGCTCTCATC
>JAJYXW010000042.1 GCA_021801525.1 Actinomycetes bacterium
CACGCTACCCACAGGCGTGTGCGAGGGCAAGACCGACCACCTCCTCTAGGGAGCCGCCCTCCCACGCGGCAACCACTCCATGGGGCGCCACAGGCGTGGCGCTGCTGCGCACCAGAGCGAACGGAGCATCGAGCGCCCTTGCAAGGAGGCCGTCTGTGCTAGGGCGGTCGCCGACGACAAGAGCAATCCGCAACAAGCGCGCCCGCAACAACTCCACCATGGGTCCGTAGGGCTTTCCCGCGACGATGGGCTCGGTGCCCGACGCGGTGGCCACGGCAGCCAGGAGTGCGCCCGCGCCCGGAACGAGCCCGTCTGGCGTCGGGTACGTCGGATCGTCGTTGGTGCCGATGAGCATGGCACCCTCTCGCACCGCGCGCATCGCGCGCGTGAGGTCGTCGAACCCGGCAAGGCGTGTGAAACCGACCACGACGGCATCTGCCGGACCCTCGTTAACGATCTCCACGCCGCGCTCCTCGAGCGCTTCGGCGACTCCTTCGCCGGCGCACAGGACTGCGCGCGAGCCGGGCTCCAAGAGAGCCCCCGCGGCCTCTGCCGACGTGACGAGGTCGCGGGATTCGGCGTCGATCCCGCAGGATGCGAGCATCTCGAGGAGCCTCGCGCGCGGAGGTCCCGCGTTGTTCGTGACGAACACGACCCGGAAGCCTCCTTCACGGGCGCGTGCGACTGCCTCCGCCGCTCCGGGGAGCGGAGTCCCCGCAAGCCAGACAACCCCGTCGAGATCCACCACCCATACCGGCGGCAAGGCATTCGGGAGTGGAGCCGGATTAGCGGAGCCACTCGCGCGAGAGCCACTCGCGCCGGAACTACCCGCGCCAGAGGCGATCATGCCGTAGCCGCCCAGAGCTCTTCGGGCTCCTTGCCGCGCGTCTCGGGCAGCAGCACGAAGAGCACGCTCAGGAGCACGACGGGCAGGAACGTGACTTCCCCGGCGAACGCGAAGTGGTTACCGACGTCGGCGAGCGCGCCGAAGGCGACCAGGCCGCCGGTAGCACCGAGCACCCCGGCTGCAACCTGCCATCCCACGACCGATGCCCGAACTGAGGTGGGGAAGAGCTCGTTCACGAGAGCCCCGGCAGCAGGAGCAAGAGTGGCACCCGCGAACACGCCGATCTCGTAGCCGGCGACAAGCCCCGTGACCGTCCCGCTGTACGCGAGGGCCGCGCCCAGCGCGAGCCCGACCATGCCTACGGCGGCAGTCGGACGCCTGCCGATCCGATCAGCTGCGAAACGGCCGGCAAGGAGCCCGCCGAGCCCTACCACTCCGGCACCGGCGACCATGGCAGAAGTGGCCAGACCCGCCAGGTGCCTGACGTTCTCTGCGTACACGAACACGAAGCTGTTGGCCGGTCCCGTGACCACGCCTACCGCCAGCGACAGCGCGAGCACAACGGCCAGGCGCCCCCGGAAGCGCTTCTCCACCGCTCCGATCACCGGCAGCGAGGGTATCCCCGTGGAGCGCGCCACCACGAAGCGTCCCGGCTCTTCGAGCTTCCTCGCCATGAACCAGACAAGCGAAAGGGGAATTAGAGAGAGCATGAACAGCCCGCGGAACCCGAGGGCAGAGCCGGCCGCCCCGTTCACCATGGCCAGCGTGCCGGCTCCCACTGCGTAGCCGGCCGCAACAAGGGCCACGGCCCGCGCCCGGTCCGTCGAGGAGGTCTGCTCGGCCGCGCTCACCTGCGCTACCGAGGTCGTGGCGCTGAGGAACGGCCTCCCGAGTGCGAACAAGGCCACGAACCACCAGTACGAAGGACTAGCCGCAGCCACCACGGTGAGGGCGAGCCCGGCGGCGGCCGTCCAGATGATCGTCCTCCTCCGGCCAAGGCGATCGGCAATGCCCGCCAGGGGAAGCCCCCCCAGGGAGGCCAGGCGCAAGATTGCGAGACCGAGGCCCAGCTCACTCCCCGATAGCCCTGCACGATCGGCAATCGTCGCGCCGGAGGTGACGTGCCCGAACGATCGGGCGACCTGAGCAAGCGCGGCCACTGCCCCGAACTGCCCGAACCCGGCAGCCACCGCGGCCAGCGCCACCGCGAGCAGGGCGCCGTCCCTCCATCTGTGAAGGTGGAACGCCTCGGGCGGCGCTGCATTCCCCCCGGCGGCCCCGGCTGCTGACGCGGCAGCTGGCCCAGCCCCGGTGGCCCCGGTGGCCCCGGTGGCCCCGCCTGCGGACGTGGCGGCTGGCGCAGTACTTGCGGGCTCGAAAGGTTGCGTGAAACCTCACGCTAGCCCTCGCTCCGGAGCACTAGAGTGGCAGCGCTCAGGCGAAGGATGCGGCGATGGTGCGACGGAGACCGCCGCACACAGAAGCGACGGGTACGATCATCGCAACGCTCAGGCGAAGGAGGCGGCGATGGCGTGGGTTCTTTACGGAGCTAACGGGTACACGGGGCGGCTGGTGGCGCGCCTGGCAGCCGAGGTCGGCGAGCAGCCGATTCTTGCCGGCAGGTCGGAGGCGCGTGTTGCTGCGCTTGCCTCCGAGCTCGGCTTCGACTACGCGGTTGCGGACCCCTCGAACGGTCGTTCGCTCGAGGTGGCGCTGGAGGGTGCAGGCGTGGTGGCCAACTGTGCAGGGCCGTTCTCCGCCACGGCCATTGGAATGCTCGACGCCTGCTTGGCCACCGGCACCAACTACCTCGACATCACCGGCGAGCTGGACGTCATCGAGACGCTGTTCGGCCGTGACGAAGAGGCCCGGGAAGCCGGAGTCGCCGTCGTACCGGCCTCAGGCTTCGACGTCGTGCCCAGCGACTTCCTGGCGGCGCGTCTCGCTGCCGCGCTACCGGGAGCCACGGAGCTCGACATCGCAGTGCGTATGGATGGCGGGTTCAGCCCCGGCACCGTGCGAAGTGCCGTGGAAGCCCTCGGCATGCCAGGGCGAGCGCGCGTCGACGGAGAGCTTCAACGCGCGGCTCCCGCGTCGAAGCGTCGCCGAGTGCGCTTCGACGACAGCCTCGCATCGGTCGTGTCCGTTCCGCTCGCCGATCTGGCCACGGCGTACCGCACGACCGGCATCCCCAACATCACCACCTACGCGCCACTCCCCATCGTGGCAGCTCCGCTGCTGCGGCTGGCGGAGCCGCTCACCCCCCTGGCGACCTCCAGAGTGGGACGCGGGACGCTCCAGGCACTGGCGGGGCTGCTTCCGGGTCCGGGCGAGGTGTCCAGGAGAAGGTCCAGGGGCAGGGTATGGGGCGAGGCTCGCGAGCCCGGCGGGCAGGCAGCTTCGGCGACTGTGAGCACGCCCAACGGGTACGATCTCACTGCGGATTGTGTGCTCAGGGCGGTGTCGCTACTCAGCGATCACAAAGTGCCCCCAGGGGTGCACACTCCTTCGCAGGCGTTCGGCACCGGGTTCTTGAAGCAGCTCGACGGAGTGGTGGAGGGTCCACTGCACCTCTCCAGGCCGGCGCCTCGCTAGCCGCGACCCGCGCCTAAGACCACCACGTAGCGGCCGAGGCCGGGCCGCAGCGGGTCAGGGCCCCAGCGGGTCAGGGCCCCAGCGGGTCAGGCCGCGCCGCCGTCCATCAAGGCCTCCACAGCACGCTTGCACCTGGAGCACCATGCCACCGGCCGTTCGTGGTCAGAGGGGTGGACCAGCGCGCCACAGGCTGAGCAGCGGTATATGACCGGGGAATCCGTCGACATGATCGCTCATCGTAGCGCCACGCCCACACTAGAGTCTCACAACTCCTTAGACGGAAGTTACATCTGCCTCCCCTGGCTCGCTGACCGGGATCACCTGCTCAGAGATGTGGATGTGCTTGCAAGCGACCTCAGTATGTAGCCACGAGTATCCTTGACATAGTTTGCTATTCGTAGTATGATGTCCCTATAGGACGAGCTATCCGGAACCGCAATGCAGCGATGCACGTGGCCATCACTAAACGGCGCCACGGCGACCGGGAGTACACGACCACGCTCTTGCGCCAGAGCTATCGCGAGGGAGGCAAGGTCCGCCACCGGACCCTCGCCAATCTGTCGCACCTGCCCGAGGAGACCCTCGAGCTCGTGAAGGCCTCGCTAGCTGGCAAGTCCTTCGTGTCGAGAGACGAGGCATTCTTGACGCTGCGGTCGCTTCCCCATGGGGATGTAGCTGCAGTTTGGGGCCTTGCGGAGAAGCTCGGCTTCAAGGAGCTGCTCGGTCCCCCGTGTAGGAGCCGCGACGTGGCGCTCGCTCTTATCTGCTCCCAGGTCGTCGAGCCCGCCTCGAAGGCGGCATATTCCACCTGGTGGGCCGACCGCACCCTGGGAGTGGACCTCTCCATAGCCGGCACCCATAGCGACGAGGCCTACGAGGCGATGGACTGGCTCTATGCCCGCAAGGAGCAGATCGAAGCTGCGCTCGTCGCCCGCCATCTGAAAGACGGCTCGCTCGTCTGCTACGACTTGTCCTCTTCGTGGGTGGAAGGGAGCCACTGCGAGCTCGCGGCCTTCGGGCACTCGCGCGACAAAAAGCGGGGGAAGCGCCAGATCGAGTACGGGGTCCTAGCGAGCACCAAGGGGCTTCCCCTCGCGATCGAGGTCTTCCCAGGCAACACCTCGGACCCGAAGAGCTTCGAGAAGATCGTCGAGGCCGTGCGGGGTCGCTTCGGGCTCAGCCACGTCTGCTTCGTCGGCGACCGGGGCATGATCACCTCGGCGCGCATAGAAGCGCTGCGGAGCGTCGGTGGACTCGACTGGGTCAGCGCCCTTCGTGCGACCGAGATCAAGGTGCTCGTGGCCGACGGGGTGATCCAGCCGACCCTCTTCGACGAGCAGAACTTGGCTGAGATCACCCATCCTGACTACCAAGGCGAGCGCCTGGTCGCCTGCAAGAACCCCTTCCTTGCCGCCGAGCGGGCACGCAAGCGAGACGAGCTCCTACATGCGACCGAGGTCAACTTGGAGAAGGTGAAGGCTGCCGTCGAGGCAGGCAGGCTTCGCGATCCCGGCAAGATCGGGCTCCGGGCAGGACGTGTCGTGAACCGCCACAAGATGGCCAAGCACTTCTCCTTGGAGATCGCAGAGGGACGCTTCTCGTTCTCCCGCAAGGAGGATGCGATCACGGCTGAGGCAGCGCTCGACGGGATCTACGTGATCCGAACCTCGCTCGGGGAAAAGGCGATGGCTGCAGACGAGGTCGTGCGGACCTACAAGTCGCTGTCCAACCTCGAGCGGGACTTCCGCACGATGAAGAGCGTCGACCTCCACATCCGCCCGATCCGTCACCGCCTCGCGGACCGAGTGCGCGCCCATGCCTTCATATGCATGCTCGGAGCGCATCTCACTTGGCACCTGCGCGAGGCGTGGGCGCCGCTCACCTTCACCGACGAAGCCCGACCCACCCAGGTAGACCCCGTCGCCCCAGCCAGGCGTTCACGAGCCGCCTCGCAAAAGGCCGCCCGGCGAGCCCAACCAGATGGGACGCTACTGCGTCCCTTCCAGGGCCTCCTCGACCATCTCGCCACGCTCACCCGCAACACCAACGCCCTGGCGGGCACCGAGGTCACCTTCGACCAGCTCACCGAGGCGACGCCCACACAGCGCAAGGCCTTCGAGTTGCTCGAGATCCCGGTCCCCCTGCGCATCGTGTAGCCACGACGACCACCTGCAGAGGACAAGCAGTTCCTGGTCAGCGCCAGTGATCACTTGGCCGGCAGATGTAACTTCCGCTTAGAGGCCCAGCGGATAGGGAGGTTGGATCAGGGAGCCGTTCATCCAGACGAGCAGGGCAAGGCGGAGGAGGAAGGGCAGGCTGGAGTGCCTGTCCGACCCATCCTCAGAGCAAGGGGACAACGCCGCAATGCGAAGTCTGGGGGACGGCAAGCCCGGCATCCCTATCCGCTGGGCCTCTTGACCGGCTGGGCATCCCGGGATTCGAGAGCGCGGTCCAGCTCGGCACCGGCGAGCAGGCACACTGCGGTCAGGAAGAGCCACAGCAGCAAGGCTGCGACGCCGGCGAAGGCTCCGTAGGTGCGTGAAGCGTGTCCGACGTCGTCCAGGTAGAAGGAGTATGCGCCCGAAGAAGCCAACCACCCGAGCGTCGCGAGCGCGCTCCCGGGTGTGAGCCAGCGCCAGCGCCGCCTTTCACGCCAAGGACCCAGCGCGTAGTACGTGGAGACGAGCAGGGCCACGAGCACGAGCGCGCCGACGAAGCGGGCCAGGTTCCACACCACCGAGAAGGCTTGCCGTCCTGCCGGCAGCGAGCCGCTGATCAGGTGGCCAAGGGGCACTCCGAGCACCATGAGGGCAAACGCGCTCCCACCGAGCACCACGGTGACGCCGAGCAGCGGAAGCGACGCCACCCGGCGCCGGATGAACCCGCGATCCCGCCTCACTGCGAACGCGACGTCGAGGCCTACCTGCAGCGCCGCCATCGCCTCGATCGCGCTCCACGTGGCAACGAGGGTGCCGAGAAGCACCTCGAGCAGGCTCGCTTTCGCGGAGGACGGCGAGCGGAGAGCTTCGACCAGCACCTGGGCCGCGGCTGCCGGGAGGAGGGCGCCTATTCCATGCGCCAGAGCCCGGACCTGTGCCGGGGAGAGCCCTACAAGGTGCGCCAACCCGAGTAGGGCCAGCGCAGCCGGGAAGACAGCTAGGAACCAGTGGAATGCGAGGCTCGCCGCGTTGGTGGTGATCCTGTCCGACGCTGCCGAAGCGAGCAGTTCCCTCCCGAAGCCGGCTGCCCGTGACCCGAGCGAACGAAGCGAACCTCCCGAGCGCGGCCTATCGCGCCGGACTCGCTGCCGGCTGGGCACCTGCGCCGACGCCTTCCGGGGAATCTGGGGAGGCACCGCGGGAGGAACCTGGGAAGGCAGCTCGTCAGACACCCTGGCTCCTGAGCGGTCCAGAGCGTGACGAGCCGGCTGCCAGCAACCCGCTGAAGGCCGCCACGGGAAGCAGTACCGCCAGCACCATGTAGCGATACCCGAAGAGCTGCACCAAGCCGCCGAGCAGCGCGGGAATGCCTACGCTCGAGAGGTTGACCATCGCCAGCAATCCGGCATTTCCCCGGGCCAGTCCCTCGCTCGTGCCAGCGCCCTCGGCCACCAACGCCAGGGCCACCGGGAATATCAGCCCGTGAGGGATGCCGAGCACAGCCAACGACACGGCGAACAGCACCACCCCGGTCCCGGTAGCCAGCAACACCAGGCCTACCACGGTGAGGGCTGCAGCGACGAAAAAGGCCCCGACCTTCCGCTCTATGGGGGCGTAGCGCACCACCCAGGCGCGCGCGGCGAACGACGTCGCGAAGAACGCGGCGAAGGCCAGTTCGGTGCCTGCCGGCGAAGCGTGGTCCACCGATCGCGCCATCGCGCCGCCGAACGCAACGATGGCCACGAAAGGAACCTGGTACAAGAGCGTGCCTGTCACCGCCAGGCGCCACTGCCTATTGGCCAAGAGCGCCCGATATCCAGCGCTGGCGGTGCCCTTCGGGCTGCGCCCGATAAGCCTCCTGCCTCCCCCGACTCCCCGCCAGACCAAGAGGACGATCGCCACTAGCGGCATCGCCATGAAGGCGAGGTAAGCAACCGGCAGTGACTGCCCACTCTCGCCGAGGACCAGGGCTTCGAGCAACGGGCCCACCGCGAGGCTCGCGCTCAATGCGAGCGTGTAGAGCGCGAGGTCCCTGTCGCGTCTCGCCTCATCGCCGCTCCCGGCCATCGTCATCATCGTCGGCATTGCAACTCCGCCCCCGACGCCGAGCACCGCAGCCGCGCACGCCACCACGATCACGTTGGGTGCCGCGGCGAAGGCCCCGAGGGAAGCTGCAACGAGGGCCATCGACGCAGTCACCACTATTCTCCTGGCCGCCGCCGGAACCCGGGGGGCGAACCAGGCCGTCGCTGCCACGCCGCAGAGCGAGGCAGCAGCCATGACGAGTCCTATGAGCGATGGGCTCATGTCAAGGCGATCGTGCCCGAGGATCGAAAGAGTCGTCTGGGCCATGTTCTGGCTCGAACGAAACAGCATCGTCACCACGAGCAGCAATGCGGTCGGCCGCACGAGCCGCCAGGTCCGCACGAACGCTCCCGGCGCTCTGCGCGGGCGCTCCGAGCGGCCTAGCCGCAACGACCTGCGCGCGCCACCCCGGTGACCTCAGGAGATCCCGAGGACGGCAGCCGACTCCTCCAGAACGCGGACATGGTCGTCCACGCTCGCCAGCTCGGCCCCCATGGTGTTCAGTGCCACATGGGTAGCCCCCGCCTCACGCCAGGCGTCCACGTGTGCACGAAGCTCCTCCGGGTCTGCGTACGAAGCGTCCACCCTGCCCTCCATGCCGATGGAGCTGGGGTCGCGGCCAGCCGCAATCGCCGCGGCGGATACGATGTCCCTGGCCTCTTCCAGGCGGGGACCTGGGGGCACCTGAGGGAACCAGCCGTCGGCCAGCGCACCCATCCTCTCGTAGGCTCGCGGCGACTGGCCCCCGAACCACACTGGTACGGGTCGCTGGACGGGCATCGGGCACAGCCCGGCGCCCGTCACCTGCTCGTAGCGGCCCCTGAAGCTCACCGACTCCTCGGTCCACAGCCGCCGCATGAGCTCCACCTGCTCCCCGATGCGCCTGCCTCTCGTCCGGAAGTCCATCCCGAGTGCCTCGTACTCCACATGGTTCCAACCGAGGCCCACGCCGAGGCGGAACTTGCCCCCGGTCAACAGGTCCACCTCGGCAGCTTGCTTGGCAACCAGCACGCACTGGCGCTGTGGAAGGATCACAATGCCCGTCACGAGCTCGAGGCTGCTGAATGCGGCAAGGTAGCCGAAGAGCACGAAGGGCTCGTGGAAGGTGGTCCTCACGTCGTAGGGGCCGTTCCACCCGCGGTGCACCGAGGGGTCGGCTCCGACCACGTGCTCGTAGGTGAGAACATGGTCGTAGCCCGCAGCCTCCACTGCCTGCACATAGGCCCGCACGGCACCGGGATCGCCACCGATCTCGGTTTGGGGGAACACCACTCCGATCTTCACGGATGCTTCCTGTTCACGCTGCAGGCCTGGCGGCTCAGGAGCCCTGAGCCAGCTCGGGCGTGTAGCCGGCAGGCAGGTTGATCGACTTCGTCTCGAGAAAGAGCTCCAGTCCCTCGGGACCGAACTCGCGCCCGATGCCGGACTCCTTGAACCCTCCGAAGGGAGTCGCGAAGTCGATGGGAATCGGGCTGTTCAGCATGTAGGTGCCCGTTCGGACCCTCCGAGCCACCTTCAACCCGCGCTCTGGGTCCGATGTCCAAACCGACCCGCAGAGCCCATAGCTCGAGTCGTTGGCGATGGCGACCGCCTGCTCGTCGCCGTCGTAGGGAATGACCGACAGCACCGGTCCGAAGATCTCCTCCTGGGCAATGCGCATGGAGTTGTCGACATCGACGAACACCGTGGGCTCCACGTACCACCCACGGTCGATGCCCTGGGGCCGCCCGCCACCGATGGCCACCTTCGCGCCCTCGTCCTGACCGGCCTTGATGTAGCCCTCCACACGGTCGCGCTGGCGAGCCGCAACAAGGGGTCCGACCTCGGTAGTCGGGTCGAGCGGGTCGCCGACCTTCATCTGGCTCACCTTCTCGACCAGTGCCTCGACCACCTCCTGGTAGCGGTCGCGCGGCGCGAGGATGCGGGTCTGGGCGATGCAGGCCTCCCCGTTGTTCATCATCGCGTTGGGAAGCAGCATTGGCAGGGTCTGGGCGATATCGGCATCATCGAGGATGATCGCCGCCGACTTTCCCCCGAGCTCCAGGCTGCAGCGCTTCAGCTGCTCGCCGCAGATGGCGCCGATACGCTTGCCTGCCAAGGTGGAGCCTGTGAAGGACACCTTGTCCACATCGGGGTGCCGCACCAAGTGCTCCCCCACCTCGCGCCCGGCGGGCAGCACCGAGAGGACGCCCTTGGGCAGCCCGGCCTCGGCGAAGAGCTCTGCCAGGCGGTTGGCGTCGAGAGGAGTCTCAGGCGCTGGCTTGAAGACGACGCTGCACCCGGCCAGGAGCGCCGGCGAAAGCTTTGCCGTAGCTATGAACATCGGGACGTTCCATGGCGCCACCGCCGCGACGACACCGGCGGGCTCCTTCGACACGAGGACTTGGCCCATGAGGCCCTGGCGAACCTCGTCGAAGCGATATGTGGATGCGAGGCCGGCGTAGAAGTCGAGGATCATGGACGGCGCCATGACCTGGGCGAGCGTAGACCAGCTCACCGGTGAGCCCACCTCGGTGCTGATCAGCTCGGCGAGAGACGACATCTCGTTTCGTACAGCGTTCGCGACTGCAGAGAGGACTCCCGCGCGCTCGGCCGGCGAGATTCGCCGCCAGGGGCCTTCTTCGAAGGCGCTCCTCGCTGCCGAGACAGCCTCGTCCACGTCCGCCTCCGTCGCGTCCGGCACACGCCCGTAGACCTCCTCGGTGGCAGGGTTGACCACGTCGATGGTCCCGGTGCCTGCCGGTCTTGCCCACTCTCCCCCGATGAACAGCCGGTCGTACTGCCTCACAGCCCCTCCCTCCCGGTCGGATACACCGGGGTGGCTCCCCGGTGGTCTCTTGCCAGAGCCTCGCCAGAGCGAGGGCTCACGAACGATCCTACGCGCGCACTGCAGCGGGCGACAGGTGGGGCGGTCACCACCGACATCGCTTCGACCGACACTTCGCCTCGCTCGAGAACCTGCCTAGGGAGCGGCCTCGAGAGCCGCGAGTCCGGCGCACCCGAACGCTCGGCCTCTAGACTTCCCTCGACCTACACGGGGGAGAACGTGCGAATAACCGACATCGGGGTCGACCTGTCACCGACACCCGGACACAGCACCAGAGCACCTGCTCACCTCGAGCTCGTACGCTGGGAGCGCTTCGCAGGCTCCACCCTGCGAAGCTCGGGGCTCGAAATAGCAGTCGAGCTGAGCGAGTTGGGCAGTGGCGTTCGCGCTGACCTGGTCGTGCGAAACCCCCGTTCCGCCGGCAGCGCCTCAGCGGTGCTGGACAGGCTGAGGATGCGCCTCGACGCTCGGCCGAGCCTGGTGCTCGAGCACGGATGGCAGAGTTGGTCGCCAATCCGGCGCTCGGGCGTCGGGCAGGTCCGTAGACGGCGGAAGGTTGCCCCTGCCTGGGTCAGGGCCACCTATCACGCCGACGGAGGCCTCGCCGGGAGGGTCGTCTGCGGGGACCAGTTCCTCCTGGCAGCAGACGGCATCGGGGGTCGGGATCGCCACGGCGAGGACGTTCGGGGCGGGGACGTTCGGGGCGGGGACGTTCGGGGCGGGGACGTTCGGGGCGAGGACGTTCGGGGCGAGGACGTTCGGGGCGGGGTTGCCGGGTTCCTCGACGGTCGGAGAAACCTCTCCACTGTCGTGGCCACCCGGCAAGGGCTCTTCGCGATCGCCATGCTCGACGGCGTGGTGCTCGAACCTGGCGAGGAGCGCGCCCTCGACCCGCTGTGGCTCGCGGACGGCGACCCGGGGGGGCTCTATTCGGAGTACGTCTCGCACTGGGGCAACGAGGCCGGAGCCCGCATCGCCTCGGAATCGCGCCTCGGATGGTGCTCCTGGTACCACTACTTCATGAAGATCCGCCCGGAGGACGTGCGCTCCAACCTGGAGATGGCCAGCGAGCACGGCATGGAGGTCGTCCAGATAGACGACGGCTACCCCAAAGAGATCGGCGACTGGCTCGATCCAAAGCCTGCCTTCGCCCCCGCCGCGATGAAGGACCTCGCCGGTGAGATAGCGCAGAAGGGTGCCACCCCGGGAATATGGACTGCGCCCTTCCTGGCCGGAGCGCGAAGCACTCTGGTGCGCTCGCATCCGGACTGGCTCGTTCGCGATCCGCACGGCCAGCCGCTGACCGCGATCTGGAACCCTGTCACATGGCGGGGACGCTCCTTCGCTCTCGACACCACCAACCCAGCAGCACTCGACCATCTGCGCGAAGTGTTCGCCCAGCTCGTCTCCGAAGGCTGGCGCTACCACAAGGTGGACTTCTGCTACGCGGCGGCCATGCCAGGCCGGCGGGTCGCGAGCGGAAAGCTCACCAGAGCGGAGTCGCTGCGCCAAGGTCTCGATGCGCTCAGGGAAGGTGTCGGGGACGAGACCTTCCTCCTCGGGTGTGGCTGCCCGCTCGCCCAGGCGGTAGGAGTAGTCGATGCCATGCGTGTCTCTGCGGACACGGCACCGAAGTGGTCTCCGGGGATCATGCAGGTGCCCGGCTATCCAGAGCCCTCCCCCGCCCTCGGGAATGCCATCGTGGGCAGCGTTCTGCGGGCCCCTATGCACCGGCGGCTGTGGCTGAACGACCCCGACTGCCTGCTGATCAGGCCAGGGAGCACCCGCCTCGACGCTTCGGAGCGCGCGATAGGCGCCGCCGTCGTGGGTGGGTCCGGTGGCTTCACCGTGGTGTCCGACGACCTCGCGCTCTACGGGGAAGCCGAGTGGGACACGCTCCGCCTCCTACGGGAAGCTCTCCCGGCGGCCGACCAGCCACTGGATCTGGTGGACCCGTTCTCGCATCATTGGGAAGTCCGCTCTGCCGGGGGGAGCCGGCTCGAAGTCCGCATCGGTTCGGGCGACTTCTCGCCTGCAGAGCGCGCGGATCCGGACGGCTGCAGGGTGGTAATCGAGGGCGGGAACCCCGTCAGGGGCCCCTGGGCACGCCTCTCGCTCGAGAACCGCGAGAGCCGGTAGAATCGAGGGGAATCGCCTGAACCGGTCTAGCCCGGTGCCGCGGCGCTCCTTCGCACTTGGTGGCTACGCAAGCGCTCGGTTATCCAGGAGACGCTGTTGGGCTTCGGCATCTCCTCCTGCCAGCCGTCTAGCACCTCGAGCAGCCGTTCCCGGTCGGCGATCCAACCCACCACCGCTACAGCCAGCTGCCCTGCGCGAACCCGGGAGCCGAAGGCATCGCCGAAGGGGTCCTCGGTTATGCGCGCAGCCGGTTCGAGCATCACGTACAGCTCGCCGGTGTCGGCCACCCAGGAGAGCTCGTAGCGAGAACCGTCCGCGTCGTGCCAGTCACGCCCGAGCTCGACCTCCTCGGAGCGCCTCCGGCGCTCGTCAGCCTCGTAGAACTCCTCTATGTCCACCAGCCCACCTCCGCCTGGTTAGAGCAGCGGCCAGCCGTCGTCGGCGAAGTCACCTGCTATTGATACCACCCGAGGACATCCACGAGCACGTCCACAGTGCCGGAGTTGTTGTAGATCGTGATCGTCCCCGAGGACGACAGCTTCACCACCACCAGGTTCGGGACGATCTCCCCCGGACCTGTCCAGTTCACGTCGGACACGGTCGGGAGAGTCCCTCCCGGGTAGGCGGTGAGGAACCCGCCCGACACCGTCCCTGCGACGGTCACGTTGGCCACAACCGCAGTCGCGGTGAGGGGGACTCCCCCTACGCCACCCACCTGCACCGTGATGCTCTGAGCCGGACCGACGGGACCGATCGAGGTGTTCGCGCCCGGCAGGTCCTCCTTGGAGCAGAACCGTTCCCGGTGAGTGTGCAGTAGTTGCACGCTCCATCGGCGGCCTATGGACTTCAGGCCGTGCCGTTGCCTCGGGCTGACGCGCAAGCATCAGGCCACCGCCTTCTTAGGGCTGGGTGAGACTCC
>JAJYXW010000149.1 GCA_021801525.1 Actinomycetes bacterium
CACGAGGGCGGTTTGCGCATCATGACCTCTTCGGCAGCCCCAACGGGATTCGAACCCGTGTCTCGACCTTGAGAGGGTCGTGTCCTAGGCCACTAGACGATGGGGCCGTGCAGGTGGCCCCGGATGGGTGCCACCAAGCTGAACACCACCCTACTAGGGTCGTGCCCTAGTCCACTAGACGTTGGGGCTGTGCGGGCAGCCCCAACGTCTAGTGGCGCTGACCGCGACTGGGCGCTACCAGTTGCTCCGAGGCGCGCTGCTAGTTGTGCGGTAGCAGGCACCGTGCGGTTCCAGAGCAGGCAGCGGGGTCGGCCTCGCGGTAGGCCACGAGGGTCGAGCCACCGTGAACGTCTGGCAGCTCGGTCGCCGGTCGCCAGCACGGTTCAGTTCTTCCTACGGCAAACGAGCTCTCCCTTGCCTATGGGAACCACAAGGGCGTCTACACGCTCGTCGGCAAGAGCGGCGTCGATCATCGGCTGCAGGGTCTCGCGGTGGTTGATCGCGTTGTCTGCGACCAGCAGGCCGCCAGGTACAAGGCGCGGCACGACAAGGTCGTAACAGGACTCGTATACCTCCTTTTCGGCGTCGAGGAAGCAGAACCCCACCGGGCCGAGCTCGCCCGCGCAGGCAAGGAAGTCCCCCTCGACGAGCGTAACCAGGTCATCGACGCCGGCTTGCGAGAAGGTCTCGCGCGCGAGGGCCACCTTCTTGGGCAGAACCTCGAACGTCGTGAGAGTGCGCGCCGTCGCACGGCAGGCAAGCGCCAACCAGAGAGCCGAATAGCCCGCGCTCGTCCCGATCTCTATCATCGCACCCTCTGGGGACGAGGCTGCCCACAGCGCGATGAAGCGCCCAGTTTCCTCGGGGATCTGGCGGAGCCGCTCGAGGCGTGAGGTGCCGTCGACACGGTCGGCCTCGTCACGCCGTTCGAGCTCGTGCATTCGCTCGAGGATTTCGAGGGGGATGTCGTGGAACATAGAGGCCTCCGGTCGAGCAGCTGGTTGCCACTCATGGTAAGCGGTGGCGCTTGCCGCCTAGGCCTCGGGTGCCAGTTGGGCGGCCACTTCCTCGGGATTGGCACAGCCCACGATCCACTCGTCATAGGAGTTGCCCTCGAGCTCGACGCGAAGTCCACGAGGAGTTTCACGATGCACCACGGCGAAGACCCTCTTTCCCCCGCCGTGGATCGAACCGACCTCCACAACGCCGGGGATCCTCGTTCCCACCTTCAACCCGAAGTCAGCGGCAGCGTGGGCATCGTCGAGCACCTCGATGCCACGCAGACTCGATCGGGGAACCCGCAGATCGCCGTGAATCCCCTCGACCCTCTCGATCCGGCTCAGGCGCAGAACCAAATCGTCACCATCGACAGCAAGCTCCGCCATACCGGCCTCCCAGCGCTCCTCTACCTGACCAGCGCATCGCTACCTGGGCACTACCTGGGCACTACCTGCGTAGCGCACGAGCGACGCTCACTGGCTCGCCTGCCACGCTACTCGGCCCACTCCGTCACCCGCTCGAGGCGGCACCAGAGATCGCAGCGATTACCTTGGGGGGCACCGGGCTCGCCGAGCACGTAGCCTCCACCTGGCCTGCCCCCACATCGAGCGACATCGAGCATGCCGGAACGAGCGGCGAGGCGGCCAGGTCCACGCGGACAAGCGGCACACCAGCCTCGCTCACGACGAGCACGTCACCAGCCGTGATGCCGACGCTCGCCGCGACAGTCCCCGACGCCAGTTCCACCTCCACCCTCCCCGACCCGGGCAGCATCACGGTCCTTC
The DNA here is from genome assembly GCA_021801525.1 of Actinomycetes bacterium. Taxonomy (GTDB): domain Bacteria; phylum Actinomycetota; class Acidimicrobiia; order Acidimicrobiales; family JAJYXR01; genus JAJYXW01. The sequence continues at coordinate 1,785 of JAJYXW010000149.1, forward strand.
CCACGGCAGAGGACAGCTCGGCAGCGGTGACGACGACAGTAGCCCGGGCGCTCGCGATGCTCTTCACCCGCACCTCGCGCTTTGCGAAGAGATCCCCGCGGTCGATCACCACCCCCCTCAGGACCACGCCGATGGACGCGACGTCGAGCGACGCGACGGGAACGTAGGTGAGGGCCACCCGGACTTCGGGGACGCTACCGTTGGCAAGGAACCTGTAGAGCACTGGGAAAGTCCCGACGCTGGCCGACGCGCTGGAGGCCCCGGTCGCCTGCTTGGCTCGCGATGCGATCTCGTCCCCGGCCACGTGCGCCGCGAGCAGGTTCGCCCCTATGAACAAGAGCGCCAGCACCACCACCAACACGATCAGCTTGCGCACGCGACTTCTCCAGACACACCTAAGAGTCTCATCCGCTGAGCCTCTGAACGCACAGTGTGATGCCCAGGAACCCGTGTAGGGAACCTCGCAGTTGCTCGCGCCGCTCCGTAGGAGCGGCGGACGTTGCGAGCGGAGCTCGGGGGGGAGGACTCGAACCCCCAACTTCCTGGTCCAGAGCCAGGCGTTCTGCCAATTGAACTACCCCCGAAGGCAGCAAACACGTTAGCCCACCAGATCGTGGAGCTGGTGCAGATGGCCGTAGCCGATGACCCTGCCCACCCCCACGGCTAAAGCCTCCAGAGCGAGACCGCCGAACCCCGTCCCTCCCCGACCCGCCGGCACCGTTGCAGGCACAGGCTCCGCCTTCAGCCCGACATCGCTCGCGATGGCCAGGCTGCGGTACTCCTCGTAGCCTCCGCTCACTACCAGCACCTGGCGATCTCCACGAGCCGCCAACAGCTTCGCTGCCGCACCGAGCTCGCCCCACAGCCCAGACCCTCCTGCCGCCTCCACGACCGGGGCTGGAACCCCGTTCGACTCGAGCCAGGAGGCCCCTGTGCCGGCGGTCCCATGTATGTGCCCCTTTGCCGGGGCACCGGTCACGACCACCAGGGGAACGAGTCCGCGCCTCCAGAGCCCCTCAGCCACACGAAGGCGCGCTGCAAGGCCGGGGGAGGCTACCCCGTTGCTCTCGGAGCCACCTACCACCACGGCAGCCTGGTCATGCACCGGGTCCGAGTGCCTGGAGGCGAGCCATACCTGCACACCCGTGACCACCAGGTACACCACCGCCGCGAACAAGACCAGGAAGACGAGGCGCACTACGAGGCGCACCAGCTTGATCGCGGCGAACCCGCCCAGGAACATGTCGTCCTATCCCGCCGCCTGCGACGCGCCGCCTGGAGGCATAGATCCGCCGGCCGGCAGCACCTCGTCGGCACCGCCCGGCAACTTGTCGGCATCGCCTGGCAACACCCTGAGCGCAGCAGCAAGCGCGGCCTCGAGCCGGCTGAGCGTCGCCTCGCGACCCAGCAGCTCCATCGACTCGAAGAGGGGCGGCCCGACCCTGCGCCCTGTGAGCGCGACCCTGATGGGCGCCTGAGCTTTGGAGAGCTTCGAACCGAGCTCAACGGCCAGCGCCGCCGTCGCTTCGTGCAGAGCCTGGGCAGACCACTCGCACGACCCGTAAAGCGCGATCGCAGCCCGGAGCACGGCGGGCGCAAGCTGCTCTGCTAACACGGCGCGCCATGCATCCTCGTCGCGCAGTGGCTCGGCCAGGAACAAGAAATCCACCATGGCCGGAACCTCGTCCAGTGTGGCCACTCGCTCTCTTACCAGCGGTACCATGCGCCGGAACACCTTCTCCTCGAAGCGCTCGGGCGGCCATGGCGCCTTGGGCGGCTCGAGCCACGGCCTGCATGCGCTGGCAAAGGCGTCGTCGCCCATGGCGCGGAGGTGCTCCGCGTTCATGTGGGTGAGCTTGGCCACGTCGAAGAAGGCGGGCGAGCGGTTCACGTCCTCGAGGCGGAACCTGGCCACCAGTTCCTCGACTGGCATCACCTCACGACCCGATGGATGGCTCCAGCCCAAGAGCGCGAGGTAGTTCACCATCGCCTCGGGAAGGTAGCCCCTGTCCCGATACGACTCGAGCGCTACGGGGTCGCGGCGCTTGGAGAGCTTCTGGCGGCGTTCGTTCACGAGCATGGGGAGATGGGCGAAGCACGGGAGCTGCGCGTCCTCGCCGAGGAGCGCCCTCCAGAGGAGTATCCCCTTCGGCGTCGACGGAAGGAGATCCTCTCCGCGGATCACATGGCTTATTCCCATGTCGACGTCATCGACGACGTTCGCCAACACGAACAACGGCTCCCCGGTCGACTTGGCTACGACGAAGTCCTCGATGGAGGCATGGGGGAACTCGACGTCCCCACGAACGACGTCGAGGACGACGGTGGTACCCTGCTCGGGCACCCGGAAGCGAAGCGCGTGGCCCTCGCGAGCCAGGCCGAGCTCGGCGCAGTGCCCGTCGTAGCCCGGAGTTGCATTGGACCTCGTGCGCTCCATCACCTCCTCGCGGCTGCACGCGCATGCGTAGAGGAAGCCGCCGCTCCAGAGCCGGTCGATGGCATTTTCGTAGACATCCTGGCGCTCGGACTGCCGGTAAGGGCCTTCGTCCGCGTCGAGCCCGAGCCACGAGAGGGCAGAGACGATCCCGTCCACCCACTCCTCGCGCCCTCGCTCTTTGTCAGTGTCCTCTATCCGCAGCACGAACGTTCCGCCGCTCTGGCGGGCAAAGAGCCAGTTGAACAGCGCAGTTCGCGCGCTCCCGACGTGGAAGAAGCCCGTCGGGGAAGGCGCGAAGCGAACCCGCGGGCTGCCCAGGTTGGCTACGGGTGCATCCATCCGCCCTGCCTGACCTGCTTATGAGCTGCGGCGCGATGGCACGCCGTGCATCTACGTGTCCTCGGCGAGGCTGATGGCGCCGGTCGGGCAGTTGTTTACCGCCATGCGCACCTTGTCCCACACCTCGGGCGGCGGCTCCTCGTCCAGAACGTAGAGGTATCCGTCGTCGCGCACCTCGAAGACCTCGGGAGCAATGCCCATGCACACCGCGTTGGACGCGCACACGTCGTAGTCCACGACCACCTTCATGGAGTCGACCTTAGCGCGCGAGCAACCCGTTGCTCGGCCCCCACGAAGCTGCAGGCCGCCCGCCAGCGGGCGTCAGGGCTTCTCAGAGCCGAGAACCCACATGGCGAAGAACTGCGAGCCGCCCCCGTAAGCATGCCCGAGAGCCCGGCGGACCCCGTCCACCTGGTGCTCGCCTGCGAGCCCGCGCACCTGGAGGGCCGCCTCCGCGAAGCGGAGCATGCCCGAGGCCCCAATGGGGTTCGTACAGAGCACCCCGCCGGAGCAGTTCCAGGGTATGTCTCCCCCGTCCATCGAAGTTGCCCCCGAGTCGGTGAGCTTCCAACCCTCGCCCTCGGCCGCGAACCCCAGGTTCTCCAGCCACATCGGCTCGTACCAGCTGAACGGGACGTACACCTCGGCAACGTCGATCTCGCGCCTCGGTTCGGTTATGCCCGCCTGCGCGTACACGTCAGCCACGCAGTCGCGTCCTGCCCGGGGGTTCACCTGGTCGCGTCCGGCAAACATCGTCGGCTCGGATCGCATCGCCATCCCGTGCACCCACGCGGGTGCAGGCGACGACGCGGCCGCTTGCTCGCTCGCCAGCACCATCGCCGCCGCACCGTCCGACGACGGGCAGGTCTCCAAATAACGCAGCGGATCCCAGAGCATGACCGAGTCGCGCACCGACTCGAAAGTGATGTCCGGCATGTGCAGGTGTGCGTAGGGGTTCCTCGAGCCGTGCAAGCGGTCTTTCACAGCTACGGCTATCCCTATGTGGTCCGGCGCGCCCGACCGGCGGATGTAAGCCCGGATTATCGGCGCGAAGTAGCCCCCGGCACCGGCCAGCAACGGGGGAGAGAAGGGCTGGGGTACCGAGAGCGCCCACATGGCGTCCGAGTCGGACTGCTTCTCGAAAGCGACAGTGAGCACCCGCTCGTGGATCCCGGATGTGACGAGGTGGGCAGCCACCAGCACGGTGGACCCTCCGACAGATCCGGCCGTATGCACGCGCATCATCGGCTTGCCGACCGCTCCGAGGGCGGGTGCCAGGTAGAGCTCCGGCATCATCACCCCCTCGAACATGTCGGGCGCCTTGCCGATGACCACGGCGTCGATGTCGGCCCAGTCAAGTCCGGCGTCATCGAGCGCCCGCAGCGCGGCCTCGCGCACGAGACCCGCAATGGACACGTCGGTACGCGCCGAGGCGTGCTTGGTCTGGCCGATGCCGATCACTGCACAGCGCTCTGCCATCAGGACTCCTCCCCCGGTGCGCCACCTGTCCCGGCTGTGCCGGCTGTCCCGGCTGTGCCGGCTGTGCCACCTGTGCCGGCTGTGCCGGCTGTGCCGGCTGTGCCACCTGTGCCGGCTGTGCCGGCTGTGCGCGCACCGCCCAGCACCGCGGGGCCGGGTTGGTCCGAGAGCAGGCACACGAGGTTCTGCTGCAGGCACGGTCCTGACGTAGCGTGCGCCAGCGCCGTGTGCGCGGAGCCATCCATCACTCGCCTTGCCGCCTCGCCGATCCTCGCCAGACCGGCGACCATCAACGGGTTGGCGACAAGAGCGCCTCCGGACGGGTTGAGAGCCACGCCATCTGCGAGACCCAGAGCCCTTGCGAGGATCAGCTCTTGGTGCGCGAACGGAGCATGCAGCTCTGCTAGGTCGATCTTCGAGGCCACTCCGCCCACGAGTCCGGCAGCCTGTGCGGCCAGGCGCGTCGAAGGCGAATCGGCAAGGTCCCTCGCACCTAAAGCGTGCGTCTCGACGCGGTGGTCCATGCCTGTGATCCAGGCAGGGCGCTCGACCAGCTCACTGGCTCGCTCGCCGGCGGCGAGAACTACCGCGGCGGCTCCATCGCCCACCGGTGGGCAGGCATGCCGGCGCAGTGGCTCGACCACGTAGGCATCCCTCATGAGATCGCCAGCCGAGGCCGTGCCCGAAACCTGCGCGTTCGGGTTGGAGGTGGCGTTCCGCAGGCAGCGTGACGCCACCTCGGCGAAGTCGTCCTCGCTCGCGATTCCCCGGTCTACGAGCACCCGGGCCTGCAACGCGGCCAGGCTCACCGAGTCGGGCCACAGAGGAGCCATCGTGTAGGGGTCGAGCTGCAGGCCGAGGGCCCTGCGGATGTTCCCGGAAGAGGATCGCCCGAAGCTGTAGACGAGGGCCGTGTCTATATCCTCGCTCTGAAGCATCACCCACGCCTCATATAGTGCGAAAGCGCCGTCCATCTCCACGTGACTCTCACGAAGCGGGGGCCAGGCACCGACCGCATCTAGCGCCATGACGAAGCTGAACGGCGCTCCAACCAGGTAGTCCGAGCTTCCCGAGCAGACGAAGCCCATGTCGTCCTTGGTGAGACCCACCGCATCGAGAGCTTCTGCGACCACCGGCATGAGGACCTCCACCTCGTTGCGGTGCTCCTCGCGCCGGCACGTCGGGTACTGGGCGAAGGACACCACAGCAACGGGCCGGCGCCACGCCGGCGCCACGCCGGCCCTGCCCATCGAGCTCATAGGTACTCCTCGTAGCTCTCGTAAGGCGCGTCGGGCTCACCGGTCGGCTCGAAGCAGAGCACGGACTCGAGGCTCGGACCGCGCTCGGCAGGCGGCTTCCACACTGCCCGGACACGGAGGCCCATGCGGACCTCGTCAGCGGGAATCCCCTGGATGAGGTGCATGAAAGAGATGTTCGCCCCGTCGAGCAGCACCTGCGCGCACACGTAGGGCAGCTCGATCGCCTGGCCCTGGAAGGGCACGTTCACCACACAGAAGGTAGTGACCGTACCGGTGTCGGAAAGCTCTACGTCCTCGGTGGTGGGTACTCCGTCCGTCGGGCACGAGCCTCGTGGAGGCACGTACACCTTGGCGCAGCGGGGGCAGCGTTGACCGATGAACACACCCTCGACGAGCCCTCGCAGGAACCGCGACTGGGAGATCCCCGCGCTGAAGCGATAATCGAGGCGGATGGGGGTCGACAAGGTCGTGACCGGGTCGTCTGGTTGGGCTGGGTCGTCTGGTTGGGCTGGGTCGTCTGGTTGGGCTGGGTCGTCTGGTTGGGCTGGGTCGTCTGGTTGGGCTGGGTTGCCTGGTTCGGCCGGCTGGGCTCTGACCGGGCTATCGCTCCCCTCGGGGACGAAGCATGCGAGGTCGAGGATGCTTCCCACCCGAGCACTCGGTTCTACTAAGCGGGGAAGAACCCTCATCCCGGTGGCCATGGCGCCAGCAGATCCGGCGTCGACAACGTGGAGCATTGCCGTGGTAGCGCCGTCGAGGCGCACCAGGGCCCACGCGAAGGGCTTGTCGAGGGGCGCACCTTGCAGCGGCTCGCTCTCCCACGCCCAGCTCGTCACCACGCCCCCGGGACCGACTTCCACCATCTCCCCGGAGTCCTCACCGGTCAGCGGGTCGTACTCCGTTGGCGGCACGACAACACGCTCCCCCGCGCCGCTGCCGCAGCGCACTCCAAGCACCTTGCCATCGCGCAGCCCAGCCAGGAAGCTGCCTATGACCGGCCCGACCGAGCGCGAGTAGGGATACTCGAGGATATGGGGCGAGCTGAGAACCTCGGTGTCAGCCACGGTGCAGCCCCAGGCCTGGGCTCAGAGGCTCAGCGGATAAGGATGCCGGGCTCGCCGCCCCCCAGACTTCGCATTGCGGCGTTGTCGTCGTCGGGCAGGCACTCCAGCCTGCCCTTCCTCCTCCGCCTTGCCCTGCTCGTCTGGATGAACGGCTCCCTGATCCAACCTCCCTATCCGCTGAGCCTCTTAGCCGCCCTGCCCGGACCGCATGCCCGGTGAAGCCCCCCCTGGCGGGATTTCCGGCGCAAGCCATCCCAGAAGTCGCAAATGGCACGCGTCGCATGCTCATGGAGGAATTAGAACACATTTCAGTTCTTGACACCAGCGCGGGCGGCCGGCGCCCATGGCCAGGCGTTCCCGGCGCCTCAGGTGACATCCGCGCGCAAGGTGGTAGCGACCCCTACGGCCGCGGACAGCACCCCGTAGGCCAGCATCACGAGCCCGCCCTCCCACCACACCAGCAAGTGCAGCCGGCCGAGGCTTGCACCCGGCGTCGAACCGGTGAGCGCCGCCGCCGCGTTGTCAGGCAGCCAGCGCCCTACCTGGGGAGCAAGCAGGCTCACTATCCCCTCGCCCACGAGGCTGAAGGCCAGGGCGGAGGCAATCGCCAGGACCTGGTTCCGCACGAGCGCCCCGACGCCGGCGCCATAGAGGCCGTAAAGACCGGTTGCCACGACGGCCCCCGGCACGACGGCCGGCACCTGGCGCAGTACCGACGATGCGGGAACCTGGCGGGCCACTGCGAGCGGTATGCCGGCGCCCATCACGACGACAGCCAGCACCGCGCCGATGACCAGGCCGGCGCCGAGCGAAGTGAGCAGCTTCGCGCCAATCACCTTTCCCCGCTTCGGGACTGCGAGGAAGGTGGAGGTGATGGTGCCGTGCCGGTACTCGCCGGTTACGCAGAGTATGCCGAGGACAAGAGCGAAGTCCTCCCCGATGTCCGAGAACCCGAGCATGAGCCGGGCCCACGAGCGCGTTCCGAGCGGAGGTATGGCGGAGCTGGCTCCGAGGTCCGCAGTGCGCACCACGAACAGCACGGTGACCAGCGCTGCAATGACGGCTGCGACGGCGACGAGCACCCAGCCCGCCTTCACGGTGCGGAGCTTCAACATCTCGGCGCGCAGCAGCCCTATCACGGCATTCCTCCCACGGAGCCGGTGCCCGACCCACTTGGCGGGACGGACCCGTCCCTACCTGGCTGCGAGCCGAGCTGCCCAGGCGGCTGGTACTGCCCAGGCGGCTGGTACTGCCCAGGCGGCTGGTACTGCCCGGGCGGCTGGTACTGCCCGGGCGGCTGGTACTGCCCGGGCGGCTGGTACTGCCCGGACGGCTGGTTGGCAAGCTGGTAGTACTGGCCCGTCAGGGCCAAGAACGCGTCCTCGAGGGTGCCGCCGACGGCAGCCATCTCCTGCACCACGACGCTGTTCGCCGCGAGCAGCGGACCCACGGCCTCGGTCGTGGTCCCCTCCGCCACGACCACATCGTTCGACTCGTAGTGGCCGCGCAGCCCCGCTGCAGAGAGGACACCCACGAGGCGCTGTGCCTCGGGACTCCGTATCCGGACCGACACGGGAAAGCGCCCGGTCAGCTCCGACACCGGCGCGCTTGCCACGAGGCGCCCCCCGGCCACTATCACCACATCGTCAACCGTCTGGGCGGCCTCGGAGAGCAGGTGCGACGAGATGAGCACCGCTCGCCCCAGCCCTGCGTACCACCTGAGAAAGCTCCTGAGCCAGGCGATACCCTGCGGGTCCAGGCCATTTGCAGGCTCGTCCAGCACGAGCACTCCGGGATCACCGAGCAGGGCGCCGGCGAGCTCGAGCCTCTGGCGCATCCCGAGCGAGAACCCTCCTGCACGCCTGCGGGCTACGTCGGTGAGCCCGACCATGGCAAGAACCTCGTCGGCCCTGCCGCTGGCAAGCCCAGCCATGGCGCACAGCACTCGCAGGTGGTCTCGTGCGCTGCGCGATGGGTAGAAGCTCGTCGCCTCGAGAACCGCACCGACGGAGCGCTTCGGGAATGGCAGCTCGCGATAGGGAACACCGTCTACGAGCGCAGTCCCCGCCGTCGGCTTGACCAAGCCGAGGATGATCCGGAGCGTGGTCGTCTTGCCGGCGCCGTTCGGCCCGAGGAACCCGGTGACCCGCCCGGGGGCGACAGCAAAGCTGAGCCCTTCCACGGCGACCACGCGACCGAAGCGCTTGGTGAGACCTCGCACTTCTATCGTCGCCATGTCCCCCTCGCGAACTCCTCGGGCTGCACTTGGTGCCGACGAGGCAGCGCTCAGCGCAGCGCGATCACACTAGTGGTCCGTCCCGCAAATGATCTTGGGTTTCCGCCGGCCAGATGACGCCCCTGGCGGCGTTCTCGTCCTCGCCGTAGCTCCAGCTACGCCTTCGTCCTCAGCCTTGCCAGATGACGCCCCTGGCTCGGCGGCCCACGTCACGCCATTTGCGGGACGGACCACTAGAAGGTGAGAACCTGGCGGATGACCTCGCCACGCTTCATCGCCCCGAACGCCTCGTTGGCCTGGCTGATGTCGAGGCTGCGCGTGACCATGCCCTCCAAGTCGAGGCGGCCCGAGCGCCAGAGCCGTATGAGCCGGTCGAACTCCACCCGCACATCGGCGGATCCGTAGTACGACCCGAGGATGCGCTTCTCCATGAAGAACAGCTCGAAGGCGTTGAACTCCACCATTTGGTCGTTGCGCCCAGCCCCCACGATCACGGCCGTGCCGCCACGGCGCACTGCGTCATAGGCGGCTCGGATGGTCTGGGAGAGGCCGATGCACTCGAAGGCGTAGTCGAAGCCGTCTCCTCCCGTCAGCTCCATGCTCGTCGCGTCTAATGCGCTCGGCTCGACGGCATGAGTGGCGCCGAAGCGCTTGGCGTCGTCGAGCTTTCCCGCGACCGTGTCGACCGCGACTATCTCCGCCGCCCCCGCGATCTTCGCACCCTGAATGGCAGCGATCCCGACTCCGCCACACCCGAACACTGCCACCGACGAACCGGGCACGACCTTGGCGGTGTTGAGGGCGGCACCGACACCGGTCGTGACTCCGCAGCCGATCAGGGCCGCTACGTCATAGGGAACGTCGGCTGCGATGGGCACCACGCCCTGCACGGGCACCACCGTCTCCTCTGCCATCGTTCCGGTACCGGCAAACCCGAAGATGGGAGTGCCTCCCATGGTGAAGTGCGGTGCGCCCGCGATGTTGAAGAAGATGCTCACGCACAGGTTCGGGTGCCCATGCGTGCAGAACTTGCAGGTTCCGCAAGGCGGGGTCCAGGCGATTATCACGTGGTCCCCGACCGACACACTCGTAACGCCTTCGCCCACCTCCACGATCTCGCCGGCACCCTCGTGGCCGAGGACCGCCGGAGCAGGCTGTGGCAATGTTCCGTTCATCGCGGAGAGGTCGGAATGGCACACGCCCGCCGCGTGGATCTTCACGCGCACCTGACCGGCACCAGGGCCGATGACCTCGACATCGTCGCGGACCTCCACCTCCTCCTTGCCAACCTCGTGGAACACGGCTGCACGCATCAGGACACCTCCTCGGTCGAGGCCTGCTCAGGCCTTCCTCGGGACCTCCCCCTCGGGAACGCCCCCTCGGGAATGTCGGACCTGTACTCCCCAGGGCGCTCCCCAAAGCATTCGACCACGCGTCGCGGCCTCGCCGCAACCCGATGCCGATACCCGCCGGGCAGCCTCGGACTCCCCGCGCGCCAGCCGGACACTCTCAGACTGCCTGAGGCAGCAAGAGGCGCGCCGCGACGGCGAGCTCGTCGTGAACCCGGTCGAGATCTCCCCAGCCGTTGACCCAGCCGACGAGCGACGAGTACCACACGTGCCCGAGCACCCGGGAGCGCGCCGGCGTGTCGGGTGGCTGCGGGGTGCCGATGGCGCGACTTATTATGCCGTCCATCAGAGCAGCTATCTGCTGCTGGCAGTCGATGGCCGCCGGATCCGAGGACGCGAGTGCCGGAAACACGGCTGCCGCGAGCTTCGGCTGCCGCCCCATAGCCCTGAGCGCCCTGTCGAGCACGTACAGGACCCTTTCGGCCGCGGTGTCGCCTTGGGCCGGCGATTGGGCAATACGCTCGTCGAGCTGCTCGACCCAGTGCAGCAGCGTGGCCGCAAGCAGGTGGTCTTTCGAGAAGAAGTACCGGTACACGGTTCCCATTGCCACCTGCGCCTTGGTCGCCACGTCGCGCATCTGCACGGCCTCGTAGCCGCCTTCGAGCGCGAGCTCCATGGCTGCATCGATCACGCGCTGGCGCCGCGCCTGCTGGGCACGCGACAACGGTCGTGTTATGACCCGTTGCTGCACCTTGACACCCTATCTTCCACAAGCCGCCGGGGAAGCGATACGTCATGCTCCGGGCACACCAGGTCCCAGACCACTACTCTGCGGTGGCCGAACCGCTACTAGGCGACGGAGGAACCGAGGCCCTCCACCAACCCGACCTGACCGCCCATCAGGCCGCGAGGAGTAGCCTTGGAGGATGCAGCGCCGACGTCCGCCGCGCACCACCAGCTCTCGGACCGCGCCACCGGGCGGGGACACGCGACCGGCATCCGACGGACGCGTGCCGGGACGCAGGGGCCAGCAGACACGCCGTCGTCTGCTCGAGTGCACCGCCGAGCTTCTCGTCACCACCCCGTGGCGCTCGGTGAAGGTTATCGACATCGCTCGCGACGCCGGTACCTCACCGGCGACCTTCTACCAGTACTTCGAGAACGTGGAGCAGGCGATCCTCGTGCTTGCCGAGGACCTCGTGACCGGCGCGAGCAACTTGGCCGAGCTGCTCGACGGCGACTGGTCGGAGCCCCACAGCTTCGACACGGCACGCAGCGTGGTGGAGGGGTTCATGGCCTACTGGGAGGCAAACCGGGCCGTGTTCAGGGTCGTGGACCTGGCCACCGAAGAAGGGGACCTCAGGTTCCAGGGCCTCCGGGTGCGTGCGCTGAACGCCGTCACGGTCACCCTGGCAAAGGTGCTGGCGATGGGGGAAGGCAAGGGAACGGCGGGCTCGGACCCGATGGCAGTGGCCGGCACGTTGATCTCGATGCTGGCCCACGTGGCTGCTCACCGCTACGGGTTCGAGTTCTGGGGGATACGCACGAGTGAGCTGGTCGACAGCCAGGCTCGGTTGCTCCACTGGGCCATCACCGGTCGCAGCGCGCCAGTGGCCGGAAGCTGATCGCCGCAACTGGCAGTGAACCTCCCCGCCCTTACGGACGGGGATTGCGGACGCGGTGCATTCACATTCATTTCACGGCTACCGGGTTCAGCGGCGAGCCCAGGGCGTTCGTGAAGGCAAGAGGCGTCGCGTCGAGCAGGAAGCTGTAGCGCCCGTCCGAGGCACAGTCCTTGGCCAGCTCGTCGAGGTACCAGTTCTGGCCCTGGCTCATGCCCATCTCGACCAGGTGCAGGACGTGGACCGGTAGGTAGAGGTTCTCGTGCTCGCAGGGAAGCACCTCGAGCGAGAGCGTGTCCGTCGCGACTGCCGCCACATCGCGCTCGTGGAACCACGAGGCGCATGCCATCGTCAAACCGGGAGCGGGATACGCGTAGTCGATGAGGTTCCTCCGCGAGCGTGACCGTTTCGGGGGATCCCCCGGGGTAGCGGATGCTTGCTCTCCCGGTCGATCTCTCTGATCTCCAGGTCGAGCGTCGAGCGCCAGGTGCACCATCTGGCCGGTGCGCACCAGCACCACGTCACCAGGCTCCACGACGACGCCGGCGTGCTCGCAGGAGGCCGTGAGGTCCTCGGGGGTTATGCCGTACCCGGGATCGAGAACCTCGACGCCCCTCGCTCGGGCCACGTCCAGAAGGATGCCCCTCGTGACGAGGCTGCCGATCCTGTCTATCCCGCACACCTGTGCCCCGAAGGCGCCGACCGAAGATGCAGGAAAGCCATTGTAGATAACGCCTCGGTAGCTCACATGAGCAAGGGCATCCCAATGGGTCGCGCACTGGAGGGCCATGACGACGACGTCCTCGCTCGCGCAGATCCACTCCGGGTCGGGTGACAGCGGGGTGTTGACCTGGGTCATGGTCCTCGAGGGATTGACCCTCCCGGGAATGAGCCCAGCTTGGATACCCTCCGACTCCGACAGGTTCAGGCCAAGCGTAAAAGCCCTGCCTTCCAGTACGCACGCTGCCCCCCGCCGGCGTGCCTCGGGAGTGACGAGGTTGACGGTGCCCAACTGGTCGTCTTTCCCCCAACGCCCCCAGTTGCACACCCGCCGAGCCAGGGCGTCGAGCTCTTCGCGAGGGGTCACGCCAGACCCGGTCTAACAACCTGCCCCGGCAGGGCCTCGCCCAGCAGCTCGCCGTCTCGCACTATGGGCACGCCATTCACGATCGTCCAGTAGATGCCTCGCGGCCTGGCGGAGTAGCGGGCCTCCCCGCCGGGGAGGTCGCGCACTTGCCGCTTGGAGGCGAGGCCGACTGTGTCGGGGTCGAACACGAAGATGTCGGCCCAGTACCCCGGAAGGAGCATGCCCCGGTTCTGGAAGCCGAGCAGGGCTGCCGGAACCTGGGTGATCTGCCGAATACCTTCCTCCAGGGTCCACAGCTGCTTCTCGCGTACCCAGAAATCGAGGAACGCGCTGGACCAGTCCGCTCCGTCGTCCCTGTCGAGGTGGGCTCCGCCGTCGGACACCCCGATGATCATTGCCGGGTGCCGTTGACCCGCAGCGACGGCCTCTTCCCAGGCACGGTTCTTGCTCACGTAGCGGAACACAGTCTGGAGGTTCTCCGACACTGCGAGATCGAGCATCGCGTCAGCCGGAGCGACGCCGAGCTCGGCGGCCACGTCGGCAACCGAGCGATGGAGGAACTTTTCATGCTCGGACAGGACCACCTCGTCGACGAACACGACCTTCCAGCCTGGTGGAGGAAGGGTCGAGCCGGCTGAAGCATCCCGGTTGGGCCGCTCGACCGCCTCGCGCATTCGGTCACGTGCCGAGGGGTCCGCGAGGATGGCGAGCTTCTCGCGCACCGAAGGCCCCGGACGGACGGCCTCGTGCCATGCGGGAACCCCTTCGTAGAGGTTGGTTCCCTGGTCGAGCCGGAAGTCACGGTCGAATGGGTGGTTACGCAGCAACGAGAACACCCCCACTCCCTGGCGCCCGGCATCCTCGATCCACGCCGCCACGTCCTCCCACCCCGCTCCCGGGACGTCGACCTTGGAGCGGCCACCAAGCCCCTGGAGCACGATGGGTAGGCGGCTCAGCTTCCCGAGGCGCACCAGCAGCTCCTTGTCCTCGTCGTCGAGGCCGCCGATGGCGCTCCTGTGCAGGTACGAGATCGACCCTCCGCGATGGCGACCTGCCTCGGCGCAGAGAACCTCGAGCTCGGCGATCGAGGCGAAACGGCTGGGAACAGGCCTGCCGTCCCCGTCGAGCTGGGTAGGTCCGTGAGAGGACGAGAACCCTGCAGCGCCAGCCTGCATGGCTTCGCGGACGACGAGCCGCATCTTCTCCACCTCTTCGTCCGTGGCTTCGCGCTCCGACCCCGCCTCGCCCATGACGAAGCGCCTGACGGCCGAGTGGCCCACGTAACAGGCCATGTTGACGCCGAGACGACCCTCCATGGTCGCGAGGAGCTCGGGAAAGCTCTCGAAGCACCAGTCGACAGCCGAGAGGGCAACGGGGGACATCCCCTCGACCTTCGCGAACATGCGGCCGAGGAACTCGCGCTGATCCGGCCTGTTGGGCGCCACGGAGAATCCACAGTTCCCGGCGAGGACCGTCGTAACGCCGTGGTAACAGGACGAAGTCGCGTAGGGCTCGAAGGTGAGCTGCGGATCGTAGTGCGTGTGCGCGTCTACGATCCCCGGAGCTACGTAGAGGCCGTCGGCGTCGATCACCTGCGCGGCTTCGTCGGAGTCGATGAAGCCCATCCTCGCTATGCGACCGTCCTTCACCCCGATGTCTACTCGCCTGCGAGCCAGCCCGGTGCCGTCCACGGCGATCCCCCCCATTACGGCCAAGTCGAATGTGCTCACCGGATGCTCCTCTTGCTCAGGGCTGCCACAGGACTGCCTTTCTCAGGACGACCGGGCCACTACCACAGGACTGCCTTTCTCAGGAGGACCACACGACAGCTTGGAGCTCCGAGTACGCCTCCAGGCCGTAGTCCCCTCCGTCGCGTCCCATGCCAGACAGCTTGAAACCGCCAAATGGCGCCTCGTGGTTGCGCTGGGCGGTGTTCACACCGACGTGGCCGGCCCGGAGCCGCTTCGCCACCCCGAAAGCCCGCGCCGTGTCGGCCGAGAACACGTAGTCGTAGAGCCCGAAGTCGCTGTCGTTGGCGACTGCGATCGCATCTTCCTCGTCATCGACGCGGATCGCCACGACAACGGGCCCGAATATCTCCTCGCGTGCGACTGTCATGTCGTTGGCCCCTGCGAGCAGTGTCGGCTCCACGTAGTAACCGCGATCGAGATGGGGCGGACGGCCCCCGCCGGAGAGCACCTCGGCCCCCTCTGCGCGCCCGGCAGCCAGGTACCTCTCCACGCGCTCGCGTTGTGCGGCAGAGATCAGCGGACCCACCACGGTCGATGGATCGGTCGGGTCGCCGACCTTCAGCATCGCGGCCAGAGCACCCAGCTTCTCCACGACCTGGTCGTAGACGCCCGCGTGCACGACGGCACGCGTGGGCGCCGTGCAGATCTGGCCCGAGTGGAAAGACCACGTCGACCCTATGCAGCCTACGGCTGCCTGGATGTCCGCATCGTCGAGAACTATGCAGGCGCCTTTCCCCCCTAGCTCGAGGAGGAGCCGCTTCATCGTGTGCGCGCCTGCCTCGGCTATGCGCGTGCCAACCGATGTCGAGCCGGTGAAGCTGACCATGTCCACCGCCGGGGAGGTGACCAGCGCCTCCGCCGGCCCGGCGCCCGAGGCCGTCACCAGGTTTACTACCCCCGGAGGGAACCCGACCTCGTCGAGCACCCTGACGAGCTCGACCACGGCAAGAGGGTCCTGGGGAGCCGGCTTCACGACAACGGTGTTGCCTGCAGCGAGGGCCGGTGCCACCTTGCCGGCCATGTTCACCATGGGAAAGTTGTAGGAAGTTATGCACGCCACCACTCCCACCGGCTGGCGCAGCACGGCCGCGCTAACGAGGCCACCGGGGGCGAGCGGGGTAGATGGCACCACCTGCGCCGGCAGGGCTCTCTGCAGCACGGGGCGAGGATCTCTGGAGTACCGCTCGAAGCGGTCCGCCGCCACGGGTACCTGCATGCGCGAGCCGACGGAGAAGGTGGCGCCCGTCTCGGCGATCACGAGCGGAAGCAGCTCGCGAGCCCGCTCGCGTATGGCCCCGGCAGCCTTGGCCATGAGCTCGAGCCGACGCTCGAGCGGCGTAGCAGCCCAAGCGGGCAGGGCGTCGCTGGCTGCCTGGACTGCCGCCTCGGCGTCCTCGACAGTCGACTCGGGCGCGTGCCCTACCACCTCCTCCGTGGCGGGGTTGAGCACCACGTAGGTGCCCCCGGAGGCCGGGAGCCACTTGCCCCCGATCAGCAGATCGCGCTCGACAACCTGGCCTGGCTGGGCTCGGCCTGGCTGGGCTCGGCCTGGCTGGGCTCGGCCTGGCTGGGCTCGGCCTGGCTGGGCGCGCTCGCCGGTGGACACACGAGTGGCAGGGACAGCGGCTCGGGTGGTGCTCTCGGCCATGGTCGGTCATAATAGCTGACGTGCCGTCAGATTGGGTCACCACCGCTCCAGGCGGCCATCCACGTGCTGCATCGCCGCTTGCTCTGGCGCCGCGAGAGCGCCCGATCCTGATAGCGTTCTGCCCCCGATGACCCGAAGCTCCGTCTTTCGCGATGCAACCGTCATAGCGGGGGTCGCATCCACCCCGTTCGCCAAGCACCTCGAGCCCTCCGAAGCCGAGCTCGCCTGCACGGCCATTGTCGCTGCCTGCGCGGACGCCGGGATCGACCCCTCCGAGGTGGACGCCTTGTGCTCCTACACGATGGAGGAGACCGAGGAGGTGGAGATCGCGCGCAACATCGGCTGCGGAGACGTCACCTTCTTCAGCCAGGTCGGATACGGTGGCGGCGCCGGGTGCGGGACAGTCGGCCACGCAGCTATGGCCGTGGCAACCGGCCAGGCCGAGGTAGCGGTGGCCTGGCGGTCGAGAAAGCGAGGCTCGGGACCAAGGCCTTGGACCAACACGACTTCGCCGCTGCAGACACCGGCCCAGTGGACCCGCCCTTTCGGGTTGCTGCGCCCTGTCGACGAGATTGCCATGCTCACCCGTCGCTACATGCACGAGTACGGCGCTACGCGCGACCACCTGGCGAACGTCGCAATGGCCGTGCGCAGGCATGCGAACCTCAACCCTGCAGCCATAATGCACGACCGCCCGATGACCCGTGAGGACTACATGTCGGCACGTTGGATATCGGAGCCGCTATGCCTGTACGACAACTGCCTCGAAACCGACGGCGCGCTCGCCTGTGTCGTGGTGGCCGCCGACCGGGCACCCGACCTGCCGCACCCTGCCGTCTACGTGCATGCGTTCGCCCAGGGCCTGCCCCCCGAGCACCAGACGATGGTGAACTACTTCTGCGACGACCCGCTCACTGGCCCGGCGTGGGCATGCGCCAAGCGCCTCTGGGCAAACGCCGACTTCGGACCCGCGGACGTGGACGTGCTCCAGATCTATGACGCCTTCAGCCCCCTGGTGCTCCTGTCGCTCGAGGGGTATGGCTTCTGCAAGCGCGGCGAGGCCGCCGGCCTCACGGAGAACGGCAATCTGGAGTTCGACCGTGGCAAGCACCCGGTCAACACCTCGGGCGGGGGGTTGTCGGAGGCTTACGTCCATGGCTTCAACCTGATAGTCGAGGGAGTGCGCCAGATGCGTGGGACGTCGACGGCCCAGGTGGAGGGAGCGGAGACCTGCCTGGTCACCTCAGGTGAAGGGGTCCCGACCAGTGCGCTCCTGCTCCGGCGATGATCTGCCCTCCCACGTACAAGGACCTTCGCAGGTACACGGCGTTTTCCTCACCGGAAGGGCAGCCCGTATTTCGCCCTGCGACCCTGGATCTGTCGCGCCGTGCAACCCCGGGTTTCGGGAAAGGAGAGGCGGATGGCCAGCACCACTGACGGCTTCATGATGCCGCTTGTCGCAGAGGAAGCAGCCGGCTTCTGGGAAGGGACCGCCGCTGGCGAGCTTCGCATGCAGGCCTGCTCGTCATGTGGCACGCTCCGATTCCCGCCGAGGCCGATGTGCCCTCGCTGCCGCTCGACCGAGCGGCACTGGCAGGCGGTCTCGAGCTCGGCAACGGTTTGGTCCTTCGTGGTGCCACATCCTCCCCTGCTGCCCGCCTATCAGGCCGTATCGCCCTACGCCGTAGCCGTGGTGGCTCTCGACGAGGACCCCAGGCTGCGCCTCGTCGGAAACCTGCTGGACACTCCCGATGGCGGCATCGGCCAGGTGGACCCTGCGAGCGTCAAGATAGGGGAGGCGGTAGACGCCGTGTTCGTCACCCTACATGGCGACAACGGGAGCCAGGTAACGGTGCCGCGCTGGCTGAGAAGGCACGCCAGCTGAGGACAAGGGCCGGCTCGGGACAAGGGCCGGCTCGGGACAAGGGCCGGGTGGGTGGCAAGGGCCGGCTCGGGACAAGGGCCGGGTGGGTGGCAAGGGCCGAGAAGGCGACGGTCCGCTCAGGGGCGTGCGGCGGTGTGGCTCGCCTTGACCCCAACTCCCGGAGCTTCCCTGGCGCGCTCGCGGAGCATCTTCTCGTACGCGGCGATCTTCCGGCCTTCCTCCTGTGCCTTGAGCTGCTGAGCGACGTCGTGGCGACCCGCTGCCAAGGTGAACCCATCAGCCACGACGAGCCCGCCCACCACCGCGACAACTCCGATCACCACACCGGCACGCTTTGCTGCACTCACTCGAGCCAAGCTACCAAGTCGCTGCGGCAAGCCGTTGGCACCGGTGGCAACCCCCTCGCCTGCGCGTGGAGCTAGCCATCTTCATCCACGACCGTGAACAGTGCTAGGCGGCACTCGAGCCGACAGACCGGGAACGCACTCAGGGCTCACGGGCAGGGATCGCGGGCAAGAACGGTCTCGGGATGCTCGCCCGCTCAGCGGGCACGCGGCGCCACGAGGGAGTACACCATCGTGACCGAAGCGCTCTGCTGCTCGGTGCCCGGCGACAGGGGAACAGAAGCAGACGGTGCAGCCAGGCTGCCGGCCGCGATGCCGTTGTAGCCGTACGCGGGCGCATGCACGACGTTCGGCACGGAAGCGTCGTCGGTGATGGAGCACACCGGTCCCAGACGTTCACCTGCTGCCGTGGCCATCGCCTGCGCGTGGCTCACTGCCTGCTTCACCGCGTCAGCCCGGGCCTGGTCCTGTAGGGATCTCGGGTCTTGCACCGAGAAGGAGAGCGCGTCGATGCGAACCGCGTTCCCCGCCGCTGCCCCGAGGGAGTCGACCACGCTGCCGGCTGTCGCGAGATCGTGGATCTTCGCGGTGACTGTGTTGCTCACCGAATAGCCCGTGAGCGTCTGCACCCCGTGCGGGTAGTTGTACTGGGGCTGGATGGAGAGCCCCGAGGTCTGTATGTCCTTGCTCGCGACACCTCCGTGAACGAGGGCGGCGCTGAGCGCCGCAGTCTTCGCGTTGTCGTCGGCCAGGGCAGACGACGCAGACGGCTTGGTCACGTCCACCTCGACCACCACGGTAAGCAGGTTGGGCGGCGCGCTCGCAAGCCCGTTGCCCTGAAGGGTGAGCTTCGGCGACCCAGCCGAGCACGACGGTGGGGCCGCTGCCGCAGATGCCTGCGAGCTGCAAGCAGCAAGGGTGGAACCTGCGGCAAGCGCCACGGCACCGAGCGCCACGGCACCGAGCGGTCGCCGTCGGGACACGCCCGTGATCGTACTGGTCGACTTCATCATGTCTACCTCCATCTGCTGCAAGCTCCGGCCGGCGAAGACCGGCGGCACGGCAGGCTTGTAGCGTTGGCGTCCTGTGATCTTCGACGCACGAAGGGCGGGTATAGTTCCCGCCTCGGTCGAAGGGCTCCTGCACGCTCCGCACCGGGCGCCTCAGAGACGGCTAGCCACCACCTCCTCGAGCTCGCCCGCGCCAGGCATGGCGCTGGCCAGCACTCGAGAGCGGGCAAGGTACAGGTGAGCAGGTATCTCCCAGGTGAACCCCATGCCACCGTGGACCTGGATGCAAGCCTTCGAGCATGCCAGGGCTGCGCGCGTGGCGAGCAACGCGGCCCCTGCAACTGATCTAACCGGGTCGCCGACCCCGGGTTGATCGATAGCCAAGGCCGCCGCATGGAGAGCGCATCGCGACTCCTCCACGCGGACGAGCATGTCGGCGCAGATGTGCTTCACTGCCTGGAACGAGCCAACGGGCCGTCCGAACTGTCGTCGCTGCATTGCGTAGGCCACAGCCATGTCCAGGGTTGCCGCGGCCACACCTACGCACAGGGCAGCGCCGAGCAGCACCTCCTCCGACCGCCACCTCCTCGAGTGCTCGGGGCCGCCGACTTCTTCGCCCTCGGGCAGCCGGGCTACGCGCCAGAGCGGCGTAAGCGGGTCGAGCGACCGATCCACGGGCTCTGCGTCGACAACCCGGGGGTCCACGACCTGCAGGCAACGCTCACTCACTACGACGAGGGCGTCGAGGGAAGCGAGGTGCTCCACAAGAATGCCGTCCCGGCCCCGCCCGCTGCCGGGAAAGCTGCCCCCGGCACGTTCCCAGCTATCCCCGAGGTGGATTTGGCCGACCAGGGCAACACCTGCACGCACCTGTCCTGCCAGCAGACCTCCCGCCGGCAGCGGACCTCCCGCCGGCAGCGGACCTCCCGCCGGCAGCGGGGATCCGGCATTTCCCTCGGTCCCCCCTGTCATACCAATGATGCTTGCTGCCAGCTCGGAGGCCACGAGCGGGCCGGGTACCAGGGCCCGGCCCAGCTCCTCGAAGACGACCGAAACTGCCGCGGCGCCGAGCCCCAGGCCCCCGCCATCCTCGGAAGTGCGCAGAGAGAACACGCCGGCCTCGGCCAGCTCGCGCCAGGATTCCCGGTCGACGGTGTCCGGCTGGAGCTCTCGGGAACGAAGCGACTCCAGGGGAAAGCGGTTCGCGCAAATGCTCCTAAGCGCCCGCGCCAGCGCCCCCTCGTCCTCGGAAAGCTCGAAGTCCACGAGCGGTCATCCCTCCAATGTTCGCGTCGAGGGCTCCTTCGGAAGGCCGAGGACGCGCTCGGCCAGGATGTTGCGCTGCACCTGGGAGGTGCCGGCAGCTATCGTGCGCGAAAGGCTGTTCACCCACATGTCGGCCGGCTCCCCCCAAACCAGTGCCGACCGTCCTTCGATGTCCATCCACAAGTCGGCCATGCTCTGGCGAAGCTCCGAGAACGCCAGCTTGAACACGCTCCCCCCGATTCCGGGTACTCCAGAGCGCGACGCTTCCGACACATTGCGCCTGGTCAGCGCCCACAGAGCATCGAGCTCGGCTGCCAGGCTCCCCAGCCGCTGCCGGAGGCACGGGTCGTCCCAAATCCCGCTCTCCTTGGCGCTCGCCGCGAGCAGGCGCATCAACTCCATGGACTCCAGGAGCTCGGCCACGAAGGCGGTCCCACGCTCGAACGCAAAGGTCACCATCGCCACCCGCCATCCGTCGTTCTCCGCCCCAACCCTGTTGGCCACGGGTATACGAACCTCATCCAGGAAGAGCTCCGAGAACTCGCTGGAACCCGCGATCGTGCGAAGCGGGCGCACTTCTACCCCGGGGGCGTCCATGGGCATGACCAGCCAGGTGATCCCCCGGTGCCTGCTCCCTTCGGTACCCGTCCGCACGAGCAGCTCACAGAGATCAGCCACCTGAGCGTGAGAGGTCCAGATCTTCTGGCCGCTCACCACGTAATCGTCCCCGTCGCGAACCGCGCGCGTCTTCAGCGCGGCGAGGTCGCTGCCTGCGTCGGGCTCGGAGAAGCCCTGGCACCAGACCTCCTCACCGGCGAGTATGGGCTGAAGATACCGGGCGCGCTGTGCGGCGCTCCCCTCAGCGATAATGGTCGGGCCTGCGTGGAGCAAGCCAACGAACCCCACGCCCACCCCCGGCGCGCGAGCGCGCTGGAGCTCCTCGAGGAACACGAGCTGCTCCACCGGGGAGGAGCCCCTACCGCCGGCATCCTTGGGCCAATCGACTCCCCCATAGCCGGCCTCGTAGAGGAGCCGCTGCCATCCCATGTCGTAGCGGCGACGCGCGTCCCAATCATCCGGGCGGGGCTTCTGCGGCAGGCCGCGGAGCACGCCGGCGAGCCAGGCACGCAGCGAACGCCTGAGCTCCTCCTCTTCCGCGCTGTAACGCAAGTCCACTTTGCCTCCCTGGCGTCCTCACGAGCCGGCAGATAGCGGCCGGCTCAGCCCGGAGAGTCTCCCAGGTAGTCGAGGCCGAAGAGCCTGATGGCGTTGCCACGCACGATCTTGCGACGCGCCTCGTCGTCGAGGTGGGCCATCTGGCGCTCAGCGACTTCCCTGGTACGCGGCCAAGTCGAGTCCGAATGCGGATAGTCGGACTCGTAGGTGATGTTGTCCACGCCGATCTCTTCGACGGACCTGAGACCGTGGGCGTCGTCGAAGAAGCATCCGTAGACCTGGCGGTGGAAGTAAGAGGAGGGCGGCTCCGGCACCTTGTCGGCTACCCCGCCCCACGCCCGGTTCTCCAGCCAGACGGTGTCTGCTCGCTCGAGAATGTACGGGATCCAGCCGACCTGACCTTCTGAGTACGCGAGACACAGCTCGGGGAACCGCACCAGCACGCCCGAGAAGAGGTAGTCGACGAGCGAGAAGGTCGCATTGGTGTGGGTGAGGGTCGATCCGACTGCAGGTGGTGCGTCCGCGGACGTGGAAGGCATCTTCGACGAGGAACCGATGTGCATGCAAACCACCGTGCCGGTGCCGGCGCACGCTGCGAAGAACGGGTCCCAGTACCCGTCGGGGTCGTGCACCGATGGCAGCCCCAAGAACGGCGGTATCTCGCTGAAGCACACGGCTCGCACCCCGCGCTCGGCGTTGCGCTCCACCTCTGCGGCAGCGAGTCCGGCATCCCACAGCGGAACCAGGCACAGGGGGACGAGCCTGCCGCTCGACTCTGCACACCATTCCTCGACCATCCAGTCGTTGTAGGCACGCACGCAGAGAAGGGCGAGATCGCGGTCTTTCGCCTCGAGGAACGTCTGACCACAGAAGCGGGGAAATGTGGGGAAGCACAGCGACGCCTGCATCCAGTTCAGGTCCATGTCCTCGATCCGCGACTTGACCTGGTAGGCACCTGGCCTGATCTCCTCGTACGTGACTCCCGTCATCGTTACCTCCGAGCGCGGGACGCCCGCCGCCGCGTCGAGCCTGAGGAGAGGACGGCGAAGATCCTCGTAGTGCCACCAGTCGGTCGGCTTGCCTTCGCTCCCCGGCTTCACAGTGAGCTTTCCCCCGACGAAGGTGATCTCCCCCATGGGCGCACGCACTACTCGCGGACCTACGTCTGCGTACTTCGCGGGCAATCGCCTGCTCCACACGTCGGCCGGCTCGACCACGTGGTCGTCCACCGACACGATCCAGGGGATCTGTGGTGCATTGCCTCCGGGGAGCTCCCCCGACAATCCGGAGCTGCCGGCCGCCATGGAAGAGCCGGCACCGGTCGAGGACAGCCCGGTAGCCGGCATGCTGCGCGATGAGGGCTCTGCCATTCCTCAAGCATAGCAGCGTTTCTGACGGTGTGTCAGTTAGGAGCTGGAAGTGTAGACGTATACTGGGGGCTCCTGGCCGCCGGGGAGGGCCTGCCCGTCGTGGTCACCTCCAGGCGGGTCACCCGGCCCCCACGATGAAGAGACATCGGGAGCGTTGGGAGGTGCCGGCGGCAGTGTTCCCCCTGTACCTGAAGGCGGCGCGTATGGCGCCGCTCCGGCATGGGGACCGGGGGGCGCAGGCGGTGCAGGCGGCGCGTACGACGGCGCTCCGGCAGGAGGCGCGTATGGCGGGTACCCCGAAGGTGGGGCAGGAGGCGCGTACGACGGCGCTCCGGCAGGAGGCGCGTATGGCGGGTACCCCGAAGGTGGGGCAGGCGGCGCGTACGACGGCGCTCCGGCAGGAGGCGCGTACGACGGCGCTCCGGCAGGAGGCGCGTATGGCGGGTACCCCGAAGGTGGGGCAGGCGGCGTGTACGACGGCGCTCCGGCAGGAGGCGCGTACGACGGCTCTGCCTGCCACGAGCCACCTGAGCTGTTTGCCGCGTGGCTCGGGGCGACATGGGATGGCATGCCGGAGGCCTGCTGCCCGTTCGATGCCGAGGGGACGCCAGCCTGGCTCGGCGCTCGAGACACCGCAGGAGCGTCGCTCGACTCGGCTCCCATGGCCTCTGCCAGCATCCGTTCAGCCGCTGCGCGGCGCATCTCTTCCATGTGCGGGCTCAGGTACTTGCCCACTGCGGCCGCGATGCGCTTGTGCCCTTCGTCACCTGGGTAGATGCCGTCAGCAAGATCGGCCTCTCCCACCACGCTCGAACCCTCGACGAGGTGCAGGTGAGCGTCACCTGCGGCAACGAGCTCGTGAACCGTCTCCTCCATGGCCATGCGCAAGTCCGCCATGGTCGCCCCGAGCCGGTTGGGAGCTTCCTCCGCGTCAGGACGGAGCAGGGGGCTCACCACGACCACCGGAATCTCCGCGTGAGCCGCACGCACTATCGCGATGAACGCACGCAGCCCCTCGGACAGGAGGCCTGGCGTGTGAGGGATACGGCTCCAGCAGTTCATCCCGTAGGAGATGCTCACGGCTTCCGCCGGGATGTCGGCCAGCGTGGCGGCCGAGAAGGTCTCTCCGCGCGCCGAACCGGCAAACCCCATATTGCAAACGTCGAGGCCCAGCTTGCGACCCGCGACCGCCGGCCAGGCCATCGCAGGCGAGGACGCCAGCCACCCCTGGGTCACCGCGTCGCCATAGGCGAGCCAGCGCGGCTGGCGCGTGGCCGGTTCGATCGCGCCCGCCTCGGCAGAAATGCACTTGATGGTTGGACGCATCGCCTCGGGCAGGTAGACGACAACGGGTTTGCTCGGCTCTCCTGAAAGCTCGAGCCGCACAACGGCGTCACCCAGAGTCGCCTCGACCTCCGAGATCTTTTGCCCGTTGCGGTACGCGGAGAACGTGCAGCCAGCCCCCTCGCCGCGGTACCCGAAGTCCACGGAAGTCGTCTCGTACGCGAT
Source organism: Actinomycetes bacterium (assembly GCA_021801525.1). Taxonomy (GTDB): domain Bacteria; phylum Actinomycetota; class Acidimicrobiia; order Acidimicrobiales; family JAJYXR01; genus JAJYXW01. The sequence goes on from JAJYXW010000149.1 coordinate 26,616, forward strand.
GTTCACGGCTCGGGCGTCACCGACCAGCTCGATCCGCACACCTACAGGTAGCGTCGCCGCTGACCACACGTCATTCGGAAGGTGGTCCATGTCCACCGGATTGGCTCGAGGGTACGGCGCGCAGCCCACCGGTGGAAACGCAACACCTCTGATGAACGCCTCTGGCTGCTCCGGACGGCTGCTCAACCTGCCTGCTCCCCATCACTTGCCGGTTGCCCGGTGGCCTCCTGAGCGACGGCCAGGAGGCTCCTTCCCTTGCCTCGTGACTACGACTCGTCCATGACTACGACTCATCCGCTACGACAACTCGTCCGTGGCTCCGACTCCCTAGATCGGCCTCACAGGACTCCTGCGACAAGCTTACGACAGCCGCCAAGCATTTTCTAGCGCGAATCGTGGCTGACGACACGTCCCTCGTAGGATTACATCGTATGCAGAGAACTTCCCCACTCTATGCAGCCGTCGAGACCCCGTGACGCTACTCTGTACGCGCAATCAGTGACTGTAAGACACGTGATCGGTGATGCGCTGCGTCTCCCCACCACGACGCAAGAGCCCAGGAGCGCTTCATCCAAAGGTGCAGATCGTGCTCGGCGGTGTAGCCGATGGCGCCGTGAACCTGCAAGGACGCGCTCGCCGCGGCCGTCGCGGCCTCGGCCGCCAGCGCCTTGGCCACGGAAGCAGCCTGCGAAGCCTCGGCGCCTTGGTTGGCCAACTGCCATGCTGCATACCACACAGCCGGGCGAGCAAGCTCGATGCGAAGTGCCACATCGGACAGCTTGTGCTTCACCGCCTGGAACGATCCGATCTGGCGCCCGAACTGGCGGCGCTCCCCTGCGTGCTCGACAGCCATGCCGAGCAACCGCGAGGAGAGGCCCACGAGCAGCGCTGCCGAACCGCACGCTGCCTGGTCAGCCAGCTTCCCCAACGAGGCGAGCGCTTCGTCCGGCCCGGCGAGCACGGTCGCGGCGGCGGGATCGAAGGTGACCTCCGCGAGCCGGCGGGTACCGTCCAGCGCCCGGCGAGCCACTATGCCGCACGCTTCGGAGGGAACCGCCACCACGCCGTTCGACCCGGCGACGAGTACCATGTCCGCGCCAGGGAGCACCGTGGTGAGCTGGGAGCCCGTCGCTCCACTCGCCCAGGCTGGCTCGGGGCCGACTGTGACCACTGCTTCACCAGCGGCAATGAGCGCCAGCCACTCGCGAGCTACGCGGGCGCCCGGACCAGAAGCGCACTCTCGAAGGAGAGGGACCGCCATCGCCATCGTCTCGAGGACGGGCTCTGGCACCGCCGCCCAACCGGCAACCTCCAAGAGCGCGGCCAGCTCCACCTCACCCCGCCCGATCCCGCCGAGCTCCTCGGGCACGCCGATCCCGAGAACGCCGAGCTCGGCCAGCTTGCCCCAGCGCTCCCTCGAGAACCCGACCTCAGAGGTCCATGCGGCGCGCACGGCCGACGGGGGGCACTCCTTTTCGCAGAAGGACCGGAACTGCCCGGCGAAATCCTCCTGATCTCTGTCGAACGCTGCACGCATAGCAGTAGCCGTCCAGCCTCAGCCTCAGCCTCGCGGCAGCCCGAGCACACGCTCGGCCACAACGTTGCGCTGGATCTCGTTCGTGCCCGCGTATATCGGCCCGGCGAGGGCGAAGAGGAAACCGCCGAGCCAGCCGTCGGGCGTGCCGTCGCTCCCGAGCAGCTCGGCACTGCTCCCCAGCAGGCCTATCGCCGCCTCGTGCACGGCCAGGTCAGCGCCCGACCACGCCAGCTTGCTGAGCGAAGCTTCCGGCCCGACCGTCGCCCCGTCGAGCACCCTGGCAGCCGTGGCGAAAGTCGCGAGCCGGTATGCCTCGGCCTCGATCCAGGCGCGAGCCACGGCGTCCGCACAGCGCTCAGCACGCGCTGGATCGCAGAGCGCAACCTGCTCATAGAGCGCCACGAGCCGGCGCGCTGCTGCCAAGAAGCGCCCCGGGCTTCTCAAGCTGAGCCCGCGTTCGGAGCCGGCGGTGGCCATCGCCACTTCCCATCCCCTGCCAACGCTTCCGAGCACCTGGGATGCAGGCACCTCCACCTCGTCGAAGAACACCTCGGCGAAGCCAGGCTCACCGTCGAGCTGGGCGATAGGCCGCACGGTGATCCCCGGAGCGTCGAGGGGCACGAGGAAGTACGTGAGCCCTCGGTGGCGCTCCGCTGAAGGGTCGGTCCGGAACAGTCCGAAGAGCCAGTCGGCGAAGGCGCCGCGTGAGCACCACGTCTTCAGGCCATTCAGCACCCAGGTGCCCTCGGGATCGCCTGGCCGGGCTACGGAGCGTATCGATGCGAGGTCGCTCCCGGCGCCTGGCTCCGACCATCCCTGGCACCAGATCTCCTCGCCCGAGGCCATAGCCGGGAGGAAGCGATTGCGCTGCTCCTCGGTGCCGAATGCCATCATGGCGGGTCCGAGCAGGAATATGCCGTTCTGCCCGACACGAGCAGGTCCGCCTGCGTCCCAGTACTCCTCCTCGAACACCAGCCATTCGACCAGCCCGGCCCCTCGCCCGCCGTAGCTCCGAGGCCAGGACACGACCGACCACCTCTCCTCGAACATGCGTCGCTCCCAGGCTCGGTGCGCCTCGAACCCCTCGGGAGTGTCGAGGGATGGAAGGGGGCCCGTTCCACGTTCGGCGGAGGGCACGTTCGCGCGCAGCCAGGACCTTGCCTCTGCACGAAAGCTCTCCTGCTCGGGCGTAAGGCGGAAGTCCATCGGGCTGCAAATCTGACACACCGCCAGATTTTCGGCAACAATGTCCACGCAGAGCTATGAGCCCCGTCGACAACCCAGTCCAGAGCGCGACCATCATCGACGCCGTACGCACCCCGATAGGGCGGCGGGACGGCGCTTTCGCGCAATGGCACCCGGTGGACCTTGCCTCGGAGGCGCTACGTGCCCTCCTCGACCGCACCGGCATCGACCCTCACCTCATCGAGGACGTGGTCATGGGCTGCACGATGACCGTAGGCGAGCAGGCGATGAACATCGCCCGCAATGCGCTCCTCGCGGCCGGCATGCCCGAAACGGTCCCGGGCACCACGGTCGACCGGCAATGCGGCTCCGCCCAGCAGGCGATCCACTTCGCAGCCCAGGCCGTGATGGCCGGGGCAATGGACTTCGTCATCGGCGCGGGCGTCGAGTCGATGACCCGGGTGCCGATCGGGGCGACCACCGACCGGGGGCCGGGGGAGCCGTACGGACCGCGTTACCGCAAGCGCTTCGAACTGGTCCACCAGGGCCTGTGTGCCGAGGAGATCGCCAGGCGCTGGAACATTGGCCGCGAGGAGATGGACAGGTTCGCGCTCGAGTCCCACAGGCGAGCGGCTCGGGCCACTGACGAGGGACGCTTCAAGGGCGAGGTGGTGGTGACAGGCGGGGTCGGCTCGGACGAGGGGATCAGGCGCAACACGAGCATGGAGAAGCTCGCGGCGCTCCCGCCTGCGTTCGTGGAAGGAGGCACGGTCACTGCCGGCAGCTCGTCGCAGATCTCCGACGGAGCTGCAGCAGTCCTGGTCGCGAACGAGGCTCGCGCGTCTGAGCTGGGCCTCTCTCCGAGGGCCCGTTTCCACACCTTCGCTGTGGCCGCGAACGACCCGGAGCTGATGCTGAGCGCTGTCATCCCGGCAACTCGGATGGTCCTCGCCAAGGCCAAGCTCTCCATTGACGACATCGACGTCATCGAGGTGAACGAAGCGTTCGCCTCCGTCGTGCTCGCGTGGTCCAAGGAGCTCCGACCCGACCCACTCAAGGTCAACCCGAACGGCGGCGCGATAGCTCTTGGACACCCGACCGGGTGCTCGGGGGCCCGGATCATGGCGACCCTCCTGTCCGAGCTCGAGAGAACCGGCGGGCGCTTCGGGCTGCAGGTCATGTGCGAGGGCGGCGGTCAGGCGAACGCCACGGTGATCGAGCGCCTGTGAGCCCGCACGCTCCCTCCAAGGCCAGGGTGCCTGCCGTCGAAGGGTGGTTCGTCCCCGACGATGCCTCTGCAGCCCTCCTCGGCGGCCGATGCAGGGGTTGCGGCACCTACAGCTTCCCGCGAGCCCCCCTCGCGTGCCCGAACCCAGCTTGCCGCTCCGGCCCTGCAGAGGAGGTGAGGCTGAGCCGTACCGGCCGGGTCTGGTCCTACACGGACGCGGCCTACAAGCCTCCTCCTCCCTACGTGGCAAGCGATCCTTTCGAGCCTTTTGCGATAGCGGCAGTCGAGCTCGAAGAGGAGAAGCTGGTCGTGCTCGGACAGGTCGTGCCGGGGGTATCCGCCTCGGAGCTCTACGTGGGCTGCGAAATGGAGCTGGTGACCGCCACGCTCTACGAAGACCAGACCAACGTGTACCTGGTCTGGAAGTGGAAGCCGCTAGACAGGCCAACGAGCACGCCAAGTGGAGGGAGGGCGAGACGATGACGGGGTCCGGACGGGTGGCGGTCCTCGGCATCGGAATGCACCCCTGGGGCAAGTGGGGACGCAGCTTCGTGGAGTACGGGCTCCATGCTGCCAACGCAGCCCTCGACGACGCAGGGATCTCTTGGGAGGACGTACAGCTCGTTTCGGGTGCCGACACCATACGAAACGGGTATCCGGGGTTCGTCGCAGGCGCCACTTTCGCCCAAGCGCTGGGCTGGTCCGGGGCGCGGGTGTCGAGCGTGTACGCCGCATGCGCTTCAGGCGCCGCAGCTATAGCGAGCGCCCGAGCTCAGATCCTGGCCGGAATGGTCGACGTGGCCCTCGTAGTCGGTGCAGACACTGCTCCCAAGGGGTTCTTCGCGCCGGTGGGTGGGGACAGGCGCGACGACCCAGACTGGCTGCGCTTCCACCTGCTCGGTGCAACGAACCCGACTTACTTCGCTCTCTACGCGCGCAGGCGCATGGCGATCTACGGCGCCACATCGAAGGACTTCGCGGCGGTGAAGGCGAAGAACTCGCGCCACGGTGCCGCCAACCCGAATGCCAGGTACCGCGACGTGGTCGATGTCGACGACGTTCTCGCGTCACCCGTGGTAGCCGACCCTTTGCACCTGCTCGACATATGCGCCACCTCTGACGGCGGGGCCGCGCTGGTGCTCGCGAGCATGGACTTCGCCCGCCGCCACGCAGCCTCGCTGCCAAGCGGTGGCACCGGCAAGGGGATCGTGTCCATCGCCGCGGTCTCCACGGTCACACCTCGCTACCCGAACACCGTCATCGAGATGCCCAACTTCGCCACCGACTCTGCCGCGTGCCTGCCTAGCTCCTCGGCGAGCGGGAACGAGCAGGCGGGGGGACCGGCCGGCGGTGAAACAGATGAACCGGCCGCGGCGCCTACCGGCGGGTTTCGCTCGCAGGTAGCCGCGGCTGCCTACGAGGAGGCCGGCATCGGCCCCGAGGACGTCGACCTGGCCGAGGTCTACGACCTGTCGAGCGCGCTCGAGCTCGACTGGTACGAGGCGCTCGGGATCTGTGGAGAGGGGGAAGCCGAGGAGCTTCTCCGGCGAGGGTGCACCGAGCTCGGCGGGCGGCTGCCCGTGAACCCGAGCGGGGGTCTCTCCTCCTTCGGAGAGGCCATACCGGCTCAGGCGATCGCGCAAGTCTGCGAGGTGGTGTTGCAGCTGAGGGGTGGCGCTGCCGGCAGGCAGGTGGCAGGCGCCAGGGTAGGTATCACTGCGAACCAGGGCCTCTTCGGGCATGGGTCGTCGGTAGTGGCGATGCGCTGAGCGGCTCCGTCCAGGCGTCCACCCCGAGCGCCTCCCCGGCCTCCGCGACGATCCGGGAGACCAGCTCTTCGACACTCGGCAGGTCGTTTATGAGGCCTACGACCTGCCCGGCAGGCAGCACTCCAGCATCGAGACGCCCGTCGACCAGAGCGGCTCTGGTCATCATCGGCGCGTTCGCCGCCATTAGGACCTGGGGCCACGAAAGGTGCCCCTCCCGGTGCATCGCCATGCCTTCGCGCACCAACGCTGGGAACGAGGCGCCTATTTGCCGGCGAAATGACAACGCGCTGGAAAGCGATCTCCACAGCGCGCCCAGGGGGCCCGCGCGCTCCAGGCGCTCGATCAGGTCCGTGCGGATGACGCGTTGGGGCGCACCGTCCACTCGTGCAGTGACGACGGTCCCGCCGAGCGAGGTGGCGAGGTACGCCTTCTTCACCTCGTCGGGAACGGTCGACTCCTTCGTGAGCAGGAACCGGGTTCCCATGGCCACCCCGTCAGCGCCCCACGAGATCGCGGCAGCGAGGCTCCTCCCGTCGTGCATGCCGCCGGCAGCCAGGACGACTACGCCATCTCCTATCGCGTCCACCACACCAGGTACGAGCAGAGAGGTGGGAACAGAGCCCGTGTGCCCGCCGCCTTCGGCTCCCTGAGCTATCACTGCGTCGACGCCCAGGGCCGCCACCTTCTCGGCATGGCGCAGCGCTCCGATCGTTGACATCACGACCACTCCAGCGTCCTTCAGACGTCCCACCAGCGGGGCGCCGGGTGCGTGCGTGAAGCTCGCCACCCTGACCCCCTCGCGCACCACCAGCTCGACGCGCTCCGCTGCATCCGGCGCGTCGGGTCGGAGGTTCACCCCAAAAGGCTCACCCGTGCGATCCTTCACCTCGGAGATAGCCTTCTCGAGGTCCGACAGCGACATGGTCGCCGACGCGAGCACCCCAAGGGCGCCGGCTCGCGAGCTAGCCGCCACCAGGCGCGCACCCGCCACCCACCCCATGCCAGTCTGGACAATCGGCAAGCGGGACCCCGTCAAGCGGCAGAAGCGCTCCCCTCGAGCTCCCCGGGAAGCGCTCATCAGGCGAGCTCCGTCTCGCGCAGGCCTTCTGGGTCGAGGTACCCGCGGAGCAGCTCTAGCTCGTCGGGAGTGGGCAACCTCGTCTCGGGCACCTCGCTTCCCAGGCAGCCATGCAGCTCGAAGCCCGTGGCCTTCTGCACTTCGGCCGGAGTCACGCCCGGGTGCACCGACCTCAGGCTCATCTCGCCACCGGGACCCGTGAAGTCGAGCACCGCGAGGTTGGTGACCACAACCCTCAGATCGTGGAAGCGAGCGCTCGGCGAAACGATCTCGCGTGCTCGATCGGACCCGACTCCACAAACCATGTCGACCCGTTCGACAAAGCTGCGCGGGGAATGTCTAGGCACCCAGTAGCTCGTGGCGTGGTTCATTGTGTTGCCCGGTGCGCCGCGCACTCCTACGAGCTGGGCGCGAGGACAAGCCCAATCGCCTATGCAGCTGATGTTCTGGTTGCCGTACCGGTCGATCTGGGTGGCCATCATCATCACGTGACGGCGACCCGACCAGACGACGTCGAAGATCTTCCGGTAGGGCATCGGGGCCTCGACGGCAAGCGCTCCGACGGGCGGGGTGCCAACCGGCGGGGTGCCGACCATCAGCGCAGCCTCGCCGTCGGTGAGCACCAGGTCCGGCTCGAACGTGAGCCGGGCGAGGCGCGCTCCGAGTGACGGGATCGGGCCGAAAGGACTTGCCAGGATCTCCCCATCGCCGCGGAAGGCCTCCGCGCAGGCGATCACGCACACTTCCGCCCGCGTCGGCGCGCGACGCACATCCGCCCGCGTCGGCGCGCTTTCACCGCTCATGGCTCGCCTCGGCCGGCCGGTGCTGCGCCATAGTCTTCGCGAACTGCCGCCAGATACCCCTCCTCGGAGCTGTCTAGGTAGCGGGCACTGAAAGAAGCCCACGAGGTCTCCTCGGCCGCAGCCGCCACGTAGCGCCTCTGCAGGTCCTCCTCGCGGCCATAGTCGGGAAGACAGGACGTGAAGTGCGCCCCGAGAGGGCACTCCACCACGGCGTCCGTGCTGAGCCTCGTCACGACGATGCTCTGGAGCGGACCCGAATCGAGGAGCTCGCCGGGAGCGACCACCTTCTCGGCGGTCATGAAGCGACGCGATGCTGCGGCTCCGAGGAACAAGTCGTCGAAGTACGGGTCGGGCCCGAGCACCTGCCCGTTGCCATTGCTGTCCGCGCGATTGACATGGACGAAGGCGGCATCGAGCGGCAATGCGGGAACCGCCACCAGCTCCTCGGCCTCTTCGCCGGGGACGCCATAGGGAGACCTCACGGTGCGCAGCAAGGGGTTGACCCTCATCACGTCGGAACCGAGCCCAGCTCTGGTAGGCAGGAAGGGCACCCGCCAGGAAGCTGCCAGCAGGCCCAGGTAGAGCATCCCCTCGTCGAGCTCCATCACCTCGATCGAGCCTGCCTGGCGAGCGGCGCGAAACCACGGATCGAGCGCGATCGAGTCCAGGGTCACGAACCCGAACACGACCTTGCGCACGCGCCCTGCTGCGAGTAGCAGGCCCACATCCGGCCCGCCGTAGGAGACGACGGTGAGGTCGTCGACGCCGCTTCGCAGGATCGCCCTCACGGCGGCCATCGGCTTGCGTCGCGACCCCCAGCCCCCGATCCCTACCGTCATCCCCGGCCGCAACTGGGACACGACATCGTCGAGCGACTCCCGTTTGTCCTCCACGTGGCCCTCCCTGCTACGGCCGATGCGCGCTCATCGCGACGTGTCGGCGGCGCGCTTTTCCACGAAGGCCTCCCGCTGCTCGGCTGCGACGCCCCTTACGTGCAGCTCGTAGGTGAACCCCTGCTCGAAGCGGTAGCTGCGCTTCGGGTCCGTCGCGTCTATCCCGTTCAGCGACTCCTTTGCATGCCTGAGGATGGTCGGGCTCTTCGCAGCGATCTTCTCCGCGAACGCCCGCGCCGCGCGAACTAGCCCATCACGCGGTACGACCTCGAGCACCGATCCGTAAGCATGCAGCTCCCCCGCGCTCGCCACGTCGGCGCTGTAGACCATTGCCCGCATGCGATGTCCGGGAACGAGCCTGGCGAGGTGCGTGGCAGCACCAAGGGCACCGCGGTCCACCTCGGGCAGGCCGAAGGTCGCGTCCTCGGAGGCTATGACCACGTCGGCATTGCCTACGATCCCGATCCCGCCTCCAAGGCAGAACCCGTGCACCGCGGCCACTACGGGCACCTCGCAGTCGTACACGGCCGCAAACGCAGCGGCGCAGCCCCGATTGGCACCGACGAGCGCCTCGTCGCCTTTGGCTGCTATCTCCTTGATGTCCACCCCCGCGCAGAAGCCCCTTCCCTCGGCGCGCACGATCACCACGCGCACGCCAGGATCACGGCCGAGATCCTCGACGGTGCCAGCGAGCTCGAACCAGCTCGCCACATCCAGGGCGTTGACCGGCGGGACGTCTATGACAACCTCGGCTACCCCACTCGCCGGTCGCTCGTGCCCGATCCCCACGGCGGACACGATAGCCCATACCTGACTGCGCATCAGAAAACGAGCGCCCCGGCCTCCGAGTGCTCCGTCTCGCAAACGGCGTGACGTTGGCCGCCGAGCTCGCGTGGTACTTCCGGGACGGAGCACTAGCATCGCCATGTGGTGGAGGGGCCGGGCACACCGAGCGACAGGGGCACGCCGGGCGGGCGCCGTCCTGCGGGGCCGGAGCCGACGACTGCGCGCTCGACTACGCGCTCAGATCGCATCCTGGCTGCTCCACCGGTGCTCGACTTCATCGACTTCACCGGAAAGACGGTGCTGGTGACGGGCGGCACACGGGGCGTAGGGCGAGGGATCGCACGTGCATTCCTGGACGCAGGCGCGGGCGTGGCCGTGTGCGGCCGCCACGAGCCCGACCCGGAAGAGCTTCCCCGCTCCAAGCACTCCACCACTGCGCTGTTCGTCCGCGCCGACCTGCGCGACCCGGAGCAGGCGGCTGCGGCCGTAGACACTGCTGCAGCGGAGCTCGGAAGCATCGATGTCCTCGTCAACAACGCCGGAGGGTCACCTCCACGGGCGGCCGCCGAGTCCTCACCGAGGTTCGTATCCGCAGTAGTGGAGCTCAACCTCCTCGCTCCCTTCTGGTGCGCCCAGGCCGCCAACGCGATCATGCAGCGGCAGAGCCAGGGAGGATCGATAGTCAACATCGGCAGCGTGTCGGGGCAACGCCAGTCGCCGGGGACCGCCATCTACGGGGCAGCGAAAGCCGGGTTGTCGAACCTCACCAAGAGCCTGGCCGTGGAATGGGCTCCCAAGGTACGAGTCAATTGCGTGGTAGCCGGCCTGCTGGGAACGGAGGCCGCTGAGGAGCACTACGGAGGCGCAGAGCGCATACGGGCGGTGGCAGCAAGCGTGCCACTGGGCCGTCTCGGCACTCCGGCCGACGTGGCAGCCATGTGCCTGTTCCTCGCCTCCCCGTTCGCGGGGTATGTCACGGGTGCGGACTTCGTGCTCCATGGCGGGGACGGGCGGCCTGCATTCATGCTTGCCGTGGAGGGCGACGGCAAATAGCGCGACGCTCGCCGCTGCTCGTGCATCCGCTGAAAGTCCGCGAGCCACTGTGGCTAAAGGTGGGGCCCGTGAATGCCGATACTCCGGAGGTGACAGCGCTGAGGGGGTGCGCACAGGGACTACGCGCCTCCAGGCGCCTGCTCCTCGGGTGGTCGCGCGCGCCTGTAGGCAGGTTTCCAGCATGACGACTCCCCCCACTCTCGTCCTCACGGGAGAGCCGTTGGTCGAGTACCAGCCAGCCGTGGACCTGGCTACGGGCCGCCTCATCGGGTTCGAGGCGCTGGTGCGTTGGAACCATCCCACCCGGGGCCACATCCCACCTGAGATCCTGATCCCCTGGGCTGAGTCGAGCGACGACATCGTCACGCTGAACGCCTGGGTGATCGAGCAGGCATGCGAGGTGGCCAGCACATGGCCGTCGGGACTGCAGATTGCCGTCAACTGCTCGAACGTTCAGCTCCATCAACGCCAAGCTTCCAAGGCCGTCTCCAGTGCCCTCGAGATGTCCGGGCTCAACCCCGACAGGTTGACAGTAGAGATAACCGAGCGTGCCGCCGCGGACGACGACGCTTCCGCCGACCTCAGGGACCTTGCCGCCCTTGGGGTCCATCTGGCTGTGGACGACGTGGGAACCAGCTGGTCCTCTCTGCAGCCGCTCAAGCAGCTCGACGTGGAGATCGTGAAGATAGACCGGGCCTTCGTCAACAGCCTCGAGCCCACCGAAGGCATGAACCGGGCGATAGTCGAGGCAATCATCCACGTGAGCCACTCGCTCAACATGTCAACCGTCGCCGAGGGAGTGGAGTCCGCGAACCAGGCGGCGATCCTCCGGGAGTTCGGAGCAGATGCAGCTCAGGGCTTCTACTACTGCCCTCCGGTACCTGTGCAGCGTGCCTGCGACCTCGCCTCCGCCGAGCCGCGCCCCATCCTGCCCGCCGCTCTCAGCTCGAAACCCCGCGGCGGCTACGCGCCGATCCGTGGACTTGCGGCACCAAGATCGGGCGGCTCTGCCCTGCTGCCCCCTGGTGCCATATCGACGTCACACCATTCGTCGATTGGAGAGCTAGCGCTAGGGGGAGCGCTGCCGCCTGCAGGAAGCTCTGCTCACGGCGCAGTGGTTCGCACTCCAGGCGAGGCGGCGGCCGGGAAGACCGATGTCGCAGCCCGAAGCACGGTAGATGTCGCAGCCCGAAGCACGGTAGATGTCGCAGCCGTCGCCGCGAACGGATCGTCACCCTCCAAGCGGGCACGCGCACCTCGCTCCCGTGCGCAGTCCGCTCGGCGCGCAGGGCGGAAGGACGCGGCGGCCGGCGACGATGCAGCTACTGGCACCTTTGCGCCCGATGCCCCGCGAGGACGGGCGAAGTCCAAGGACACGCCGCGGAACTAGCGGAGGTAGGCCTGACCTCCATCGGCCATGAGCGTCTGCCCGGTCACGTATCCAGCGTCGTCCGACAGCAGGAACGCCGCCGCACGCCCGACGTCCTTCTCCAGGTCGCCGACTCTCCCCAGGGGGATCGACGCCACGAACTCGCCGAAACGCTCGGGATCCGCGGCCGCCCAGAGCTCGAGCCCGGGTGACATTCCATTCGGCACGAGGGCGTTCACTCGCACTCCGGCTGGTCCCCACTCGACTGCCGCCGCGCGCGTGAGCGAGCGGACCATCTCCTTGGTCCCCGCATAGAGGCCAAACCCGGCCGGGTCGGAGCGAAGCGCTGCCCCGGTTCCCACGTTGACCACCGATCCGCGACTGTCACCGAGGCTCGGGTAACACGCCTGCATGAACCAGAGAGTCCCGAGGAACCCGCTCTCCCACGTGCGCCGAGCCCCCGCTTCGTCGATCTCGAGGACAGGGCCGAGCGACACCATCTGCGCGCAGTTGACGAGCCCGTCTATCCGACCGAACGCCTCGAGGGTGCGCTCGACCGCGACGTCCACCTCCTCGCGTCGGCGGACGTCGCAGGGCACTGCCAGGGATCCAACGCCGCGCCTGGACACTTCAGCGGCCACACGATCGAGCTTCTCAGGGGTTCGCCCTACCACCGATACGCTCCCCCCCTCGGCCGCCACCGCGAGAGCCACCCCTTCACCGATTCCCTGCCCGGCTCCGGTTACCAGGACCACCTTTCCGGCTAGCCTGCCCGGCGGTGCAGTGGGCGGCCTGCCCGGCGTCACCACAGCTCGTCCACGTACTTGTCGGTGCCCACGACGCTGCATACGAACGGTGCTACGAGCACTACCTCCCCAAGCCCGCTCGCAGCTATCGACTCGGCGTAGCGGCGAAATCTGGGGAGCTCGGAGACGACGTCGCCCCCCACGAAGAAGAGCTGGCATATACGGTTGCTCCCTCCGGCCGGGGACCCGAGATCCATCGGTACCAAGCCTGCACGACCTTCACGCAGCTCTGGGCGGGGCGCCCACGAGGAGGCAATCTCGATAGACGATCCCCCGAGCAGCTCCTGCACAAGATCCCCGAGCAGCACCGTGCTCAGCTCGGCCGCATCGGCTCCCCCGAGGGCATCGAACCACGCTGCAACGAGCCCCGGGTAATGGTGGTCGAGGGCAAGGTCGACCGGAACCGGGTCTCCGTCGCGGTAGGCGACGCCGAGCCGGTCGTAAGTGGCGGTGTGCACGTGGTCGCGGGCGGCAAACCCTCGACCTCTGGCATAGAGGTCGCGCACCCGCTCGAGAGCCCAGCGATCCCACCTGGCGTGGTGCCCTTCCTCGACCCAATAGACCGCCATGTACGACCCGGCGTCGACCGGGTCCGCCACGGACGACACGTCTGGCCATCGCATCGCCTTGAGGTCGCGAGTCGCCACCCAGCGGCTGCCCGCCATCTGATGGGGACCCGTCATGCAACCGGCGTAGAAGTGGTCGCGCTCGTACCAGCGGTTGTAGGCGCGCTCGTAGCCTCGATGGGGGTCCACAAGGGTAAGCAGCATGCTCCCGACTCTCACCGGGTAGTCGTCCACTCCCCCTGGCTCCAACGGGTACCCGCCACCGAGAGGTTGGGCGGTGCCGGTGCCAGTCACGGTCCGGGGTGCCTGCATCGCATGTCTGACAGCATGTCAGATCGCTTTCCTGCCTGCCAGGGCCGCCTGCCAGGGCTGGAGGCCAGGGCTGGAGGCCAGGGCTGGAGGCCAGGGCTGGAGGCCAGGGCTGGAGGGCGCCTGCGTGGACCGGATAGTCCGGCCACCGCATCGCTCGAGAACACCCTCGGCGATGACACTGCCGTCAAGTAGCCACCTTCAGAGAATTCATGCTCAGATGATCGCCGTGAAGATAGCCACTCCTACCGAGACGCGCCCCGGCGAGCGGCGAGTCGCCATGGTGCCCGATGCCTCGGCGCGCCTGGTTGCCGCCGGCTGGGAGGTCGCCGTACAAGCCGGCGCAGGCACTCGAGCCCACTTTGCCGACCAGGGATATTTCGAGAAGGGCGCCTCCGTCCACGAGACCCCCGCCGATCTCTACGGGCATGCAGACGTCGTTGCGAAGGTGCAACCGCCGGCACCACAGGAAGCAGAGGAAATCCCCGAGGGTGCAGTGCTCGTGAGCATGATGCAGCCAGCGCAGGAGCTCGACACCCTGAAGGTTCTCTCTCGCCGTCGCGTGACAGCCTTCAGCCTCGACCTGCTGCCCCGCATAAGCCGCGCCCAATCCATGGATGCACTGTCCTCCCAGGCCACGGTGTCGGGGTACCGAGGCGCTCTCGATGCCGCCGAGCGGCTGGCAAAGTTCTTCCCGATGTTCATGACCGCTGCCGGCACCGTTCCCCCTGCCAAGGTTCTCGTGCTGGGCGCCGGGGTGGCCGGCCTCCAGGCCATAGCCACAGCCAGGCGCCTCGGTGCTCAGGTGCGTGCTTACGACGTAAGGGCTGCGGCGAAGGAGGAGGTGGCTTCGCTCGGCGCAACCTTCGTGGAGCTGCCCATCGACACCCAAGAGGGCGCTGGTGGCTACGCGAAGGAGCAATCCGAGGAGCTCCTGGCACGCCAGAGGGAGCTCATCGCATCGGAGGTCGCGGCAGCCGACGCGGTCATCACGACTGCCGCAATACCCGGGAAGAGAGCACCAGTGCTCATCACGAGGGAGATGGTGGGAGCAATGGCGGGAGGCTCCGTCGTAATCGACCTGGCCGCGGACTCCGGGGGTAACTGCGAGCTCTCGGAGCCCGGCGTGGAAGCGCTGCACGGCGACGTGCTCGTGTGCGGGATCTCCAACCCTCCGTCTTCCATGCCGACACACGCGAGCTTCCTCTACGCCCGCAACATCGCCAACTTCGCCGCCCTGCTCGTCTCCGACGGCAAGGTGGCGCCGGACTTCGACGACGAGATCGTGAGCGGCTCATGTGTGCTGCGGGAGGGAGAGCCGCTCGACCAGGTGGTCGTCGATCTGCTCGGAAAGGGTGCAAAGTGAGCACTGGAATACTGGGCTACGTCACGATATTCGTCCTCGCGGTGTTCGTCGGGTACGAGGTGGTCTCCAAGGTGCCGAGCATCCTGCACACCCCCCTGATGTCGGGGAGCAACGCGATCCACGGCATCATCCTCGTCGGAACCATGATCGTGCTAGGCAACGCCCACGGGCCAGCGCAGGATGCGCTCGGGTTCGTCGCCGTGCTGCTCGCCACCTTGAACGTGGTGGGCGGGTTCGTGGTCACCGACCGCATGCTCGAGATGTTCAAGGCAAGACCGGGCGGGGCTCGAGCGGCCCGCCCGAGCGCAGGCAGCACAGGGGGTGACGTGAGCGCTGGCGGTGCAGGCGACTCTGGCGCTGGCGGAGGCGCAGGGGCATGAGTAGGGGAACAGCAACCGACCTCGTCTACCTGATCGCGATCGTCGGCTTCATCCTGGCACTCAAGGGCCTCAGCTCGCCCAGGCGCGCCCGCATCGGCAATCTGGCCGGCGCAGCGGGGATGCTGCTCGCGGTGGCCTGGACCTTCTCGCTCCCAGGCGTGTACGCGCACGAGCACAACCTCCTCCTCATGATCATTGCGATCGTCGCCGGCGTGGCAATAGGGATCCCAGCGGCCCGACTGGTGAAGATGACAGCGATGCCGCAGATGGTGGCCATCTTCAACGGCGTCGGGGGTGGGGCTGCAGCTCTGGTGTCGATCACCGAGTTCCTCGCCATCGGGGGCAAGTCCATCGCCGTCTACAAGATCTTCGAGGTTCTCTTCGGCGTGCTCGTGGGCTCGGTGTCATTCGCGGGAAGCGCCATCGCATTCGCCAAGCTCCAGGAGCTGATGACAGGGCGACCTATCACTTATCCCGCGCAGCAGCCGGTGAACGCCCTCGTCGGAGCCGGCATCCTCGCAATCGCCATCGCCACCCTGGTGACTGCCAGCACTCCCTTGCTGGTCGCCCTGCTCGTGCTTTCCCTTGTGCTCGGAGTCATATTCGTCCTCCCGATCGGCGGGGCCGACGTTCCGGTCCTCATATCGCTTCTCAACTCGTTCACGGGCCTCGCCGTTGCGGCATCGGGGTTCACGCTCAACTCGGACCTCCTGATCGTCGCAGGCACCCTGGTCGGGGCCTCGGGCATGCTGCTCACACGGATGATGAGCCAGGCAATGGGCCGCTCCCTGCCGAACATCCTCTTCAGCGCCTTCGGCTCAGTGGTGACCGCATCCGGCGGCGAGTCCCTCGGGGACCGCAGCGTGCGCTCGGGAACTTCGGACGACATCGGCGTCCTTCTCGCCTATGCCCGCAAGGTGGCCATAGTGCCTGGATACGGGCTGGCGGTGGCGCAAGCCCAACACACAGCTCGCGAGCTTGCCGAGGCTCTGGCTGCACGGGGGGTCGAGGTTTACTACGCCATCCACCCCGTAGCCGGCAGGATGCCCGGGCACATGAACGTGCTCCTCGCCGAGGCGAACGTACCCTACGACCAGCTCCTCGAGATGGACGAAGCCAACCCGCAGATGGCAACCACCGACGTGGCACTGGTCGTCGGTGCCAACGACGTCGTCAACCCCGCAGCAAAGACCACTCCGGGGAGCCCCATCTACGGCATGCCGATCATCAACGCTGACCAGGCGGGAAACGTCGTCTTCTTGAAGCGCTCCATGAGGCCGGGGTTCGCCGGCATCGACAACGAGCTCCTCTACGACCCGAAGACGACCCTCTTGTTCGGGGATGCCAAGGACTCGCTCACTAAGCTGGTTGCCGCGGTGGGAAGCGCCTGAGCTCGGAGGGATCCCGCGTTGGGCCCTGCGAGGAGGCCTGCGTCGAGCCGGGCGAGGAGGCCTCGGAAAGCAGCCTGGCAAACACGAGCAAACCCTGGGCAGTCTGGCGCGTGGAGATGACCGCCACTTCTACACCTTGCCGGCCTACCAGGTGGGCCGCCTCGTTCACGACGACCATGTCGCCTTCTGGCAGGTAGCCCACGGCTTGGCCTGGCTGCCGACCCTCCTTCAGCAGGTCGATCACCAGGTGCTCACCCGCGGGATGATCGGGGGTGAGTGCGGCAGCCAGGTGCCTCAGATCGAGCACGTCCACTCCGGCGTCCCTCGCGGTCGTTGCCTGCTCGGCCGAGCAGGTGACGATTCGAGTCCCGAGGCGCCGCGCGAGCGCCAGAACCTTGTCTCGGGTCAGCTCGTGCTCTGGCACCTCGTCGTCGGTATGGCGGACTTCGACCCCCGCCGCTGCGAGCGCGTCCAGGGCCTCGAGCCCCCGCCGAGCTCTTCGCGACGCCACGGGATCCGGGCTGTCAGCCAGCAACCTGGCCTCGTCGAGCACGAAGCGCGGGACGACGATACCCGCAGGGAGCAATCCGGCAGCACCGATGGCGAGCATCGAGCGGTCGAGGATTGCAGAGGTGTCTGCCACGAGCGCGCCCGAAGGCGGCGGTTCGTCGGGGGGATCGAGGAGGCGGGTCATCCCCGCTGCGCGGATGATCTGGCGACCCTTGGCTATGCCGAGACGGATGCCCACCGCCGCCGCCACCCACGCGAAGGCTGCGACGAGCGGGTAGTCAACGCTCGAGTGCACCAGGGCTAGAAGCGGCAAGCCGGCCACCAGGCCCAGCAACAGGCCGACCGTCCCCACCACCGATGCCGCGAAGACCTCTCCAGGAGGCATCCGGCGCATCCGGTGCACCCCTTGCTGGATGCCACGGTCCAGGAGCCTCCCGGCGATCCCGCCGATCACGTAGGTGACGAGCGCGCCGAGCACGAGACCGACGACACGGTCTGCCGAAGTGGGGCCTGCTGCCTCCCCCACCTGTAGGCCCGCGATGGCTCCGGCCAGGACCAGCAGCAACCTGAACACCTCGACGAACACCACTTGGCGTGCCGCCCTCCATGTCTTTCTTTCTGAAAACGCCGGGCCGGCAACCGGCCTGCTCACAGGCTAGCGGCCGCTCTCTGGGGCAGCGTGTCGATCCGGCAGGAACGGGAACGGGGAGACGATGCCTGGCAGCCACCAACCCGGAGAGGCCCACCGGGCCTCTGAGCACCACCTGGCATCTGAGCACCACGCTGCGCACTTGCATACCTGCGTTACGTGGGTAACACTTGTCATCTCGCGCCAACTGGTCGTGGTGCGTCGCCGGTATCGTGCCGGAGACACCTGTTGGACGACAAGGAGCAGGGGCCTGCGAGCTCGGGGGCGACGTGAAGGCAACAGAACGCGATCGTGGGACATGGAGGAGGGGCATTGGCCACGTCGCGCTCCGCCCTGGAACCCCCGGGGGAGCTCGCGGCACGGTCCGTGCAGCCCTGATCGTCGAAGGGCGCGGCGGGGGCTTGGAGCGGGTCGATGGCTTCTCGATCGATGTGGCCAGGCACGGACTCAGCGTTGCCCACCCGAGCGGTCAATTCCTGAAATGGACCTGGGTCGAGGTGGCGGGGATCGTGGCAGGCCCGAGGGTCGAAGGAGATCCAGGCGAATCCCTCCGCGTCCTCGACTTGTTCGCTGGCAACCGTCACCATCGCTTCGTGATCGACTCAGCGCGCCTGGACGATCTCACCGAGCAGGTTGCCCGAGTCGCGTCCAGCTACGCAGGGGAATGCTCTGGCGGGCAGCCGGCCCGCGGGCTCGAGGGCCCGACGTGGGCTCGAGCCCTCGGCGCCTTTGCCTCGCTGGCGGCTCTGGCACGGAACGCGGCGAGCCGGACCCGCATCCTGGCAGGCGGTTACCCGGCACGGGCTGCCACTCGGGCAGGCGCACTGCTCGCGCGCAAGTGCTGCCCAGCAGCGAGCGCGCTGTCTTGCCTGTGCCGGCGCGCACTCGAAGAGGCGGCTCGGCCTGTCGGCTACGCACTTTCGACACCTCTGGGCGAGCTTGCATGCGACGCTGCCGCAGCGTGTGCCCGGATGATGGGAAGCAGTCCGGCCCTGGCGGCGGCGGTGCTTCGTGGCGTAGGGATCGGGGGATCGCATGCGACGAGGAAGCCTGCTCCAGCCTTACGCTTCGTTGCGGCTGCCCTGGGTGCGGCCCTGGTCGTGGGCGGCATCTCCCTGGCCGGCACGTCGGGTTCCAAGCGGCCAACCAGCCCGCACGAAGCAGCGGTCAGCGGCTTCCACCGTGCATCTGCGAGCTCGGCGAGCGAGGCGACCGCCATGGCCGAGCTCGTCTCGCAGCTCGCCAGCCAGGCGCCACAAATGCCGGCATTGGCACCCGCCACCCTGCCCCCCGCGCCCGCGCCCCCGTCGCTGGCGGGCGCACCACCGCTAGCACCACACGAGATCTTCGCGTTCGCTCCGTACTGGAGCCTCCCCATAGCCTCGGGCTTCGACCTCGCAGGACTTACGACCATCGCCTACTTCGGCGTGAGCGTCAATGCCAACGGCACGATCCGCCAGTCGGGCTCGGGGTGGAACGGCTACCAGAGCCAGGACCTGGCCAACCTGATAACAAGGGCCCACGGCGCCGGAGACCGGGTCGTGCTGACCGCTAAGTGCTTCAGCCAGGCTGCCCTCGACCGGCTGACTAGCGACCCGGCGGCGCAGCAACGCCTCGCCTCCGAACTCGTCGGGCTGCTCGAGGCTAAGAACCTCGACGGCGTCAACCTCGATTTCGAAGGCACCGGGACGGCCGACCGCGCCGGGCTCGACCAGCTGGTCGCAGTCGTGTCGGCAGCGCTCAGGGCCAAGGATCCCTCGTGGCAGCTCACCATGGACACCTACGCGTCGTCGGCAGGGGATCCGTCCGGCTTCTACGACATAGCCGGCCTCGCTCCGAGCGTCAACGCGTTCTTCGTCATGGGCTACGACATGAACGCTCCCAACACCCCATCGCCTACGGCTCCCCTCACGGGACCGGGCTTCACGGATCTCGAAGCCATGAAGCAGTACACCTCCGTCGTGCCGGCATCCAAGGTGATCCTGGGAGTGCCGTTCTACGGCTACCAATGGCCCACCTCGGGACCCGGGCTCGGGGACCCTGCCACCGGAGCGCCGGTGCCCGTCACCTACGCAGAGGTCACAGCTTCCGGAAGCCCTACCTACTGGGACGCCTCCACCCAGACCCCGTGGACGTCCAGCCAAGCCGGAGGCCAATGGTCGCAGACCTTCTTCGACAACCCCACATCGCTCGCGCTCAAGGCTCGCCTGGCGACCTTCCTCCACCTGCGGGGACTTGGCATATGGGCACTCGGGATGGACGGCAACGACCCCGCGATGCTGGCCGCTCTCCTCGGGAACGCCCCGCCCGTCAAGGACTACCAGCCAGGCCCGGGGCCCGGCCCGTCTGCCACCACTACGACGACGCTCACAGGCCCGGGAGCAGGGGCGCCGGGAACAGGGGCGCCGGGAACAGGGGCGCCGGGAAGCACCGAGACGAGTACGCCTGCGAAGGTCCCCTACTACTTCACCGGCGTGTACGCCGGGCATGACGTGACTCTCCACCCGGCGAACCCGAACGCTCTGCCGGCGTTCACTCCGGCGCCGCACCTGCTCCGTGGGCTGCGAACGGACGACCCTGCTCTGGCCTGCCTCTCCGCAGGCAGGCCATTAGACACCTGGAGCGTGCCTTCGGCCCCCGGAGACTACGTGGTCACGGCACGCACTCCCACAGATTGCGGGAACGGCACCTGGGTGTTCAGCATCCCCCTTCCGAGCGGCACCGCAGGTGGCACCTCGTCCACGACCTCGTCGACGACGTCGCCTGGCTCGAGCAGCACCTCGTCCACCACCTCCCCCGGCTCAGGTGGGACCTCGTCCGGTGCAGGTGGCACCTCGTCCACGACCTCGTCCACGACCTCGTCCACGACCTCGTCCACGACCTCGTCGACGACGTCGCCTGGCTCGAGCAGCACCTCGTCCACCACCTCCCCCGGCTCAGGTGGGACCTCGTCCGGGGCCGGCTCTGGCTAATAGGCCCAGCGGATCGGCATGCCGGACTCGTAGAACTTCAGGCCAGGCTCAACGACCCGTGCGTGATACCGCTCCACACGAAGGATGGCGATGTTCCCGGAGATCCGACCCACGGGGTCAGCTCTGACGACGGGAAGTGCTGAACCCACTCGCCACCCGGGCCCCCGCGATCGGCAACCAGCTTCTCCTTGACCATGGAGTTGACCTGGTACGCAGCAAGCTCTGGGGTGTTCGCGTTCAGCACGACCTCGGCACCCCACTCGCGCGCATGGGAGCGAAGCCCCGGGATTCTGGAGCGCTCCGGGCTGTAGCACTCGGCATGGACCCCGTTCTCGGAGCTGGTCCAGATGCCGCTGGAGGTATTGAGCACCACCGAGTGGTTGCCGATCGAGTGTCCCGGCGTCCGCAACAGGGCAATGCCTGGACCTACCAGCGTGTCGCCGTCGAGAACCTCCACCCGGTCCGTCCTGAGGGAACCGAAGGTTCTCTGCTGGTACCAGCGACGCTGCAGAGGATGCAGGGCACCGTCCGCGAGCTGCTCCCACTCCGCCCGCATGACAAGTAGCCGCGCATTGGGAAAGACAGGGTCGAGTGGCTCCCCCGCCATATCCTCGGGCACCTTCCCCTGGGCCACGAGATCGGGGGCGGGCTTTGTCGTCCCGAGCCAGCGCCTCAGATCCTGGGTGTGCAGGTGGTCGAAGGTCAAGTAGTCGACCTCCTCAGGCGCTATCCCCAGGCGCTCCAGGTGGCCCTCCACCGTGCCGTGGACCACAACAGCCATGCTCCTCATTCGAGGGTGCCTGGCCTCCATGGCCGCGAAATAGGGGGTGTTGGCTGCCAGGTCGTGCTCCGTCGGCTCGACGAGCATCGTCCTCGCAGAGCCGTCGGCGTCACGCCAGCGCACTGCCAGCATGCGATTGAAAATGCGCACGTAAGGCGCCGGGGAGAGCGCTGCTCGCCACAGGGCGTACCGCCGCGGGTACGGCAGGGCGATCAGGTCGCAAGTCCGCACCCACCCAGGCGACCCGGAACCCGCGAACCACTCCCTGAAGCTGGGGGCCGCCTCGCGGATGGCCGCGAGCTGGCGACCCGGCAAGACCTCCTTTTCCGACGCAGAAAAATGGTCTATCGCCTCGAGCCCGGCAGTCCTCGGACTGGGCGCGCCTGCAACATTGCTCATCTGCTCATTCTCTCCTCCTCGCGACGCGATGGCCACCGCGAACCCTGATCGCTCCACGAGGGCTCGCTCCGGCACTCCCGCACGTCGCACACCATGCGACATTCACGATAGGGGTACTACGCTTGTCGCGTGGCGGCATCGTCACCAGGTGGCACAAATCCGGGGGGCCGATCGGACGGGCTCCAGGCTCAGGACGCCCAGGTGCACGCGTGGCCCGGAACGAGCCCGCCGGACGCCCGCCACCTCCCCGGCCCAGAGCCGACGACAGCGCCGCGCCACCGATGGCACCGCGCTCGATCCGGGGCTATCGCCAACATGCGCTCCGACTGGGAGCAGAGGGCTCTGGCCAACGCGCTCTACTACGTGGACGCCACTCGAGAAGAGTGGACGGACGAGGAGTTCTACGCCCGCGGACGCGAGCTGGTCGAGCTGGTCGTGGACCCTGCCATCGCGCACCTCGGCATCGAGCCGTCGGGCATGAGGGTCCTCGACATCGGCTGTGGAGCGGGC
Source organism: Actinomycetes bacterium (assembly GCA_021801525.1). GTDB lineage: Bacteria > Actinomycetota > Acidimicrobiia > Acidimicrobiales > JAJYXR01 > JAJYXW01. The sequence goes on from JAJYXW010000149.1 coordinate 48,956, forward strand.
AGGCTGGCAGAGGGCCTTGCAGCTCGCTTTGGCGAGGTATGGGGCTTGGACATCTCGGAGCGCATGCTCGGCGAGGCGAGGCGGCGATGCCCGGTGAAAGCCAGGTGGGTGCTCGGGGACGGCACTAGCCTTGCCGGCATCCCCGACGGGAGCGTCGACTACGCGATCTCCTACGAGGTGCTCCAGCACGTACCTCACCGCTCCATAGCCTTCTCGTACGTGCGTGAAGTGGGCAGGGTGCTCCGCCCCGGCGGGGGATTCCAGATCCACCTGCGTTCGGGGAGCGACTCGCTTCGCCAGCAAGCCGTGCGATCGCTGCCGGGTCCGCTGCGCCGCTTCGCAGGGTCCGTTCTCGAAGCCGCAGGCGTGGTGCGAATAGGAGGCGACATCGACACCTGGCTCGGTTGCACGATATCCCCAGAATCTGCCATCGCCGAGGCTTGCGGTGCGGGGCTCGACGCGGAGTCGCTGTCCGACCCGATGCACAACGAGGGAATGGGTTACTGGCTTGTCGGCCGCAAGAGGACCTGAGAAGCCCAGCGGATAAGCACGCCGGGCGTGCCGTCGTCCACCCGGCGCAATGGAGCCGGATCAGGATGCAGGGGTCGAGGATGCCGGGGTCGAGGATGCCGGGGTCGAGGGGCCCGCGGAAGCCGGAGGTGCCGGAGGTATCGGAGGTGCCGGCGTCGGAACCCCGGTGGGGCCCAGGCATCCTGGAGTGGCTGTGACTGGTACGAGAAGCGCAACGGTGGGAGCAGGAGCCATCCCCAGGATCGTGGTGTCGACGGAGTCGGCCATGGCGGTCTGGCCTGCGGGTCCAGGATGGAGGTGGTCGCCGGAGTCGTAAGGCGGAAACATGTCGGTGGGCACGCAAGCCCCGTTGTAGGCGTCGCGGACAACTGCGGCGAAGTCGAGCACGCCGTTGAAAGCTCCGGAAGTCCTGATCCAGTGGTTTACCTGCTCGCGGTAGGACTCCATGGTCGGGGTCCACGGACGCCCGTCCACTACACTGCCTCCTCTCGGCAGCAAGGTCACCCCGATGACACGAATGCCCGCCTGGTGTGCCATGGCAATTGCCTGTTGCATCCCCGCGATCAGCTGGCTCGCTGTCGCCCCGAACCATAGATCGTTGGTCCCGAGGAAAAGCACCATCTCCGAGACTCCAGGCTGGGTGAGCACGTCCTGGGCCATCCTCGTAAGGCCCGCTGGTCCCCCCCCAACGCGCGAGTCGTCGTCGGCGAGCACGAGGAGCGTGTTGGCGCTGATTCCCTCGTTCACGACGGCGCGGCGATCGTTGGCGGAAAGCATGTTGATGCGCTCCTGGAGCACATGGGTCCAGCGAAGCGTCGTGTGGAACCCGGCGGTGATCGAGTCGCCGAGGACCACGATGCTGCCTCTCGCCCTGGCCGTGAGCACGTCGACGGAATCTACCCAGCGGGTCCACGAGCCGTAGAGCGGCTTCAGCGCAGGGCTCGCGGAAGCAGACACCAGGTCACCGCCACCGTTCACGGTTCCGTAGGAAACTATGGGGCCGCCCGGGCGCGAGGGGTTGAGCGTCACCACGTCGCTCCCTGGCACGTAGAGGCTCACCGCGAGCGTCTGGAGCGCATGCACCGTCATGGTCACCGGGTCGCTGGTGACAACGCCCCCGACGGGGACAGTCACCCCTGGGGCTCCCCCGAAGCTGAGCGGATGGAGGGTGCCTGCCACAATGCTCGGGCCCGAAGCGTCGAGCGCAACGGTCGCCGAGGCGACCACGAGCGGGACGTTGCCGAACGCGTTGGAGATGCGGACCCTGACGGCGCGCCCTCCTATCCCTATGCGAGCCAGCTCCCGCACGGTGACGTCCGTGGCCACCTGGTAGCCCCAGGCCATTGCCGCTCCCCATGCAACCCGCCAGACGGGAGCCGGCAGCTGCGTCGTGGTCGTGGTGGCCGGGACAGTGGTGGCCGGGATCGTCGTTGTCACCCGAGGCTTGGGGCCGTCCCCACTGGTATGGCCCCTGGTCGAGGCGGAGCCGGTAAGAGAGACCACCGCGAAGCCGGCCGAAGCCGCCACGAGCAGCACAACGAGCACGGCCGGTATTCCTCTGCGCACGAGCCGGACCCGCCTGCTCATCGGAGGCCGCCGTGCTCAGCGGAGTCCGCCGTGCGCAGCGCAAGGCGCGCCGCGGTGCTCACCGCAAGGCGCGCTGGAAGACTCACCGCCGTGCTCACCAGAGGGCGCGTCGGGCAACGCGTCGGGCAACGCGCCTGGTCGCGCACCGACGCCAGGCTCGGACAAGTGCTTCAGCCTCAGATGCCAAGCCAACTTCCTTCCGGGTCAGGAAGCGATGTTAGTTGCGCCAGGTTGCGCCATCGGTGCACCCTGGCTCGGCTGCCCATGACCTCACTGCGCGTGTGCAGTGCCACGAGGTGCAGCCATCGTCCTGGATCATGCAGAATAGGGCGATGCGGGGCTCGGAGGGGAACGTACGTCGATGAGCCGGTGGTGGTCATGGCTCGGTCTGAACCTCGGCAAGCGTGCCGGCACCGTCGCGCTGGTGGGCCTCGCGCTCACCATCGGTCTCGGCCTCGGGATGGCGAAGCTCCGGTTCGTCACCTCCAACTCGAGCTACCTGAACAGCAACGAGACCGCGCAGGTCGACAACACCCGCTACGAGCACGTTTTCGGCGGGGACTTCATGGCGACCACCTTCACGATGGCGCGAGGCACCACCGTGGACAACTTGTTCACTGCGCCTAACGTCGCCGAGCTCCAGAAGGTCGAGTCGGCGCTTCGGGCGACGCCCGGCGTCTTCGACGTGGTGAGCCCGCTCGACGTGCTGGAGCTCTCGAGCAGGCTGGTCGCGAGCCCGACTGGCAACCCCGAGGGAAGCCTCGGAGCCCAGATCCTGCTTTCCGCCTATTCACGCGACACCTCTCCTGCGAGCAAGGCTGCGCGCCTTGCCTACATGACCAAGTCGCTCGCCGAGGAGCAGGCGCTCCCGCCCTCGCAACAGGTGTACGCCAACCCTGCCTGGGTCCACTTCGTGCTCCACAATCCCGACGGCAGCCTTCGCACCGCAGTGAGCGGAGCCTTCCCCAACGAGACGCACGCGGTGATGTTCATCGTGCTGAAGGGCCCCCTCTCGATCAACCGTGAGGCCAAGGTGGCCGGATCCGTGCTCTCGGTCATGGACCACTCTCACTTCGCCGGCGCGACCACAATGACGACCGGTGTGCCGGCGCTACTCGAGACCATCAACAACTACCTGCGCGGCGGGATGCTCACCCTCGGAGCGATAGCCGCGGCGCTGATGGCGCTCATCTTGGTGCTGTTCTTCTCGGTGCGCTGGCGGCTCCTGCCTTTCGTCATCGTCCTGATCGGGCTCGCGTGGGCCTTCGGCCTGGTCGGGTACTTCGGCATCCCGCTCAGCCTCGGCAGCATCGCCGCCTTGCCCACGCTGCTCGGGATCGGCATCGACTACGCCATCCAGATGCACTCGCGCGTCGAGGAGGAAGTCGTCCTCGACCGCGCGGCCCACCCGATCCAGGCTGCCTCGCGCAACCTTGGACCTGCGCTCCTCGTCGTGACAGTCGATGCCGTCCTCGCTTTCGTCGCGCTCTGGTTCTCCAGGGTTCCCATGATCCGCCAGTTCGGGGAGCTGCTCGTCGTCGGGATAATCGCCGTGTGCGTCTTCAGCATCGTCGGTCCCCTCGCCTTCCTCGGGATACGAGAGCACAAGTCGCCCACGAAGGGAAAGGACTTCTCCAAGGGTCGCATGAGCAGCCTGGTCGTCTGGCTCGGGAGCCTGCCCCCACGCGCTGCTCTTCCGCTCGCCTTCGCGAGCATCGCAATCTTTGCCGGCGGGATCGCAGTGGGGGGAAAGATCCATCTCCAGACCGACCCTATCCAGTGGATCAACCCGAGCTCCCAGGCCGGCCGGCAGATCAACCAGCTGCGCGCAGATACGGGAACCGACAACGAGATCGGGATGCTCGTCACCACGAGCCATCCCTTCTCTAACCAGACCGTGGCCTACGTGGCCCATCTGTCGCACCAGGAGGTCACCCGCTACCCCGGCGCCATATTCCCCGGCATGGGGATCGTCAACCTCGTCGACCAGTTGACCGAGATCCCGGGCTCGTCGCCCGTGGCGCCCACCGGTGCCGACGTGGCAGCCGTGTACGCCATTTCGCCACCTGGCATCCGGAGGGCAATGGTCGGCGAGGGCGGCCACGCCCTGAACGTCATATTCCGGGCCAAGACCCCCACCATCACCGGCCTCGCTCCGATCGTCCACGGCCTCGAGCAAGCCACCGCGGTCCCGCCGGGGATGGCCGTGATGCCTGGCGGAATAGCGGTCGTAGCAGTCGGTCTCCTCGACAGCCTGGCGACTTCCCGGACGCTGCTCACCTACCTGGCGCTCCTCTTCGTGGGCATCTGGCTCGCCATCAGGCTCCGGAGCGTCGTCCGCTCGCTTCTCTCCCTCGTTCCGGTGCTCATTGCGGTGGGGTCAGTGGCCATCATCGCCTACGTGCTCTCCCTCCAGCTCAGCCCCATGACAGCTGTGTCGGGACCCCTCGTCGTGGCCGCCTGTACGGAGTTCACGTCCCTGATCCTGCTGCGCTTCGTGGAAGAGCGCGGCCGGGGGCTCGGCCCGCGCGACGCTGTCGACGTGGCAGCAAGGAGGACCGGGCGAGCGTTCACGGTGTCCGCCATGACCGCAGTGGTGGGCATCGGCGTCATGGCTACGTCCTCCATGCCGCTTCTCCAGGGGTTCGGGATCCTCGTCGCCCTGAACGTGGCGGTAGCTCTCCTCGCCGCCCTCGTCGTGCTCCCGCCATTGCTCGTATGGGCCGAGCGCTGGAGCCTCGTCACGCGGGGACTGCTCCGCCAGACCGAGACGCCACGCGTCACTGGGATGCCCGGTATGCCCGCCGCCTGGGCTCCTCCACCACCCGTACCGCCCCTGGAGGCACCGGCGCCGGGTGGCCATCTCGCGCACGCTGGGCGCGCGCCGGGGCGCTTCGCCCCGGGGCCGGCATCCCCACCCCCCGGGTGGTCGAGGGCGGGCTGGCACCCCGATCCCTTCGCCCCGCGCTCGGGGCAGCTCCGGTACTACGACGGCCGGAGCTGGACCGGGCAAGTGCAGAGCCCTACACCCGACTGAACCTCCTGGCCCTCGTGGCGCTCCGCAGCGCGAAGCGGGACGCGGCGCCTGAAGATCGGCTGCCACTCAGTGCAGAGCCAATGGGAGCCAGCCACCGGGGGCATGCTGGGCGAAGCCTGAGCTGGGCTGGCCTGGGCTTGGCTGAGTGCCGCGTACGCCAGGTATCCGTACGTGACTAGCATTCCAGCCGAACCATCGACTCTGCCTAGGCACTGGGGACGGCCTGGAGATCCAGTGGCACGTCATATGAAACGCCTCGAGTTCCAACGCAAGTGGCCTCTCGTCGTCACCGGGATCGTCGCGGGGATCGCCATAGCCCTTGGCGTCACCGTGCTGCTCCTGCCGGCAGGGGCGCGCCTCGTCCCCGCGGGATCCTCGGCCCTGGCCTCCCTCGACTCGTGGGTGCCCGGCGCGCGCTTGGTTTCGGCTGAGGCGGTAGTCGACAAGATCGGCGTGCCGCTCCGGCTGGAAGGGGACGCCCTCGTGCCGGGGCACCCCATCGCTGCCGGCCAGGAAGCCGCCGTTACCGTCGAGCTGCGTGCCCCGGGATGGATCGGGTGGCTCACCGGCACCACGATCCGCACCCGCACCATCTTTCGCACCCCGATCGCCCGGCCCATGAACAGGGTGCTGAACGCTTCTGCCGGCTCGGAGCCCGAGGTTGCCTTCGACCTACCCGTCCGTACCGTCGACTGGAGCGACGGCGGCGCCACGCACATCATCCACCTTTCCTCCGCCTCGCGAAACGTGCGGCTGCCCATGACACTCAGCAGTAGCTCGTCGGGCGTGCTGGACGTGAGCGCCTCGCCGAGCCCCTGGGAGACCCTGCCTTCGCCTTCGCCTGTCTTCTACACGACCGCGGCGGGATCCGGAACCCTCGTGGCCGCCGTCCCCGTGCCGGGCAGCCAGGTGTTGTTGCCTACCACGCCAATCGCGCTCACATTCTCGCACCCGGTGTCGAGCGCCCTCGGCGGCCAGCTGCCGGTCGTGAGCGCGGACCTCCTCCACAGGAACGTCGCAGGCAGCTGGCACACGATCGATCCGTACACGATCAGCTTCGAGCCGTCTCCAGGAGCCCTATGGCCAGGCCAGGGAATCACTGTCACGCTTCCCCGGCCGTTCACGCTGGTCGCCACGACCGACCCCCCTTCGACGACCCAGTCGCTTGCCTACACAGTCGAGCTGGGCTCGGTGACGCGCCTGCAGCAGATCCTCGCGGTCTTGGGCTACCTCCCGCTCGACTGGAACCCGACCTCGACTGGCGGCTCTGCGGGAGCGACTGGCGGCTCTGCGGGAGCGACTGGCGGCTCTGCGGGAGCGACTGGCGTCTCTGCGACAGGAGCGAGCACGGTGGGCACAACCGAAGCGAAGGCGGGCACAGCTGGCTACGCGAGCACCGCTGTGGAAGAGAGGCTCGCCTACCAGCCGCCCCCTGGATCCTTCACCTGGCGCTGGCCGGCCCCCCCTCGCCTGGCAGCACTTTGGCAGCCGGGGATCTACGGCGTTATGACCAAGGGCGCCGTCATGAACTTCGAGCGCGTCAACGGGCTGAACACGGTCGGTCGTACCAACCCGCTGCTCTGGCCAACGCTCGTGCGCGCTCTCGCCGCCAACCACCAGAACCCCGACGGCTACAGCTGGGTCGACGTCTCGAAGGCTCTGCCAGAGCACTTCGTCTTGTGGCACGACGGGAAGGTCGTGATCACTAGCCCTACGAACACGGGCATACCAGGCCTCGTGACGCCCTCGGGGACCTACCCCGTCTACCTTCGCCTGCCGTTCCAGATCATGCGGGGGACGAACCCCGGGGGCAGCCACTACGCCGACCCGGTCCACTGGATCAACTACTTCTACAACTCCGACGCCGTGCACGGTTTCACGCGAGCCACGTACGGTTACCCGCAGAGCCTCGGGTGCGTAGAGCTCCCCATACCTACGGCTGCCCAGGTCTGGCCGTACCTGCACATCGGCTCGCTCGTCACGATCCACTCCTGAGGGGCCGCATCTGCGCTTGGCGCATCGTTCGCGCCCGAGTACGGTTCCTTGCCCATGAGCTACCCCGCGCGCTTCGAGGGAAGGATCGGGCGCGACTGGCGCGACTCGGAGCCATGGTGGCCCCCGGTCGCCACCCCGCCGCAAGGTGCGCCCAACGTGGTGATGATCGTTCTCGACGACGTCGGCTACGCGCAGCTCGGCTGCTACGGGTCGCAGATGTCGACACCGAACATGGACGCGCTCGCCGCGGGCGGGGTGCGCCTTGCGAACTTCCGGACCACCTCGCTCTGCTCGCCCACTCGAGCTTGCCTGCTCACCGGCCGCAACCACCACCGCAGCGGCATGGGGCGCGTGGCGGACCTGGCTACCGGTTTCCCGGGCTACTGGGGCGTGCCGCCCCGTGAGAACGGATACCTCTCCGAGATACTGCGGGCAGCGGGCTACGCGACGTACGCGGTCGGCAAGTGGCACCTCACCCCCGAGGACCAGACCCACATGGCCGCATCGCGAGCAACGTGGCCGCTAGCACGGGGGTTCGACCGCTGGTACGGGTTCCACGGTGGGGAGACCCATCAGTTCGTCCCCGCCCTCTACCACGACAACCACTCAGTCCGCCCGCCGAAGAGCATCGAGGACGGCTACCACCTCACGGCAGACCTCGTGGACAAAGCCATAGAGCACCTGGGCGACCTCCGAGCCGTCGACGCGGACCGGCAGTTCTTCCTCTACTTCTGCACCGGCGCATGCCACTCGCCCCATCAGGCGCCACGTGAGTGGATCGACGCCTACGCGGGCCGCTTCGACTCCGGCTGGGACGCGGCCCGCGAGGAGATCTTCGCACGCCAGCTCGAGCTGGGCGTAGTGCCCCCCGGCACGGAGCTCTCCAGGCGCCCGCCGTGGGTCCCGGCATGGGAGGAGCTGGGCGCGGCCGAGCGTATGGTGGCCGCGCGCTTCATGGAGTGCTTCGCCGGGTTCCTGTCCCACACCGACGAGCAGATAGGAAGGCTGCTCGCCTTCGTCGATGCCCTGGGCGAGCTCGACCGTACACTCGTGGTCCTCGTGTCCGACAACGGAGCCAGCTCCGAGGGAGGCCGGGAGGGCTCGATAAACGACATCCGGCTCTCGAACTTGGATCCGGCGAGCACAGCCGAGATGCTCGAGCGCCTGGACGAGATCGGGGGACCCTCCTCGCACAACAACTACCCCTGGGGATGGACGATGGCGGGCAACACGCCTTTCAAGCGCTGGAAGCGCGAGGTCCACCAGGGGGGAGTGGCGGACCCGTGCATAGTTTCTTGGCCCGGCCGCATCGGCGCTTCGGCCGGCGCGATACGCCACCAGTTCACCCACGCAATCGACGTGCTGCCGACGGTGCTGGAGCTCGCCGGCATCGAGGCGCCCGAGCTCATCGAGTCCGTCCCCCAGAGCCGTATCGACGGCACCAGCTTCGCCTACCTACTCGGCCCCGACGGCGCCGCGGCCGCAGAGCGCCACGACACCCAGTACTTCGAGATGTTCGGATCTCGCGCCATCTACCACCGGGGATGGAAGGCGGTCACCTACCACCCGGTCGGCCCCATCTACGACGACGGGCTCGACCCGAATGCACCCTTCGACGCCGACGTCTGGGAGCTCTACGACCTGAGGCGCGACCTCTCCGAGGTGCACGACATGGCCGCCGCAGAACCCGAGCGCGTGGAGCGGCTCGTAGACCTCTGGTGGCAGGAGGCAGAGCGCAACGACGTGCTCCCCCTCGACAACCGGGTGCTCTGGACTCTCGCCCACCCGAAGCCCGACTGGCGCCGCCCCAGGGACAGCTTCCGGTACTTTCAAGGTGGCGCCCAGGTGCCCGAGCCGGTCGCAGTGAACGTGCGCAATCGCTCGCACCGCATGACCGTGGAGGTGGAGCTCCCCGAAGGCGAGGTCGGCAACGGCGTGCTGCTGGCCCTCGGCTCGGTGCTCGGCGGGTGGTCGCTTCACCTGCTCGCCGGGCGCCTCCGCTACGTCCACAACCTCTACGGCAAGCACCTCGACGTCGTCGAGAGCCCCGGCGTCCTCCTGCCAGGACGGCACCTGCTCGGGTTCAGCTTCGACAAGGACGACGGCCTGGGCGGCAAGGCGGAGTTGAGCGTCGACGGCGCGCCCGTCGCGTCGGGAGTGATCGAGCGCTTCACCCCCACGGGCTTCAACGGCGTCGGGGTGGGCCTCACTTGCGGCTACGAGTGGGGTCCTGCGGTGGGTACCGGCTACGAGGCGCCGTTCTCGTTCAACGGCCGGATACTTCGCGCCGAGGTGGAGACCACCGGGCCCGTGGTGCGCGACCCCATAGCCGAGCTCGCTGCGATCCTCTCCGAGCAGTGAGATTCGCCCGCCTGGGCGCACGGCGCAGGGTTCTCCCGTGTCGAGGTGTCGGCCAGCACTTGGTGCTTCTCGGACCCGTGAGCAGGCAGGGAGGGGCGGGCCCGACCTCGAGACACCCCAGGGCTACTGTCCTCAACAGGACCAACCCGGAGGACTGCGATGCTCGATCTCACCGAACGAAGCGGTGATAAGGGTCTGTCTCTGAACAAGTCGCGCGGTCCGAAGACCTACGCGGCTGTCGCATGAGGAGCCGACCCGGCCCCTACATCTGTCTTGTGTCGTCGTAACCGAGGCTTCGGGCGATGGTTCAACGGC
>JAJYXW010000188.1 GCA_021801525.1 Actinomycetes bacterium
CCCCTGGGAACCCGTGGAACCCGTGGAACCCGTGGAACCCGTGGAGCCCGTGGAGCCTTCGGGGCCCGCAGCAGGGTCGAACAGAGCATCCGCTGACACCTCGCGCGCGCGTTGCACGCAGAGGTAGTTGGAACGTCCCTTCAAGATGGCGAAGCTGAAGGGCACCCCTGTTCCGAGGCAGGCGGCGAGGAACGGCAGGTCCTTCCCGGCCAATTGCTCCTGGAGTGCCTTGGTGGCCGTCGCGACGACGACCTTTCGGCCCGAGAGGATGGCTGGGACGAGGTAGGCGAGGGACTTGCCAGTGCCGGTGCCTGCCTCTATCACGAGGTGCCTGCCGCCCTCCATCGAGCGAGCGACAGCACAGGCCATGCCGTCCTGGCCTGGACGGTCCTCGCCGCCGCCGGGCAGCTTGCGCGTGATGGCGCGAAGGTGCTCGCGTGCACGGGTCTCGGCTGCCTCCTCGTTGCTCTCCACGTCCCGACGCTACCGGAGCGGAAGATGGCGGGGCCGGCGCAGATCCCCGTGCATCGTGTTGCTGGCACGGTGCCGCCTGGCGGAGCGGGTAGGTTCGTCACGTGAGCAACACCAGCGCGCCGAGGCCAGATGCCGGGCGGGAACCCCTGGCAGGCCACTTCGACCGCGAGATCGACCTGTCACGCGTACCCGTTCACGTTGCCTGCGTGATGGACGGGAACGGTCGTTGGGCGAGTGCACGCGGGCTCCAGCGCACCGATGGCCATGCTGCCGGGGAGGTAGCCCTCCTCGACGCGGTCGAGGGGGCGCTGGAGCTGGGGGTCAAGTGGCTGACCATGTTCGCGTTCTCGACGGAGAACTGGAGGAGGCCCGCCGACGAGGTGCGGTACCTGATGGGCTTCAACGAGTCCCTGCTGGTAAGGCGACGCGACGAGCTGAACGACAAGGGCGTGAGGATACGCTTCGCCGGAAGGCGTGACTGGCGTGTGCCGAGGCGGGTGCTCCGGCGGATGGACGAGTCCGAGGAGCTCACCTCCTCCAACAAGCGCATGACGCTCACAATGGCCTTCAACTATGGCGGAAGGGCGGAGATCGTCGATGCAGTGCGCAGGATTGTCGACGATGGGCTGCGCGCCGGGCAGGTGGACGAGCGGGCTCTCAGAGCGCGTCTCTACCACCCTGACCAGCCGGACCCGGACCTCGTCGTTCGCACTTCGGGCGAGTACAGGATCTCCAACTTCCTTCTCTGGCAGCTCGCCTACTCGGAGCTGGTTTTCAGCGACGTGCTCTGGCCTGACTTCCGCCGGGAGCACCTCTTCGACGCCGTCCGCGAGTACCAGAGGCGTGATCGTCGCTATGGGGGAGTGGCGAGGTGACGCTTCGCGTCGTGGAGGGAGGGCGCGGGTGAGGACTCTCGCGCTGCTCGGAGGGGTTGCAGCGTTGGCCCTCGTGTTGTCGATGGCCGTGGCCGGAGTCGGTGCCGCCACGGCGGTGCTCGTGACTGGCGTCGCCCTTGTGGGGATGATCGCCCTCGGGAGCACGCTCGGAGGGCGCGAACGCCGGTGAGCCTCTACAGCGACGAGGGTGTGGTGCTGCGGACCATCAGGCTCGGCGAGGCGGACCGCATCGTCAGCTTCGCCACTGCCGAGCACGGAAAGGTCCGGGCGGTGGCGAAAGGAGTGCGCAAGACCACCTCGCGTTTCGGGGCGCGTCTCGAGCCGGCTACGCGGGTGAGAATGCTGTGCTGGCGCGGCCGTGAGCTCGACGTGGTGAGCCAGGCCCAGGTCGTGGAGGGCTTCCGGAGGACTAGGGAGAGCCTAGGCAGGCTCGCCAAGGCATATGCGATGCTGGAGGTGGTGGACCAGCTCGCCCCCGAGCGGGTGCCGGTTCCCGAGCTCTACGCGATGCTCGTCGGTGCCCTCGGCGTGCTCGAAGCTGATGATCCGGCAATGGTGGTGCCGGCGTTCATCCTGAAGGTGCTCGTCTCCGAGGGGTCGGCGCCGGTCCTCGACATGTGCGTCGCGTGCGGGTGCACATCCGCGTTGGTCGCGTTCGACCTCGGACAAGGTGGTGCGCTCTGCCGGTCGTGCAGGCGTGGCCGGCCGGTGTCTGGCGAGGCGCTCGCTCTCATGCGGCTGGTGCTCGGCGGGAAGCTCCGCGAGGCGCTCGGGGAGCCCGAGGGAGCTCTCGCCAGCGAGGTGGCGGAGATCACCACCGAGGCCATCGAGCACCACCTCGAGCGCCGTGTGAGGAGCCTGCACACGAACCTCCAGGCTCACAGCGCGCCTCGAGAGCCTCTGACGCAAAAGGGGGATGCTCCGGGCCGGTAACGTTGTCCCATGTCAGCGACACGAGCAGCTCCGGACGGCGACTTGATGGAGCAGGTCGTGAACCTGTGCAAGCGGCGCGGGTTCATCTTCCCCTCTGCAGAGATATATGGCGGGTTCCGCTCCACCTACGACTACGGTCCACTCGGCGTACTGCTGCTGCGCAACGTGAAGGACGCCTGGTGGCGGTCGATGGTCCAGCTGCGCGACGACGTGGTCGGCATCGACGCGGCGATCCTCTCGACCCCGAGGATATGGGAGGCGTCGGGCCACCTGGCGAACTTCACGGACCCCTTGGTCGACTGCAAGTCGTGCCACGAGCGCTGGCGCGCCGACAAGATCGACGGCAAGTGCCCAGCGTGCGGTTCCTCGGACCTTACCGAAGCACGCGCTTTCAACCTGATGTTCAAGACCCATGCCGGACCGGTCGAGGACGCCGGCGCGGTGGCCTACCTGCGCCCGGAGACCGCCCAGGGGATGTTCGTGAACTTCGCCAACGTGCTCAGGACCACCAGGAAGAAGCCCCCCTTCGGCATCGCCCAGGTCGGCAAGTCCTTCCGCAACGAGATCACCCCTCAGAACTTCGTCTTCCGCACCCGCGAGTTCGAGCAGATGGAGATGGAGTACTTCGTCCCCCCGCCAGAGGCGGACCGGTGGTTCGAGTACTGGTGCGAGGCGCGCTTCGCCTGGTACCGCGACCTTGGCATCCCGGAGGGCGATCTTCGCCTGAGACACCATGACCAGAGCGAGCTCTCCCACTATTCGAAGGCGACCGCAGACGTTGAGTTCCGCTTCCCCTGGGGGTTCGACGAGCTCGAGGGCATTGCCAACCGGACTGACTTCGACCTGGGAGCGCACTCGAGCGCGTCCGGGGAGCGGCTCGAGTACTTTGACCAGGCCACGGGCGAGCGCTACGTGCCCCATGTGATCGAGCCGGCCGCCGGCGCGACGCGCACCATGATGGCCTTCTTGATCTCCGCCTATGCCGAGGACGAGGTGGCAGGGGAGCGGCGATCGCTTCTACGCCTGGACGCGAGGCTCGCGCCCTACAAGGTGGCAGTCCTGCCGCTCTCGAAGAACGAGGCCCTGGTTCCCCTGGCGCGCGAGGTGCTGGCGTTGTTGCAGCCTCTTACGATGTGCGACTTCGACGTGACGCAGGCGATCGGGCGGCGCTACCGCCGCCAGGACGAGATCGGAACTCCTTTCTGCGTCACTGTCGACTTCGACTCGCTCGAGGACCGGTCCGTCACGGTGCGCGAGCGTGATACCACAGCACAGGTGAGGGTTCCCATTGAGGGCCTCAGGGAGCACATGAGGGAGAGGCTCGGCCTCTGCTGAGCTGCAGGGTGCCCACGGCGGCGACGGTAGGCTCGCGGTAGTTGCACTGTGGCATCCGCTTGACAGTTGCACCGCTACATCCGCTACATCCGCTACATCCGCTTGGAAGTTGCACCGTTACTCATATTTCCGTCGTACCCGAGTTCGAGCGCCCGGCAGGAGACCTAATGCCCTACGTCTATGACTTCGACCACAAGCATCGCAAGGCGCCGATGGAGATGAAGGATCTCCTCGGCGGCAAGGGGGCGAACCTAGCCGAGATGACCTCGGTGCTCGGGCTCCCGGTGCCACACGGGTTCACCATCACGACGGACGCGTGCCGTGCATACATGGAGGGCGGATGGCCCGAAGGGCTCGACCGCGAGTTAGAAAGAGCCAGGGACCGCCTGGAGCGCAAGATGGGCAGGCGGCTCGGCGACCCTTCCGACCCCCTGCTGGTGAGCGTACGCTCGGGTGCCAAGTTCTCCATGCCCGGGATGATGGACACCGTGTTGAACCTGGGCCTGAACGACGAGTCCGTGGAGGGCCTCGCCAAGCAGACGGGTGACGAGCGGTTCGCTTATGACTCCTATAGGCGTTTCGTCGCGATGTACGGTCGCATCGTCCTCGACGTCCCCGGCGAGCGCTTCGACGGACTGCTCGAGGCAGCGCGCGAGCTTGCGGGTGCCAAGACGGATGCCGGCATACCGACGGAGCTGCTCAAGTACCTGGTTGGCTCCTATATGCAGATCGTGGAGGGCCATACCGGCGCGCCCTTCCCTCAGAGCCCCGAGGCGCAGCTGCGCGGTGCCATCGAGGCAGTGTTCAGATCGTGGAACGGGGCGAGAGCGGTTGCCTACCGGATCAGGGAGCACATCCCTCACGACCTGGGCACCGCGGTGAACGTCCAGGCGATGGTCTTCGGGAACCGCGATGCGCGATCCGCCACGGGCGTGGGTTTCACGCGCGACCCGGCCACTGGGAAGAAGGGGGCCTACGGGGACTTCCTGGTGAACGCCCAGGGAGAGGACGTGGTTGCAGGCATACGCAATACCGAGCCGCTCTCCGCCTTGAAGAAGCGCTTTCCCGAGGTCTACGAGGAGCTGCTCGACGTGTTCGCCCGCCTCGAGCGTCACTACCGGGACATGTGTGACACGGAGTTCACGATCGAGCAGGGCAAGCTGTGGATGCTCCAGACCCGGGTGGGCAAGCGGACGGGAGCGGCGGCGCTCAGGATGGCGATAGAGATGACCAAGGATCCTGCCATCGAGCTCACTCGCTCCGAGGCGGTGGCTCGCGTCAGCCCAGACCAGGTGGAGCAGGTGCTGCACCCGCAGTTCGCCACCAAGGAGCACAAGGTGCTCGCCCGAGGCCTCGCAGCCTCGCCGGGCGCTGCGGTGGGCAAGGTCTGCACCAGCGCGGACGCCGCAGCGGAAGCGGCGTCGCGGGGGGAGCGCGTGATCCTGGTGCGCAACGAGACTTCGCCCGAGGACGTCCACGGCATGTTGGCCGCGGAGGGCGTGTTGACTGCACGCGGGGGCCTCGTGAGCCATGCGGCCGTCGTGGCCCGCGGATGGGGCAAGCCCGCCGTCGTCGGAGCCGAGGCGCTGAGAGTGGAGGCTCACGGGTTTCGCGTCGGGGACGTGCTAGTCAGCGAGGGTGACTGGGTGTCCATCGACGGCACGAGCGGCGAGGTTGTGCTGGGCCAGGTGCCCCTCTCCTCGGCAGCGGCCCCGAAGGAGCTCGAGGTGCTGCTCCGATGGGCAGACGAGCTGCGCGGCGGCCATATTGCCGTGAGGGCAAATGCCGACACAGCGGCCGACGCTGCCAACGCCAGGCGCTTGGGCGCCGAGGGGATCGGTCTGTGCCGGACAGAGCACATGTTCCTCGGCGACGACCGGCTGCCGATAGTGAGGCGGATGATCCTCGCGTCGGACCCCGAGGAGGAGTCCGCTGCGCTCGAGGAGCTGCGCGTGGCGCAAAAAGCTGACTTCGTGGGCATACTTGCCGCCATGGACGGCTTGCCGGTAACCGTCAGGCTGCTAGATCCTCCCCTCCACGAGTTCCTGCCCGACACGGTGGAGCTGGCGGTGAAGGAAGCCCGAGAGGGGTTGAGCGAGGAGGAGCGTGCCCTGTACCGGGCAGCGCTGGCTTGGCGGGAGGTGAACCCGATGCTCGGCACCCGCGGCGTCCGCCTCGGCGTCGTGAAGCCGGGCCTCTATGCGATGCAGGTGCGAGCGCTGGCCGAAGCCGCAGCAGAGCGCGTCGACGCGGGCGGCAACCCCGTGGTCGAGGTGATGATCCCGCTCACTGTGTCGCGCGAGGAGCTGGCACTGGCCCGGAGATGGGTGGAGGACGCCCTGGCTGCCGCCAGGGAAGAGCGCGGCGCGCGCAAGCGTGGCGCGCAGGCCGGCCGCAGCGGTGCGAAGCACGGAGGGAAGGGCTCCGGGTCCATGGAGGTGACGATCGGGACGATGATCGAGACTCCTCGAGCCGCGCTTCGTGCCGGGGAGATAGCGGAGGTGGCCGACTTCTTTTCCTTCGGCACGAACGACCTCACCCAGATGACCTTCGGGTTCAGCCGCGACGACGTCGAAGGCCGGATGATGTCCACGTACCTGGAGCTCGGACTGCTGAAGCGAAACCCCTTCGAGACCATCGATCCCGACGGTGTCGGGGAGCTGGTGCGTGCCGGTGTCGATCGTGGCCGTGCCACCAAGCCTTCCCTGAAGATCGGCGTCTGCGGCGAGCACGGCGGCGACCCCGAGTCGATCATGCTATTCGCGAATGCGGGGCTCGACTACGTGAGCTGCTCGCCCTTCAGGGTGCCGGTCGCCCGGCTGGCAGCCGCCCATGCGGTGCTGGCCGGAGCGACATCCGAGGGTATGCGCTAGCGTCAGCTGGTGGCAATCCCCGACGAGGACGTGGCCCGCGTCAGAGCGGCGACCGACATCGTCGCGCTTATCGGGGAGCACTCGGCCCTCAAACGCCAGGGACGGCGCTTCGTCGGGCTGTGTCCCTTCCACAACGAGAAGACGCCTTCGTTCAGCGTGAACGCCGAGTTGGGCCTCTACTACTGCTTCGGATGCCAGGAATCGGGCGACGCGATCACCTTCGTCCGATCGCTCGAGCACCTCGACTTCGCCGAAGCGGTGAGGCGCTTGGCGGACCGGGCGGGCATCACGGTGCGCGACGATGTGCGCGAGACCCAACGCCGCCGCCGGCTAGCACCACTGCTCGAGGTGATGGAGCGGGCGGTGGATTGGTACCACGAGGTGTTGCTGTCCTCCCCGGAGGGCGGCCCGGCCAGGGACTACCTTCGGTCGCGCGGCTACGACGGAGAGGTCGTGCGGAAGTTCCGCCTCGGCTGGGCACCTGACGGTTTCGACAGCCTTGCCCGCCACCTCTCGGTCCCGAGCGAGGTCCTGAGCGAGTCCGGGCTGGGTTTCGTGAACAGCCGGGGCCGCCAGCAGGATGCGTTCAGGGCACGGGTCATGTTCCCGATATTCGACGCCTCCGGCAAGGCCATCGCGTTCGGCGGGCGCATCCTGCCTCCGGCCCCTGCATCTGCTGGCGCATCATCCTCCGGCGAGGCCCGGGGTCCCAAGTACAAGAACTCCCCGGAAGGCTCCCTCTACTCAAAACGGCGGGTCCTGTATGGCCTGAACTGGGCCAAGCAGGAGGTGATCTCGACGGGCGAGGTGGTCGTCTGCGAGGGCTACACGGACGTGATCGGCTTCCACATTGCGGGTGTACCGAGGGCCGTGGCGACGTGTGGGACCGCCCTTGGCGAGGAGCACTTCAGGCTGCTGCGCAACTTCGCGAAGCGGATCGTGCTCGCCTACGACGCGGACTCCGCAGGCCAGGCGGCGGTGGGAAGGGTCTACGAGTGGGAGCGCCAGCACCAAGTGGACGTTTTCGTGGCGAGGCTGCCCGCTGCGAGCGACCCGGCGGAGCTGGCGAGCAGCGATCCCGACGCCCTGCGCTCGGCTGTCGGCGAAGCAGTGCCGTTCCTGCGATTCTGGGTGGAGAGGATCTTGCAGGGTGTGGACATGACGAGTGCAGAAGGCAGGGCCAAGGGTGCTGAGCGAGCCGTTGCGGCGGTGGCCGAGCATCCGAACCCGCTGGTGCGCGACCAGTACCTGATGTGGGTGGCCGACCGCTGCAGGATCGACCCCGCCCTGCTCAGGGGTAGCGAGGCTCGTCCGAGCGGCGGTGGCAGCGCTGCTGCGCCGGATCGGGCAGGGCACTCCGACGCGGTCGTGCTCGGCCGACGCACTCCGCCGGAGGCGAGCCGGGTGAGCCTGCTGCCGAGCCCATCGCTCGAGGCGCTGAGCCTCGTGATGCATCGGCGGGACGACGTGGGGGCCCGGCTGAGCCCCGTGCTGTTCCTCGAGCAGCGTGAGCGCCGCGCATTCGAGGCGCTGCAGAGCCATTCCGACCTCCATGCTGCAATCGCCGACTCGGATGACGATGTGGCCGAGCTGCTCACGCGCCTTGCAGTCGAGGAGCCGGTTGCGGACTTCGAGGGGGTGCTGGTGCAGCTCGTGAGGGAGGCGACCCGCCGGGCGCTCGCCTCTTTGCAGGCACAGGCACGACAGCTCGTGGGCGATGGGCCCGAGCTCGCGACTCTGGCGGCACAAGTAGCTGAAGTGCGCCGCGACCTGGATCTTCTGGAGGTACCCTCCTCGGCCGTCAGTGCGGCCGATCGGTTGCTAGCCTGGCTGGCAGGGAGGGAAGTGGACATGCCATGAGGGAGATTCAGCGGGGCTCGGCTCTGCCTGCGTCGCCGGGGGGCGACCATGTGGGCGCGTCGCCGGGGGGCGACCATGTGGCTGCTTCGCCGGGGGGCGACCATGTGGGCGCGTCGCCGGGGGGCGACCATGTGGGCGCGTCGCCGGGGGGCGACCATCTGGCCACTTCGCCGGACAGGGCGCGCAGGCAGGATGCCGAAGACGAGTCTCGAAGCTCACGAGCGTGGTCGCCCAGGCTCAGGGGGCCGAAGGCGAGCACCGGCTCCGGGGGGCATGACATCGCCGGGAGCGCGGCGGATCCGGTCCACACCTACTTGAAGGAGATCGGCAAGGTTCCCCTCCTCACCGGGGATCTCGAGGTCGAGCTGGCGAAGCGCATCGAGGCAGGCAACGAGGCAGCTGCTGTGCTGGCGGCCGCCGAGGCCGACCCCGAGGGCCATGCGCTCTCCATCGAGGAACGGGCGCGGCTGGCCCGAGACCTGAGGCGCGGGCAGCAGGCGAAGGAAGCTCTCATAGAGGCGAACCTCAGGCTGGTGGTCTCGATCGCGAAGCGCTACCGCAACCGCGGCCTCGCGTTCCTCGACCTCATTCAGGAGGGCAATCTGGGCCTGATGAGGGCGGTTGAGAAGTTCGACTACACCAAGGGGTTCAAGTTCTCCACTTACGCAACCTGGTGGATCCGGCAGGCGATCACACGGGCCCTTGCCGACCAGGGGCGAACCATCCGCATACCGGTCCACATGGTGGAGACGATCAACAAGGTCGTGCGCTCGCAGCGCCAACTCCTCCAGGAGCTCGGGCGCGAGCCGACGAGCGAGGAGATTGCCGCACGCCTGGAGCTCACGACGGAGCGGGTGCGGGAAATCCAGCGCATCAACCAGGACACCGTCTCGCTCGAGCAGCCGATGGGGGAGGAGGAGGACTTCAGCCTGTCGGATCTTATCGAGGACCACGGGGCGGAGGTTCCCGACGACGCCGCGACGAGGGCGATGCTCCACGAGGCAGTCCGCGAGGCGCTCGCGACGCTCCCTCCTCGCGAGCACGAGGTCATGGCCATGCGCTTCGGGCTCGAAGACGGTCGGATAAGAACCCTCGAAGAGGTCGGGCGAGCGTTCGGCGTGACTCGGGAGCGCATCCGCCAGATCGAGTCGAAGACACTGGCGAAGCTGAGGCACCCGAACGCCGCTCAACCCCTGAAGGATTTCTTAGAAGAGCAGTGACCCGCTGACCGCGGGTTGGCCTTTCCAGCGGCTAACGTAGCGCGAATGGATGGACCGTCGCGGGTGCTCGTGGTATCCGCGCGCATCGGTGCGGGTCACGACGGTGCCGCTTCGGAGCTTTGTGCCCGCCTCGGTGAGCGGGGGATCGCTACCGACATGGTGGACTTCCTCGATGCGGCGCCACGTTCGGGGGGCATCACCAAAGGCGTCTTCCGGCTGTGGCTGCGCTGGACCCCGTGGCTCTACGACATCGCCTACCGGATGTGGGTCGTCGCTCCGTTCCTCTACACCCCGATGGTCGTGCTGCTGTCGGCGATCTTCGGCCGCCGCTTGCGACGATGGATCGCAGACGGAGAGCCCCGCGCCGTGGTGTCGACCTATCCACTCGCCTCGGTGGTGCTCGGGCACCTGCGCAGTAGGGGGAGGATCGAGGTGCCGGTCGCGACCTTCCTGACGGACTTCTCGGTTCACCCGCTGTGGGTAGGGCGGGGTATCGACCTGCATCTTTGCGTTCACTCGACCTCCGCCGACGCGATACGGAAAATGGCGAGCGGTCCCGTGGTCGCGGCCGGCCCGATGGTCGCGCCATGCTTTCGTGAGCAGCTAGTGGCAAAAGACGTGGCGAGGGCCCTCCTGGGTGTGCCCGAGGACTCGACTGTTGTTCTCGTGACGGCGGGGTCATGGGGAGTGGGCCAGATCGAGGCGACCTTCGACGATCTGGTGCATGATCCAAGGCACTTCGTGATGGTCGCCTGCGGCAACAACGAGAGACTGCTCGCTCGGCTCGCCGGGCGTCCCGAGGGTATGGCCATCGGGTGGACCGACCGGATGCCCATGCTCATGTCCGCTGCGGACGTCCTCGTGCAGAACGCGGGTGGCCTCACAGCGATGGAGGCCTTCTCGGTGGGGCTGCCGGTTATCTCCTACCGCCCCATCCCAGGGCACGGCCGCGACAACGCCCTCGCCATGGAGCGTGCCGGGGTGGCCCCTTTCGCCAGGGACCAGGCAGACTTGCTGGCAATGGTGAGGGCGGCAGCCTCGGGAACGACGTCACACGCACGCCGTGCGCGCAGCATATTCGTATCCGATGCCGCGGATCATGTCGCAGACATGGCCAGGTCCGGAGATCTTGCCGGAGCGTTGCAGGGCTCCGGGCGAGCGTACCGCCGCGAGGCCGCTGCTTCGCTCCGCGATGCCGCTGCCCCGCAGGGACGGCGTACGGGATAGCTGCAGCGCGCTCGAGTGGGTAGGTCGGCCAGGCTCTCTGGCACAAGGATTGCCCTAGAGGCTCAGCGGATAGGGAGGTTGGATCAGGGAGCCGTTCATCCAGACGAGGAGGGCAAGGCGGAGGAGGAAGGGCAGGCTGGAGTGCCTGTCCGACGACGACAACGCCGCAATGCGAAGTCTGGGGGACGGCAAGCCCGGCATCCCTATCCGCTGAGCCTCTTAGGGACCGGAGCCTTGGCGATCGTAGCGCACGCGGCTCCCGGCCTTGCAGCACTCACGCCGCTACGGCGTGCCCTGCTTCCGCACCTGTCGGGTTGTGGTCGCCCGGACCACGTGGCGCTCAGCTTCGACGACGGTCCTGACCCCTCCTCCACGCCAGCGTTCCTGACGGCTCTGGACTCCCTGGGCGTGAAGGCGACGTTCTTCATGTTGGGCATGATGGTCGACGCCGCCCCCGGACTGGCAGCCGAGGTGGCAGCAGCGGGGCACGAGGTTGGCCTCCACGGGTACGGTCACCGGCCCCATCTCTTTATGACGCTGCCGCAGGTAAGGGACGATCTGGCCAAGGGGATGGACTCGATCTCGCGGGCCACGGGCCGAGCCCCGCTCTTGCACCGGCCCCCGTACGGAGCAATGAGCGGGGGCACTGTCGTGGCTTCTTGGCAGCTAGGCCTTCGCACCGTGCTCTGGACTGCCTGGGGCCGGGACTGGCGGGCGGCGGCGACGCCGGAGTCGGTCCTGGCGAGCCTTACCGGGCGGAGAATGGCAGGGGCAACACTCCTTCTGCACGACTCGGACTGCACTTCGGCGCCAGGGGCTTGGCGTTCGGCGTTGGGCGCTCTTCCGGAGCTCGTCGGGCGAATCGAGGAGGCCGGGCTCGTGGCAGGTCCGATCTCGGACCACGGCGTGCCAGGGCGCACCTTGCCAGGGCGCGGTGTTTCGGCCACGTGCCGATGACACACCTTTGGCCTACGGTATGCACATGGCCGAGCGGGAAGAGGCGAGCTGGTGGAGGCCCGGACGGGGCGAGCTGCCGCGTATCGCGCTCGGGTTCCTCGTGAGCGCCTGGGTGCTCGCGTTTCCAGCTGCCGGGAGAAGCGCGGTCGTGGCTGGTCTTGCGGCACTGGTGTTCGGCGCCGCCATGCTTAGGGCGTGGGTGGAGACGCGAAGCCATGCTTCGCCTCCATCGCTCCCCTGGAACCGTCCGGTCCTCCGATGGCATTCGGTCGAGCTCGCTACCCCCGGGCACTCAGAGCAGAGGCTGGGCGGTCACCCGGTGGGCGACTGGGGCACTCAGAACGCCCATGGCACGTAGCTGGGCCACCACCGCGTTACGACGCAGCAAGGCAAGGTGGGGATGGACTAGTGGGTCGAGGATGCTCGGAGCCTGCACCAAGCCTGCGAGGAGGCTCGCCTGCGCCCAGTCGAGGGCTGCGGGACTGCGGTGGAAGTAGCGCTCTGCTGCCATGGCGAGGCCATAGGCGCCGTCGCCGAAGTACACCGAGTTGGCGTACATGGTTAGAAGTTGCTGGTGGGAGTAGGTGATCTCGAGCTTCAGCGCCAGGACCACCTGCTCAGCGACATCGAAGGGGCTGTCGCCCGGACCGGTGTAGAGCACCTTCGCCAGCTGCTGGGCCAAGGTGGACCCCCCTTGGCTCGATTGGCCCTGCAGATGGGCGTAGAGGTAGCGGATGGCGCCGTAGGCGATGTCCACGCCGGGGGGGCTCCGGAATGCCTGGTCCTCGATTGCCACCAGCGCGTCGCCCACCTTCACCGGCACTTCGGCAACCGGTTGCCCGCCGTGGCGGGAGAGGGATCTGCTCGCGAGGACCGGCGCGTTGGCTACCCCTGGCGCCAGGGCCAGCAGCCCGCCGAGAGCAGCCGCGCCGAGCATCACCAGCGCCGCGAGGCCGATGGCTACTCGCCCGAGGACCCAGGAGCGGCGCCGGGCCAACGGGTGCCAGCCCAAGCGGCGCCAGCGCGCCGCTGCGGGGGAGCTCGCCGCGCGTTCTTCGGGTGCACGAGCCGAGGCGTTCCCGGTGAGCCGCACAGGCGATCTCATCACCGCCATGCTGCCTGATGCAGGCCCTTTCAGGGCGTCGCGCTCGGGGTCTATGTCGGCGCGGGCGGTTATCTGATCAGACTCGGATCACCTCGACGCCGGGAATGGCGTCAGTCCGGAAGGGAGGAGGCTCCGTGCAGAATCCAAGTCCTGCCGTGGCACGAAGCAGGCGAAGGCTGTCGAGGACGGCCGCTGTCGGCTCGGCCTCGAAAAGCGCCGCGGGAACCAGGCGATGCGCAGGAACGTCGGAATAGAGCATGAGACCGTCGCCATTGCCGTCGCCATCCCTATCCGCTGAGCCGCTCAGGCGCGCATGCCGGCCCGCCTTCTCCACCTTGGGTAAGGGGGGCCGGGCCTGCTGTGCGTTGGTGCTCGGTTGCCTGGTGCTCATCGCCGCAGGGTGCTCGACGTCGACGCTCCCTGACACCGGCCGGACATCGCCGGAACATCGGACACTGGCTGGCAATCCGGCAGGCAAGCCGGATGGGGGTGTGCTCCCGGAGGGGACTGCGGGGCCGCCTGGGAGCAAAGGGGTCGGGTCGGCAGCAGTCGTGGCTGGCCGTTTCGTGCGTGGAGTCGTGGTGGGCGGGCTCAGCGTCAGCCCGCTCTCGGGTGGGGGAGCGCGTCCGCTCATGCTCAGCTCCTCCCTCGCTGCCGCGT